>DXGF01000020.1 GCA_019114065.1 Candidatus Dorea gallistercoris
TAATTGTACTAAATCCAGTGCAAAAATTCAAGACTCTATTTGTATTTTTATGGAAGATGCCCGTAAACACCTGGCTTCCGTCGATTTTTTCATATAGAATGACACTGGTTTCTTCCGGTTACAGATTGACAAATATCGGTTTTCTGTCCTTAAATTCTGTATAGTAACGAAATCCACATTCTTTCAGGATCCCCTCTACTCTGTCAAACGCGTAGGCGATATGCTCCGGACAGTGGCCGTCCGCCCCCACCGTGATGATCTCGCCGCCCAGTTCCCGGTAGCGTTTCAGTACATCGGGATGGGGATGGGGAAAGGGAAGACCGTATTTCAACCCGGCAGTGTTTAATTCCAGTCCTTTTCCGTTCTGGATCAGAAATCTCAAAATCTCTTCAATCTCCCCGGAAAATCTGTCGTAGGTATATTCCTTCTCCCGGTCTTTTCCATATCGTATCACATAATCCAGATGTCCCAGCACGTCAAAATCCTGAAAGACTCGGATATCTTCCAGTGTTTCCCGGAAAGCGGCCCGATATGCTTCCTCATCCGTCTTATCTTCAAAAAGCTTCCCTGTGGCTGGATCGGAGGAATCTACATTGTGGACCGAACCGATCACAAAATCAAACGGATACTCTGCCACGAATTGCCGGTAGTAGTCTCCCAGATAAGGCTGCAGCCCCAGCTCCACCCCGATCCTTACGTCGATCCTTCCCCGGTATTTTTCCTGAAGGGAAGGCAGGACACGAAAATATTCTTCCGGGTCAAAGATGCTCTCTTCCCCCCACTCCATATCGTCTTTGTCAAAATGATCCGTAAAACAGACCATTTCCAGCCCTTTTTCCATCGCCGCCAGGATCATCTCTTCCGGCCCTGTCTGAGAATCATGGGAAAAAGATGAATGCATGTGTACGTCTGCCCTCATATTCTGTCTAATCATTTCCTGTGATCGTTCCTCCCCCCAGGACATATCCATCTTCATAGAGCACCACCGCCTGTCCTGGCGTGACGGCCCTCTGTGCTTCCTCAAAGGTGCAGAGGATCTCATCCGCACCTGTCTTCTCCACGCTGCACCAGGCTCCCCGGTGATTGTAGCGGATCTTGGCCCACACCCTTCTTGGCTTCTCCAGATCGGGAAGCGCCATAAAGTTCACGTGTTTTGCCCGGACAGTCCGGGTCAGCGATTCCTCTTTCGGTCCCACCACGATCTCATTGGTCCCGGGCCTGAGCTCCAGCACAAAGACCGGCATTCCCATGGAGAGGCCCAGTCCCTTTCTCTGCCCTACCGTGTAGTGGATGATGCCTTTATGGCGCCCCACCACCGTTCCGTCAGAAAGGATGAAGTTCCCCGGCTGAATTTCCTGCTCTGTATGTTCCCGGATGTAGGAGGCATAATCGCCGTCCGGCACAAAACAGATATCCTGGCTGTCCGGCTTATCTGCCACTTTCAGCCCCAGTTTCTGAGCGATCTTTCGGATCTTATCTTTGTCATAGGCTCCCACCGGCATCAGGGTCCGCCTAAGCTGATCCTGGGTCAGATTATATAAGGCGTAGGTCTGGTCTTTCCCGCCAGAGACGGCTGTGCGAAGAGCCCGTCTTCCATTGGCAAGCTGTTCTATCCTGGCGTAATGACCGGTGGCGATATAGTCTGCTCCGATGGCCATACTCCTTTGGAGAAGAGCCTCCCACTTCACATACCGGTTGCAGGCGATGCAGGGATTGGGCGTACGCCCTTCCAGATACTCTCCCACAAAATAGTCTATGACATGTTTCTTGAATTCCTTCCTGAAATTCATGACATAATAGGGAATATCCAGAGCCGCCGCCACTCTTCTGGCGTCCTCCACAGCGGTCAGGCCGCAACAGCCTCCCTCTTCCTCCTGGATCTCCTCGGGCTCTTCCTGCCAGATCTGCATGGTCACTCCGATCACATCGTATCCCTGTTCTTTCAAGAGCCAGGCCGCCACCGAAGAATCCACACCGCCGGACATTCCTACCACTACTTTTTTCTTCTCCATGTTCGCTGTCTTCCTTGCTTCCTAAATCTCTGTCCTAATACGCTTCGTCTTCCTCTTCTTCTCCCTCGTGGATATCCGATTTTGGCTGTTCCAAGCCTTCGATCTCGATCCCGCTCTTCTGAGCGTAGTCCCACAGCGCCGCATGGATGGCTTCTTCCGCCAGAAGGGAACAGTGTACCTTCACCGGCGGCAGCCCGTCAAGCGCTTCCATCACCGCTTTGTTTGTCACCTTCGTGGCTTCCTGCACGGATTTCCCTTTGACCAGTTCTGTCGCCATACTGCTGGTAGCCACAGCGGCCCCGCAGCCAAAGGTTTTAAACTTTACATCCCGGATGATCTGATCCGAATCCACATCCAGATAGATCCGCATGATGTCACCGCATTTTGCGTTTCCTACCGTGCCTACGCCGCTGGCGTTCTCGATCTCTCCTACATTTCTTGGATGCTGAAAATGATCCATAACTTTCTCTGTATACATACCAGTCTCCTCCTGTTTGGTCTATTTATTTCTGTTTTCTTATAAAATCTTCATAAAGCGGGGACATTTCTCGAAGCTGTTTTACGATCTCCTTCAAGCTGTCCACCACATAATCCAGTTCCTCCATCGTCGTCTGCTCGCTGAGAGTCAGCCGCAGAGAACCATGAGCGATCTCATGGGGAAGGCCAATGGCCAGAAGCACATGGGACGGATCCAGGGAACCGGAAGTGCAGGCAGAGCCGCTGGAAGCGCAGATGCCTTTCCCGTCCAGCATGATCAACAGGGACTCTCCCTCGATAAACTGGAAACTAAAGTTGGCGTTGTTGGGCAGCCGCTCTGTCCGGTTCCCATTCAGCCGGCAATAAGGGATCTCTTCCAGCACCCGCCGGATCAAATGATCCCTGAGTTTCGTCTCCTTGGAAATCCTCTCTTCCATTGTCTCTGCCGCAAGGCGGGCCGCTGTTCCAAGCCCCACGATCCCTGGTACATTCTCCGTTCCAGCCCGACGTTTCCTCTCCTGGCTTCCGCCATGGATAAAGGAGCGGAGCTTAAGGCCCTTGCGGATATAGAGGAAGCCTACGCCCTTTGGCCCGTTCAGCTTATGGCCGCTGGCGCTGAGCATATCAATGTGACACTCATCCACATGGATCGGCACATGCCCAAACGCCTGCACCGCATCGGTGTGGAACAGGACCCCCCTGTCATGGGCGATCTGCCCAATAGCCTTGATAGGCTGCAGTGTACCGATCTCATTGTTGGCAAACATCACTGAGATCAGAATCGTCTCCGGCCGGATCGCCTTCTCTAATTCCTCTATTTTTACCACACCATCTTCGTCCACATCCACATACGTCACTTCAAATCCGTGTTTCTCCAAAAACTCCGCGGAATGCAGGATAGCATGGTGCTCGATCTTCGTGGTAATGATATGATTCCCCTTGCCCTGATAGGCCTCCGCGGCAGCCTTCAGAGCCCAGTTGTCCGACTCTGTTCCTCCCGCGGTAAAATAAATCTCGTTGCTCTTTGCGCCCAGGATCCCCGCGATGGTATCCCTCTGCTGATCCAGCACTTCTTTATTCGCGGAAGCAAACCCATAAACACTGGATGGATTCCCATAATTCTCTGTGAAATAAGGAAGCATCGCCTCCACCACCTCAGGCGCCGTCTGTGTCGTCGCCGCGTTATCCAGATAAATCCGTTTCTCCATATTTTATCCCTCCATTCATGATTGTCAATTTCCACATCTTGGACTTTCGCATCCGCCGGATGGGTTCAATTCTCTGCTCTCCCGCACCAGCTCGTCCAGATGGATCTCATCCACCGTCTGACGGATGCTCTCATTGATCTTCTGCCAGACGTATTTTGTGACACACCCATCGGCCGCCGTACATTCCTCATCTCCAGAAAAGGCCGCGCATTTCACTGGTTCCAGACTCCCCTCCAGGGCCCGCAGAACGTCTCCCACCGACACCTCTTCCGGCTTCTTCGCCAGCACGTACCCTCCGGACGCTCCACGGATGCTCTTGACCAGCCCAGCTTTTTTCATCAAAGCTACCAGTTGCTCCAGATACCGCTCGGAAATCTCCTGGCGGGCGGCAATGCTGTTGATGGACACCGGTTCGGTCTCACTGTATCTTGCCAGATCGATGATGGCTCTCAGCCCATATCTACCTTTCGTTGAAAGCTTCAAATCCTCACCTTCTTTTTAATTCCTACTATTTCACTAGGGATTGTGACAGAAGTAGAATACCACCCATTTTCTGTTCTGTCAAGACCTTCTAGTGAATATGTTAAAACAACAGTTACTATTTACAGCCGTCTCATACAGAGCGACTGGAGCGTCGTGCTTGCACGTAAGAATCAGTCGCTCTGTATGAGGCAGGACTGTGAAGCAGTCGCTCCACCCACATAAGCAGTCTTACTCCGCAAGGAGCGGGACTGGAGCCTCGAAGAGGCGACGAGTGCGCATATGGGTGGAGTAGCTGTAAATAGTAACAACAAAATAAGACCCGTCTCCATTGGGAAACGGATCTTAAGGTGGTCCTCTCATGTCCAGAAAACATATCATCCTGAAAGGTGCTTTTATTCTTACCCTGACCGGTTTTGCCACCCGGTTTATGGGATTTTTCTATCGGATCTTTTTAAGCCACACATTCGGCGAGGAAGGCGTGGGTCTCTATCAGCTTGTCTTTCCCGTCTACGCTCTGTGCTTCTCCCTAACCTGCGCGGGGATCGAGACCGCGCTTTCCCGATGTGTAGCCAGGAAAACCGCCACCGGCCAGCAGAAGGCTTCCCTTGATCTTTTATATACCGGGCTCCTGCTGACACTGGCCGCCTCCTGCTGTGCCACTCTGTTTTTACAGAATTTCGCGGGCTGGATCGCGGACGCTTTCCTACAGGAACCTCGCTGCAGCCACCTGCTTGTGATCCTCTCCTATGCTTTCCCGTTTGCCGCGGTACATAGCTGCATCGTGGGTTACTATCTGGGCCTGAAATCCACCCGGATTCCCGCGTCTTCTCAACTGATCGAACAGACCGTGCGGATCTTGTCTGTCTATCTGCTCTATCAATTAGGCGCAAGGAACGGAGCCTCCTTTGGAATCTCTGTGGCGGTTGCCGGGTTAGCGGCGGGGGAACTGGCTTCCTCTGCTTTTTGCCTGAAAGCGATCTTAAAAGAAACCCCCAGGAAGAAACGGACACTTCCGCTTTCCTTTCCGTTTTTTAAATATGTCCGGGAACTTTTGACCTTTTCTCTTCCCCTTACCGCCAACCGGGTACTGCTGAATATCCTGCAGAGTGTGGAAGCAATCTCCATCCCGCTCCGCCTGCAGATCTACGGGATGTCCACCAAAGAAGCTCTGAGCGCTTACGGTGTATTGACAGGGATGGCCCTGCCCTGTGTTCTCTTTCCTTCCGCCATCACCAACTCTCTGTCCACCATGCTGCTTCCCACTGTGGCGGAAATCCAGGCGGCAGACAACCGCAGGGCCTTGTCCGGAATTATCAAGAAATCTGTCTATGCCTGTGTCTTCATGGGGTCAGTCTGTTGTGTCACACTGCTCTGTTTCGGCAAATGGCTGGGGAATTTCCTGTTTGGCAGCGCTTTGGCGGGAGACTTTATCCTGACATTGTCCTGGATCTGCCCGTTCCTCTATGCCAATAACACCCTGATCAGTATCCTGAACGGCATCGGTAAGACTACCCTGTCCTTCCTGATCAACGCTTCCAGCCTTATCCTGCGCATCGGAAGCGTCTTCCTCCTGATCCCTGTATTTGGAGTCCAGGGATACCTCTGGGGGCTTCTTGCCAGTCAAGTGTTCATATTCGTATTCTGCGGAGGATATCTGTACTTCTGGGTCGGTTCAAAAATAACCTCATCACATCTCTGAAACGAATTCCTCCACTTCCTCTGCGTAGTCTGTCAGTCTCTGGACGATATAGCGCAGGATGCGGAAGGACAGGAAGCATATCTACGGGACGGATGGAATCTTTGAACTCAAAGCCGTCCCGGATCGTTATAGGGAAAGTATGCTGGCTGGAAACGGAAAACGTAAGGGTAAAAACATTTCCAACCGCACCCAAAGAGGAGACTCACAAAAGGGGAGAGGGCAGCCCAAGAGCCGTCTCCTCTCCATCCATACTTCTCATAGACAAGCAGCACCCAGCCTATCTCTTCTACAGCAGGAACCAATCGATCGTGTCTTTGGCTGCGCTCTGGTAGCTTATCGGTTCCACGGATTCCGCCGCCACGATATCAACTCTTCCGATCTCTTCTCCATTCAGGGTATAGACTGCCTCCCCCACCTTATCCCCCTCTTTAACAGGAGCTTTCAGGTTCTTCCCCCATACTGCCTTTCGCTCGATGGCGCTCAGATCAGCGCCTGAGGTATCTACATATGTAAACGGTTCCTTCTGCATGGTCGCCACAGAATCCTCCACGCCTCTTTGTACCTTTGCAGCTTCTGTCTCAGGCGCTTCCTCCTCCGCGTATCTGGTACATTTTCCAAATCCATAGTTCAGAAGAGCCACCGCATCTTTGGTCCTTTCCTTGCTGGTCTTGGCCGCCATGATCACCCCGATCAGTTCCATGCCGTCTTTCTTGGCTGTGGCGGAGATACAGAATCCCGCCTCACTGGTGGAGCCGGTCTTCAGTCCTGTGGCGTATTCATAGTGCCGCACCAACTTGTTGGTATTGGAAAGCCCGAAGGTGGAGGTCCCTTTCTTCGTGGTATGGGTGATATCTTCCATCCAGATCATACAGTAGTCCCGGATCTTGGGATAGGAAGTGATCAATTCTCTGGACATCAGAGCAATATCTCTGGCCGTGGTCAGATGCCCCTCCGCGTCCAGTCCGTTGCAGTTGATGAAGGTGGTTCGCTCCATCCCCAGCCCTTTCGCCCGCTCGTTCATCCGGGACACGAATTCCTCTTCGCTTCCACAGATATACTCTGCCATGGCTACACAGGCATCGTTTGCGCTGGCTACCGCAATGCATTTGATCATCGTGTCCACCGTCTGCACTTCCCCCGGTTCCAGAAATACCTGGGAACCTCCCATGGACGCCGCATACTCAGAGGTGGTCACTTCATCCTCCAGACTGATCTTCTCTTCCTCCAGAGCGTCAAAGATCAACAGCAGCGTCATGACCTTCGTCACACTGGCCGGAGGCATAGGTTCATCCGCGTTTTTCTCATAGATCACCTGTCCTGTGGAAGCTTCCATTAATAATGCGGACGGTGCAGATAATTCCACTTCTGCGCCGTCCGCCTTTTCTTCAGTCTCTTTTGTTTCTTCCTCCTGCCGTATCATTCCGTCAAAATCCGCCGCCAGCGCCGGCTGTACCCACAGTGTCAGGCAAAGCAGCAGGCTTACGATTTGTTTCATTGGCAACTCTCCACATACTACGGTTACTACTAATGTAGTAGTCTTCCCGTGAAAATATGACCAGAAACACGGCAGAGCTTCTATTTTCTACTGGATGGAAAGAACCTTGTAATCTTTGTCTTCCACCGTTTTCTTCAGCACCTCATCGGAAATGTCCCCATTCAGGCTCACTTCCGCGGTTCCTGCTTCGTGGCTGACGGTTGCCTCATCCACCTGCGGAAGGGCTTCCAGCGCCTTCTTTACCGTGGCCTCACAGTGGCCGCACATCATTCCTTCGATCTTCATTGTTTTCTTCATTTCTGTCTCCTCCTTTTTCTTTGCGATATCAGCTGGTTTGATCTTTTTATCTTTTGCCGCGTCATGCATCCGAAACCAGTTCAAACGCAGAGCGTTGGTCACAACACAGAAACTGGAAAGGCTCATGGCCGCCGCTCCAAACATAGGGTTTAGTGTCAGGCCAAACATCGGGAACCACACTCCTGCCGCCAGAGGGATTCCGATCACGTTGTAGAAAAACGCCCAGAACAGATTTTCATGGATATTTCTCAAAGTGGCCCGGCTCAGCCGGATCGCCGCTGGCACATCGCTCAAACGGCTCTTCATCAGCACCACGTCCGCCGCGTCGATGGCAATATCCGTACCCGCCCCAATGGCGATCCCCATGTCTGCTCTGGTGAGGGCCGGCGCATCGTTGATGCCGTCTCCCACCATGGCCACCTTCCCCTTCTTCTTCAGCGCCCGGATGACACTTTCTTTCCCGTCTGGCAGTACGCCCGCGATCACTTCGTCCACTCCTGCCTGTCTGCCGATCGCCTTGGCGGTCCGCTCATTGTCGCCGGTGAGCATCACCACATGGATGCCCATATTCTGCAGTTCTTTGACCGCCTGGGGGCTGTCTTCCTTGATCACATCCGCCACGGCGATGATCCCGGTAAGCTGACCGTTTCTGCTGAAGAATAACGGTGTCTTTCCTTCCTCTGCCAGACCTTCTGCCTGCCGACGCATGGATTCCGGCACCTGAGCGTTCTCCTGGATGAATTTCAGGTTCCCGCCCACCAACAGATCTCCGCCCAGCCGGCCGGACAGGCCATTGCCCGCCACCGCCTGGAATTCCGCAAGCTCTGGCGCGCCTTCCTGCCGGGCGATCTGCTCTGGAAGTCCCAGCTCTTCCGCCCGGGCGATCACCGCGCGGGCCAGAGGATGTTCACTCTTTTCTTCCAAATGATATGCCATGGTAAGCAGCTCTTCTTCGGTGACTTCTTTCGCTGGTATAAGATCCGTCACCTTCGGCTCCCCGCTGGTGATGGTCCCTGTCTTATCCAGGGCTATGATCTGCATTTTCCCGGTCTCTTCCAGAGATACCGCCGTCTTGAACAGAATCCCGTTCTTGGCTCCCATTCCGTTGCCTACCATGATCGCCACCGGGGTGGCAAGCCCAAGAGCGCAGGGACAACTGATCACCAACACAGAGATTCCCCGGGCCAGGGCGAATCCAATCGTCTGGCCTGCCAGCATCCATACCAGGATGGTCACTGCCGCAATAACGATCACCACTGGCACAAATACACCGGATACCCGGTCTGCCACCTTGGCGATCGGCGCTTTGGTGGCCGCGGCGTCACTGACCATCTGGATGATCCGGGACAGGGTCGTGTCCTCTCCCACACGGGAGGCCTCACATTTCAGAAATCCCGACTGATTCAGTGTGGCCGCGGACACCGGATCTCCCGCTTCCTTGTCCACGGGGATACTCTCCCCGGTCAGGGCCGACTCGTTGACCGCGCTGATCCCTTCCAGCACTACGCCGTCCACCGGAATGTTTTCTCCCGGTCTTACCACAAAGACATCTCCTTTGCGGACCTGATCCACAGAGACCTGGACCTCCACTCCATCCCGAAGGACATTGGCCGTCTTTGGCGCCAGCCTCATCAGGCTTTTCAGCGCGTCGGTGGTCCGTCCTTTCGAGCGGGCTTCCAGCATCTTTCCTACGGTGATCAGTGTCAGGATCATGGCCGCCGACTCAAAATAAAATTCATGCATGAAGGACATGACTGCCTCCATGTCGCCTCTCATCTGGGCGTCTGTCATGGCGAAAAGCGCGTACAGGCTATAGCCATAGGAGGCTCCCGCTCCCAGCGCCACCAGCGTATCCATATTCGGGGCCCGGTGCCACAGGCTTTTGAATCCGCTGATGAAAAACTTCTGGTTGATGACCATGACAACGGTGGTCAATAGAAGCTGGATCAATCCCACCGCCACATGATTCTGGGCCAGCGCCTCCGGCAGAGGCCAGTTCCACATCATATGGCCCATAGAGAAATACATCAGCGGCACCAGAAAGCAGAGGGAAGCGATCAGCCGGCGCTTTAACACCGGGGTCTCCTTATCCTTCAGCATTTCCTCCTGGGCTGCCGCTTTCCCTTCCCCCACCTGGGATTCGGCTCCTTTCTCTGCCGCTCCATAGCCCGCTTCCTCCACAGCCTCGATGATCGCCGCCGGAGACGCGGTCCCCTCCACACCCATGGAGTTGGTCAGAAGGCTGACAGAACAGGATTCCACGCCATCCAGCTTAGAGACCGCTTTCTCTACTCTGGCACTGCAGGCGGCGCAGCTCATACCGGTTACTGTATATTGCTTCATTGGCTTTGCACCTTCTTTCTAACTGTTGATGTTGAGGCCAAAAGTACCTTTTGACCCTGGCATCATTTACTTCATTAGTTTCTGCAGAACTGTCACTAGTTCATCGATGGTTTCTTCTTTGCCTTCCCGGATATCCTCCGCCACACAGGTTCGGATATGATTTGCCAGGAGTACCTTCGTAAAACTGTTCAGCGCCGCGTTAGCCGCGGACACCTGGATCAGGATCTCCGGGCAGTAGGCGTCCTGCTCCACCATTTTCTTGATCCCTCGTACCTGCCCTTCGATCCGGCTCAGCCGGTTCAGCAGATCTTTGTATTCCTTCTCTGTCCGTTCTTTGGTCCGGTGACAGCAGTCTTTGGTTTCTTTTGTATCTCCCATGTTCTTCACCTCATTTCATGGATGATTATATACCCTAATGGGGTATATGTCAACTAGTTTTTTGAGAATTCTTCTCTTTTATTTTTTGTCTTAAAACGATAGACAGCGTGTGCCTGCCGGCAGAAAGGGGAACGCGCCTAATGTCCCCAAATGCGAGCGGAGCAGAAAATCAAATCCCACTGCCACGCCACAGGCAAGGACATAAAAAAGTCGCCGCCTGTTACTAAGCGACGATTTTCATTCTGTAAAACCCTATAAAGTCTCCGGCTCTGGTACGGCCTCCTCGAATAAGCGCAGCAATATCTCTAAATCCGGCGTTTGATATCTATTTCATCACAATCTCCGGCCCCAGCAGGATTCCCAGCGCAAGAGCCGTTGTCAGAACGCCAAAGACGATAAAAAGTACCATAAGAATGGGGCTTACCCCTTCAAACCGCTGGACAAAAGCCTCCTTGGGCCGATCAGGGTTATAATACACCTCCGCCGGCGATCCCACCGGATATAACTGATCAAGAGGCGATACGCCCACACTTGCGATGATGTTCTTGTATTTCTTGATCCGCAGGCTTTTGGGAAGTTCCTCCCGTGTCGTCAGATTCGTCTCGTATCTTACCGTGACCGGCTGGCGGGGAGAAGCGATCGTGGTTGTGACAACGCTGCGGAATCTGGGACCCGCGATCTTGTATGTCCTGCTCTCCACCACATATTCTACCAGGGGGATGTTGACCCCACCCTGCTTAATGGCCGAGTAGCGGATCACTCGTCCTGTCGTGCGCATACGACAGCGTTTCTCTATTCCCAGTTTCCGAAAGCAGAATGCCCAGCCACAGATCCAGATGGCAATGGCATAGGCCAGACACCACAGACTCCAAAACAGATTCCAGTTCATATCTTCCCCTCCTTCATCGGACATGTTCCATGAGGTTCTCGTCCTCATAGTCAAACACACAGCGTTCATAAGCATTGATCACATGGGTATCCTGATATTTATCATATCGCTTATGCCGCCTTCCATAAGACATGTGTACATGCCCATGGATAAAAAACCGAGGCTTATATTTCTCGATCAGAGACAGAAACACCTGAAAGCCCTGGTGTGGAAGGTCCCTCCCGTCATTTAGCTGATAGGCGGGCGCGTGGGTGACCAGTATGTCAAACCCTCTTCTGCGCAGGAGCTGGAACCACAGCTTTCTTACTCTGTTCCTCATACCCCACTCTGTATACTGATACCTCCCGTTTTTATACCGCATGGACCCGCCCAGTCCCAGGATGCGGACCCCCTGATAGACAAAAATCTTTCCATCGATACAGATACATCCGTCTGGCGGAGTTTCCCCATAATTTTCATCGTGGTTTCCGTGGACATAAAGAACCGGCACGGACGTAAAGGTAGCCAGAAAGGACAGATAGTGGGGATCCAGGTCCCCGCAGGAGATAATGAGATCTATCCCTTCCAGCTTGCTTTTTTCAAAATGATCCCACAGATACGCGGATTCTTCATCCGCGATCGCAAGTATTCTCATAAATTCCTTACTCCCTGTTCTGCCACCACCGCCTTGGCCCTGTCTATCAATTCATCCTCCGCGGGGATCGATCCGATGACATTGTCCGCCAGCCAGTCCATGGTGATGATCTCTTCGGCGGACAGAGATTTCCAGGCTTCGTCCTGCACCTGCCCGGTCTGAGAGTATAAGATCCCGGAGAAAGGATGGAACTGCCCGGAACTGATGGCATGTTTCAGAAGCTCCGTCAGTTTCTTTGTCTCCAGTGGAAGATTCTGGGAGCAGATGATGTCTACCACTCCAGAGGACATCCCCCACCAGTAATTGATCGCCTTTATAGAAGAAGTCTTGTCGTCGTATTTCCAGGTACCGTCCATGATCTTGCGGATCATCTGCTCATAGAATTTTCCCCAATGCCACAGAGGCATAGCCAGGCTTCTCGGGTAGTCCCCTTCCAGCCGGTACAGTCCGAAATACCGGGAAGATTCCTCCGGGATGACCATATCCTTCCCAGACACACAGTCTACCCAGATATCCCGGATCCGGTCGTAGGCGTTGTGATCCTTCTTTGTGGACCACTCCAGATACACCTTGACCCGTGGGTTTATCATCTTCGCCCCCAGCGCGAAGGCGTTGATATTGGCGATCTCTCCATAGATGGGGTAGTCGGCAAGATAGGCCAGCCGGTCGTTCTCCGCCATAGCGCCCGCGATGGCGCCCATCAGGAATTTCGCCTCATACATCCGGGAATAATACGTACGGATATACCTGTGGGAAGTATTCAAAGAACAGTTTACGATCCGTACCTCCGGCGCGTCGATGGCCGCCTTCACGCTGGCCTGGATGAAAGCCGGCGTCGTTGTAAAGATCAGGTTACAGCCTTTGGAAATCGCGTCTTTTAACGCATTGTCCGCGGTCTCTTTTGTGATCCCGGAGTAGGCTATCGTCTGGACTTCTTCCGGGAATGTCTGTTCCAGATGAAGTCTCCCCAGCTCATGGGCATAAGTCCAGGCTGAGGTTCCCGGCGTCTTCTCATACAGGAACGCGATCTTCTGCTTCTGGGTCCCAGGGGAGAAGAGACGGCTTAAGATCGGCTTCTTCTCGCTGCTCGGGTTCATCTTCAGATCGATCCTCTGTTCTTCCTCCAGCAGTTCAAATTCCTCCCAACTCTTGCTGATCCGTCTGCGCAGCTCACTGGTGGTCATATCCGACAAGGTTTCATAATCATAAAGGGACAGCAGGGCAAGAAACGCGTCTCCTGTGGTGATCGAAAGCTTCTCTCCCCCTTTTGCCTCATACTCCATCTCAAAGCGGGAATACAGCGAACTGAAATTCAGCTTTTCTTCCTCATCCCAAACTTCCCCGGCTCCTTTTCCTACCGCTTTCTGCAATTTGGGGAAGCTCCCTACCTTGCTGAACCAGATATAGTTGATCTTAGAAAGCTCATAGAAGTCCAGAAACTCATAATAAATCTTATTTTCCTTTTCATCTGTCCGCTTGGGAATGATCCGTGTCACAGAACCGGGAACGGAGACCACACCATAGTATTTCATGACACTGACCCGCTTATTTCCCTCTTCTACATAAAATTCATTCATGTATTCATAGGCTTTGATCGGGTCCCGGATCCCCTCGTTCTCATGGGCAGTGCTAAGGTAAGACCATTTATGGGCAAATTCTGTATTTTCCCGCAGAATCGGCATGAAATTGGCCGCGAAGGCGCTGCTCCTTCCGCCGGTCTTGGTCCCTACGATCTGTTTCATCGGAATCTGGACCACGCCTAACGGCATTTCCTTGAAGGTTCCCTTTGTGGGAAGGATCTCATCCAGAACCTTTAACGTGGGCAGAAGCCCTTTCATCATTCGATGCTGGTACTCTTTCTTCCCCAGTTTATAAGCTTTCTCATACTCTGCTGCTCCCATAGTAATCCTCCTTAGGAAAACTGTTTTTCATAAGCCAGCCTCAGATCTCCGTCCTCACATCCGCCGGACAGATGGATCTTTCCGCAAGGCACAAATCCTGCTTTGGCAAGAGCTCTTTGCATCGGCAGATTCCCCGGATGAGTATCGATCCGAACGGAATGGAAACCTGCTTTGGCCGCCAGCTCAAATCCATAAGCAAACATTTTCCCTGCCACTCCCCTGCCTTTGCTTTCATCTGCCACGCACACCCGATGCATGGAAGCGTAAGGGCCGTCCGTCAGCCACGCCCCATCGATCACATCATAGGAAGGGTCCTGCGTGTCCTGGAACGCGAAGATCCCAAGGATCTTTCCTTCCTCCACCGCCAGGTAAGTACAGCCCTCTTTGGCATCCTGGATCCAGACCTCCCTGGAGGGGTAGCCTTTCTGCCATTGATCCAGACCAAGCTTGCGAAGCTGACGCTTGGCGTCCTCCATGATCTCACACATGCTGTCCACATGTTCCATCTTTGCTTTGATAAATTCCATAACTTCTCCCCTTTACTTCTACTGTTTCTCATGCTGTGTCCCTGTTTGCGCCCGGCATATCTGACAGACGGTAAGGATTTCTCCCTCCACCTGGAACCGGACTTCCATTCCCGCGTATTCCAGACCATAAATCCGCTGTGGGTCCTTCTGATATCCCGGCCTTGGGTCCAGTGACAGGATCTGCCGCAGACTTTCTT
>DXGF01000146.1 GCA_019114065.1 Candidatus Dorea gallistercoris
AGAGAGTATAGAGACGGTGATCGCGGGATATCAGAAAAAGAACGCTATTCTTACAGATAGAGAAAAACGGCACATTCGCTTCTCCTGCCACGGCTTTGGCCAGCATCGTCTCCCGGTTCCGGAAGGGCCTACCAGCAGGATTCCCTTGGGCATAGACGCTCCGATCTCCTTATATTTCTTGGGGTCGTGCAGGTATTCTACGATCTCCGACAGATTTTCCTTTGCCTCATCCTCTCCCGCCACATCGGAAAATTTGATTCCGTCCGAAGACTTCACATAGATCTTGGCATTGGATTTTCCCATACCAAACATCATAGAATTCTTTCCGCCCGCGTTTTTCATCAATCTACTAGACATATACTGACCAAGCGCGATAAAGATCACAATAGGAAGGACCCAGGACAGCAGAAAACTGGTCAACGGCGACATCTGCTCGATGATCTCACTGGTAAACTCTACATCCGCTTCATGGAGCCGGTCCACCAGTTCCGGATCTTCCATGACGCCGGTCTTATAGACATGCTCCTCATCTTTGTCGGTGAACAGGATCTGATTTTCCTCGATCTCAACTCTGCCAATCTCATGGTCTTCGGTCATGTCCATAAACTGATTGTAGCCCACTTCCTCCACAGAGCGCTGGGCCGCCCAGGGCATGAGCAGAAAGTTGAACAGCAGAAGAGCCAGCATGACGATCCCTTAGTAATAGTAAATCGGTTTTTTCGGTTTCTTAATCTCTTGCATGTGATTTCCTCCTGTCTTCTATGCGGGTATGGGGGCGGCTAAAAGTGTGGCTCCACACCCGAAGAATCCCGTTCTCCGGTTTCAAATGATCAGCATAGCGTCCCCAAAAGAGAAGAATCTGTACCTCTCCCGCACTGCTTCTTCATAAGCCGCCAGCACCTGCTCTCTCCCCGCGAGAGCCGATACCAGCATGATCAGCGTGGATTCTGGAAGATGAAAATTGGTGATCAGTCCATCCAGAACCCGGAATTGATAGCCTGGATAGATGAAAATATCTGTCCAGCCGCTCCCGCCTTTCAAGCAGCCTCTCTCATCCGCCGCAGACTCTATGGTCCTGCAACTGGTGGTCCCAACACAGATCACCCTGTGGCCACTCTCCTTTGCCTGGTTGATCTTCCGGGCCGCGTCTTCCTCGATCTGATAGAACTCGGAATGCATATGGTGGTCTGTGATCTCTTCCACTTTCACCGGACGGAAGGTGCCAAGTCCCACATGAAGAGTCACATGGGCGATCCCAACGCCTTTCTTTTCAATCTTCTCCAGCAGTTCCGGCGTAAAATGAAGACCGGCGGTGGGCGCGGCGGCAGATCCGGAGTGTTCTGCGTAGACCGTATTGTACCGGTCCTTGTCCTTCAATTGATGCGTGATATAAGGGGGCAGCGGCATCTGGCCCAGCTGATCCAGGATTTCCTCAAAAATCCCGTCATAAGTAAACTGGATCAAACGATTGCCCTCCTCCACGATATCCACAACCTCTCCTGTGAGAAGGCCGGCTCCAAAACTGATCCTTGCGCCCCGTTTGGCCTTTTTCCCCGGTTTTACCAAGGTCTCCCATATGTTGTTTTCCTTCCGCTTCAGAAGAAGGATCTCGATCTTGGCGCCGGTTCCTTCCTTTGCCCCGATCAGCCGGGCCGGGATCACCTTCGTGTCATTGATCACCAGGCAGTCCCCTTCCTCCAGATAATCCGCGATCTCCTTAAATCCATGATGGGAAACAGCCCCAGACTTCTTATTTAACACAAGAAGCCTGGAGCTGGAGCGATCTTCCAACGGGTCCTGAGCGATCAGTTCCTGGGGCAGTTCATAATAAAAATCCTGTCGTTTCATGTATCTAACGTCCCTTCCTTCTGCTCCCCGGGCGCTTCTGCCGCAGGTGCCGGGCTGTCGGGAGTTCCCGGCATCGGGTTCATTCCCTGGGGCGGCACCGGGCCATTCCCCGACATCGGATTCATTCCCTGGGGCGGCACCGGGCCATTCCCCGACATCGGGTTCATTCCCTGGGGCGGCGCCTGGTATACAGGATAGACTTTGATCCGCTTTGCGTAGACAACTCTTGTATCACAAAGCATATCATGAAATCCTCTCTTTTGTCCATCCCATCCTGCCACCATATATCCAATCCCTACGGAAAGGCCGCACAAGAACCGGCCCACTGTTTCCCGGTATACCACGTCCAGAAGCCTGAGACTTCCTCCCTCCTGGGCGCTGACCACCCGCAGGTTCATAACCTTTTTCCCCAGGGTGGTCCCAGTCAGCCAGGTACACAGGATGAAATAGAGCACCTGGAAGACATAGAGAAGGATATCCGTCAGGGTATATTGAAAAATGACTGGTCCTCCAAGAGGCGTCCCTTCCAGCAGGGATGCGAATCCTGACAGGAACAATCTGACCGCCAAAAGCGCCAGGAATACCACGATGCTGTCAATACAGTAAGCGGCCAGACGTACCCAGAATCCGGCATAGGTCAGTTCCTGATCATTGTAATTGTTCTGCATAGTACATGGGCACCCCGCTTTCCATCTCTTCTGCGGCCTCGGTCAGTACCTGAGCCTCTGATTTCGGCACCAGTTCCTCTGCCTTTGCAAACAGGGAAGCCAGCATATCGGTGGTACTCTCCAGTTCATAGAACTCGTCCACTCCCAGTTCCTCACTCATGGCCTCTTTCATATCTTCGTACAGCGCGATCTCATCGACCAGACCGTTTTCCAGGGCCTGCTTAGCCGTATAAGTCCTGCCGTCCGCAAGAGTTCGCACCGCATCTACCGACATGCCCCGGCCTTCAGACACGATCTCCACAAACCGAGAATAATACTCATCCACCTGCTCCTGATAGATCGCGATCTGGTCCTCTGTCAACTGAGAGCTGTCTTTATTCTCTCCGCTGGTGATGCTGATATAACGGATCCCTAATTTCTCATAAAGTCCTGTCAGATCATAGCCGGACATGATCACACCGATAGATCCTGTCACCGTATTGGGGTTGGCATAAATCTTATCCGCCGCCACAGAAGTCATGTAGCCGCCGGATGCGGCATAATGGCTCATGTAATCCCAGATAGGGCGGCCAGTGGTCTCTTTGTACTCCATCAGTTTCAGATATAATTCCTCCGATTCATAGACTGTCCCGCCGGGGGAGTCCACATAGAGCAGGATTCCTTTATTGTTTGAATCTTTCATCAACCGGTCGATATACTCCATGGTGGTGGTGTGCTGGTATCCCTCTGTTATGGCAAAAAGGCTGGCAGCTTCTGTCTGCTGCTGGATCGTCCCCTCCACCTTCACCACCGCGATATAATCGCTCATTGGCGCGTTGAACTCAAGGTTTCCAGTAAGCATACTTCCCACGCTCTGATCCAAAAGTCTCTGAGACAGAGAATTGGTCAGCACGCTGGTGACACCGATGGCGATAAACAAGATTCCGGCCACCGCCAGGCCAATGATCTGTTTCGTCTTCATAGTTTTTTCTCCTTTTGTATACATGTTATTTACGCAGTTCGATTCCAAGTCCTTCCAAGGCTTTTAAGATCCGTTCCATCGCTTCTGTCACTTCCGCATCCTCTAGGGTCTTGTCCTTCGCCCGGAATACGATGGAGTAAGCCAGCGACTTATAGCCTGCTTTGATCTGGGCTCCTTCATACAGGTCGAACAGATGGTAGCTCTCCAGATAGGCGCCGCCTTTTTTCTCGATGATCTCTTCCACCTGTCCCGCCAGGATCTTGCGGGGCATTACCATACTGATATCGCGGGTCACTGCCGGGAAGCGGGCGATTCCTTTATACTTCCGGTCGAAGGAGGCTTTCGCTGTCACTTCCGGCATATCGATCACCGCCACATAAGCTTTGGTCCCGATTCCATAAGTGTGGGCCACATCCGGGTGGACCTCCCCTAAATATCCCATCAAAGTGCCGTCATAGTAAATGTCTGCCTGACGGCCCGGATGAAGATGGGGTCTTGCCCCATTGGGATCGTATGTTTTCTTTCCAGTCAATCCCACTTTATCGAAGAATTCTTCCACAACGCCTTTCATGCTGAAGAAGTCTCCTTCCCCGTACATACCCAGGGTGAGCTGCATCCGTTCCTCCGGGAGCTCGGTAAGAGGCAGCGCCTTCGGGAGGTAGATATTTCCAAGTTCGTACAGGCGTACATCTTTATTTCTCCGGTTATAGTTAGTAGCCAGGGAGGTTAAAATCCCATTCAGTGAGGTGGTGCGCATCACGCTGTAGTCCTCTCCCAGGGGGTTCAGAATCTCTACCGTCTTACGCAGGGGCGAATCCTCCGGAATCCTCAGCTTATCAAATACTTTCGGGCTCTCGAAAGAATAGACCATTCCCTGGCTGAAACCACAGAATTCCGCGATCTCACGGGTTACCTGCTCTACACGGAGTTTGAAGGACAGTTTTCCCATGGTGGATTCTCCAGACGGCAGTGTGGTGGGAATATTGTCATATCCATAGAATCTGGCCACTTCTTCTGCCAGATCCGCCATGCGCAGCAGGTCCTGCCGGAAGGTAGGCACGATCACTTCACGGGCTGCCTCATCATATTCCAGATCGATCTTAGCAAAATAAGCAAGCATATCTGTCTCTGGGATTTCCGTGCCAAGCAGCCGGTTGATGGCTTCCCCGTCAAATGGAATCCGGATCGGTTTTCTTTCCGCCGCGTATACATCCGCCATCCCGCCTACCACTTCGCCGGCGTCCAGCTCTTCTACCAGCTGACATGCCCGGTCAATGGCTGCCTGGGCGTTATTGGGATCCAGACCCTTTTCAAATTTGCTGGAAGCATCGGTCCGCAGGCCGATCTTTTTGCTGGATCTGCGGATATTGGTGCCATCGAAGCAGGCCGCCTCAAACAGCATGGTTTTCACATCGTCCGTGATCATTGAGTTCTCGCCGCCCATGATCCCCGCGATGCCAATGGCTTTCTCACCGTCGCAGATCATCAGCACCGATTCGTCCATTTCCCGCTCCTGGCCATCCAGGGTGGTAAATTTTTCTCCATTTTCCGCTGTTTTCACTACGATCTCACGGCCGGCGATGGTTTCCAGGTCATAGGCGTGCATAGGCTGTCCGTATTCTTCCATCACATAGTTGGTAATGTCTACCAGGTTATTGATGGAACGGATGCCCACAGAAGCCAGCCTTCTCTTCATCCACTCTGGGGAAGGCCCGATCTTGATATTCTTCACTACTCTGGCGCAGTATCTGGGGCACAGTTCTGAATTCTTAACGGTGATCTTGATATAGTCATTCACGTCCTCGTCATTCCCGGTCTTCGTCACTACCGGCGGATGAAACTCCTTGCGGAAGGTGGCCGCCGCTTCTCTTGCGAGGCCTACCACGCTAAAGCAGTCCACCCGGTTGGATGTCACCTCATATTCAAACACCACATCGTTTAAGCCCAGCACTTCCACCGCGTTGGCCCCCACCGGTGTGTCTTCCGGGAAAATATAGATCCCTTCTTCCGGCGCCTCTGGGTACATCTCCCGGCTGGAACCCAGTTCCTCGATGGAACACATCATGCCAAAACTCTCCACACCTCTTAATTTGCCCTTCTTGATCTTGATACCGCCCGGCACCCGGCTTCCCGGTTCATGGCCGCCGGCCACCCGGCCGCCCTCCAAGACGACCGGAACCTTGTCGCCCTCATGCACGTTGGGCGCCCCCGTAACGATCTGGATCGTTTCCGCGCCAATATTCACCTGGCAGATGATCAGTTTATCCGCATCCGGATGCTTCTCGATCTTGTCGATCTGTCCTACCACGATCTTGTCCAAATCCGCATCTAGAGCCTCATAGCCCTCCACCTTCGTTCCAGACAGCGTCATTGCGTCCGTGTACTCCTGCGCAGTCACGTCAAGATCCGGAACATAAGCCTTTATCCATGATAATGATGTATTCATTTTGTTCTCCTTTCTTTTCCAATTGGGGACGTAGTAAACCTTCTAAGGGCTACGTCCCCAATTGACTTTTGCCCTGTACCTTTTTGGAATTTGGGGTGTACCCAATTAGAATTGTTTCAAAAACCGGATATCATTTTCGTACAGAAGCCGCATGTCGTCGATCTCGTATTTCAGCAGCGCAATCCGCTCCAGGCCTACGCCAAAGGCAAATCCGCTGTACTCTTCCGGATCGATTCCACACATTTCCAGCACGTGAGGGTGGACGACTCCGCAGCCAAGGATCTCGATCCAGCCGGTGCCTTTACAGAACCGACAGCCTTTGCCGCCGCACTTGAAGCAGCTGACGTCTACTTCCGCGCTTGGCTCGGTAAATGGGAAATGGTGGGGCCGGAATTTGGTCTTGGTCTCTGGTCCGAATAATTCTTTGGCAAATACTTCCAGCGTCCCTTTCAGGTCGGCGAAGGAAATGTTTTTGTCTACCACAAGGCCCTCAATCTGATGGAAGGAGGGGGAATGGGTCGCGTCCACTTCGTCGGAACGGAATACCCGTCCTGGTGAGATCACTCGGATTGGCGGCCTGCTCTGTTCCATGATCCTTGCCTGGACTGACGAGGTCTGGGTCCGCAGCACGATGTCTTTGTTAACATAGAAGGTATCCTGTTCGTCCTTAGCCGGATGACCATCCGGGATATTCAATTTCTCAAAGTTGTAGAGGTCGTATTCTACTTCTGGTCCTTCTACCACTTCGTAGCCCATACCTACGAAGATCCTCTCTACTTCCTCCAGCGCGATCGTGTTGGGATGACGGTGCCCTACCATATTTTTCTTGGCCGGAAGAGTCACATCGATCACTTCTTGTTTCATCTTCTCTTCCCGGATCGCCCGTTCCATCTTCTTCTTACTCTCTTCCAGGGCGGCTTCGATCTCCGCTCTGGCCTCGTTTACCATCTGGCCGATTTTGGGACGATCCTCTGCCGCCACATCTTTCATACTTTTCAAAACGGCGGTCAGTTCCCCTTTCTTCCCAAGGAACTTTACCCGCACATCATTCAGTCTCTCCGGCACGTCCGCCGTCTGGATCGCTTTCAGCGCCTCTTCCCTAATGTTCTGCAATTTTTCCTTCATTTTCTTCTCCCTTTCTACTACTTTTTCAAAAATAACTGTAAGGCGAATGTCCGCTCGCGCAAGCATAAGGTGAGCCCGTTAAGGCGAGAAGATGCCCTGGGGCACGGCACACGCTTGCCGGGCGTATCGCGCAAAAAAACCTCATCCCTGAAAAGGGACGAGGTCATTACCCGCGGTACCACCCTGATTCCTGTACAATTCCTGTACAGACACTCATTCTATGCGTAACGTGCATCGCGCGTCGCTTCCTACTTCTTTCGTTTCAAAAGCGCGGCTTACGTGGGAAATTCGATCACCGCCTGAACCTAAAGGAAACTTCCAGCCAATGATTTCCTCTCTCTTTTGGAAAACGGGTCTCTACTGACACGGTCACAGCCTTTTACGGTTTTTCTAGTCTTTCCTTATTGTAACATAAGATTGCCGGATGTCAAGAAAAAATACTGGCAGTTTCCGAACGGTTCCAGAGTTCCTTCTGATTCTGGCCGGGTGTGACTTGTAACTCAGAACGTATCCAGATCGTTCTCGTATTCATGGTTGGCTACGTATTTCAAGTATTCGATCGCCTCCTTCACCGGCGGGATGCACAAGACGATCAGTGTAATGATCCCTTCAGCCCCGATATATCCGATGCAGTAGACCAGTCCGTACTGAATGTTCGCCGCCACTGATTCATTATACATATAGTAGAACCAGATACAGTTCCATACACTCTCAATATACCTTAAGAGAACCGCCAGCAGATATCCTTTCTGAAGCCCGTGCTTTTTATCCGCCAGAAAACCGCCGAAGCCAAGAAGCCCATACCCCAGGATGTAATCCCACAGTTCCGGCACATTTACGATCAACGGATAATCCAGGAAATATTTCATCGCGCCATACGCAAAAGCCGCCGCCACACCGGTCCAGCCTCCATAGAAATACCCCACCAGATAGATCACCAGCATACTTAAGTAGGTCACCTCTCCGCCTTCTTCCAGTCTCAGCGGCTTCAAATAGGACAGGAACAGGGATACTCCCATCAGGATCAAGATCCACAACCATTTTCGATTCCAAAGATATCCTTCTTTATTCTCCATTATTGGTCCTTTCTCCCGGCGATCTCCGTCAGCCGTTTCTTCCGTACATGGAAATGCTTCCGGTACAGGATATACCATACCAGGAAGATCAGTCCGCCTCCGCCCAGCACCATCACATCAAAGGTGCTGGAAGCCGATTCTACCGGAATGCCGAAGCTCTCGTAAAAACGGCTCAGAAGATCCACCACATATCCCTGCACCTGCAGGATGGCAAGAATGATGGCCACAATATTGATGATCAGCCCGTTTTTACGCTCCACCTGGGCATTCTTGATATCCACGATGTGTTCCAGGAAATCCTGCTGTTCATAATAGTTTCTCCGCAGCTCTTCATTGCCAAAGGCTTCCCGGATCTGGTCCGCCTCCCGCTGTGTCCCGTAATAGCGGAAATTCTGGCTCTGCCAGAACTTGACCGTCTTGGCGTAGTCACGATAAAGCCGGCTGATATACTGATAGGAAACGTCTCCTTCATTGGCTAGGGCGTTGGATACTTTGATATTCATCTTATTCAAAGCTGTATTCTGGAAGATTACCAGCTCCGCGATAAACACATAGGTAGCTGTCAACTCGATCCGCTCTCTCTGCGAGAATATCTCATATTTCTTCAGGATCATGGCAACCACATCTTCCGTCATGTACGCCTCATAGTAATCATAGATCGCCCGGTCCTGCTCTGCCCGGTCCTGCAATTCCCGATAACTGATATGGAAATCCTGATGCATGCTGTTATAAGCCTCAGAGGTCAGGATGTTGTAGAATTCTCCTTCATTCTTTGGCTTGTCCGACATGCACAGCAGGCTTTTCCCTCTTCCGCAGGGGATCAGTCCATATTCTTTCTTCAGGAAACCATTCAGATCCTGATACTGGTAAAAGCCTTTCTCATCCATGTCCCGCGGCCGACGGATCTTCAGATACCCATGGCTTAGCTGGTCCTCCAGCTGGGACGTGGAATAGCGGCAGTCCGGGATAAACAGCATCACCACATACATATGAGAGTCCGGGTGCGCAAACAGAGAGAGATAGACCTTCTCCTCACCCACGATACAGGGCTTAAGCCCGGGATCTTCCTGGTCCTCGTACTCATCCAGTGTGTGAAGGAGCTGGAACTCTCCCACATATCTTCGTTTCAGCTCACTTGCCAGATCATTTTCATATTCATAATACAGACAGTCATCCAGCGCGTTCAACAACCATTCGGCCACTTCCGGCATTTCTTTTGCCGATCCTTCCGGGCCCAGAAGCTTCTGGATCCTGGTGTTTTTCACGTTATCCGCATAGGGGAGGAAAAGATATACATCCTCCTTATGGGTCTTAAAATAGAGATCCTTCTTCAAAAGCTTCCGCAGATAAGGACCGTCGCACAGATACACCCGATTGCCGTCCTCGATCTCCCGGTAGAGCCGGAACATCCGGCTTCTCAGGAATTTCTGGCCGCCCTCTGACACGGCTGTCCCCGCCAGCGCGCCGATCTGGAACCCTTCCGCCTCCAGCTCATTTAAGTAATCTACAAATCCATCCGTCAACGTGATAATGGTCTCTTTGTCCTTCCGATACTCGGGCAGGACCGCCACAGAGATGATAAAAATATGATTCTCCCCATCCCGGCTGTAATCCGCCAGCTCTTCCGGCAGGATGTCGTCGTCCCGGATCGTCATGCCGGTCTCCACGATCTCATCCCACAGTGCGCCTCCCACCGGGAAAAAATTGATATACCCGGCCGGAGTCTCTCCATCCATCACACAGACAAAGCTTCTGGGATTCCGGTCGTACCGGGCTTCCATCTTGGACAGCTCCCCTACATACTCTGCTTCATAACAGATCCGGTCGATCTCCATGATTTTGGGGAGAAAATCCCTCCCCATATTTTCCCCTTTTAAAATCTGGTAACTCATGCGTTTCTCCAAGAACCTAGTCTGCCTTCAATTCCTTCCACAGTTCATTCATCAGCTCTGTGATCTCCGGTGACGTCTGCACACAGACCTCACAGTTCTCTGTCGCGTCGTCCGCCGGCACCAGAGCCTCATCCGCTCTCTCTTCCTCACTCAGGCTCTCGATGACCGCGTCATTTGGTGTGGAATAATAAATATACTCGAAATTGATCTTGGCCACGTCTTCCCTGCACAGGAAATCCAGGAACTGCTGGGCCGCGTCCACATTCTCACAGCGCTTGGTCACGCACCAGGAATCCAGCCATACATTGGATCCCTCTTTGGGAATCACATAAGCCAAGTCTTCATTGTACTGATTGCCAAGATACGCTTCCCCTGAATATACGACTGCCATGGTAGCGTTTCCCGCCACCACTTCATCTCTGGCCTCGTCTACCAAGTACGCCTGCACGTCCGGTTTTTGTTTCACCAGAAGATCCTGGGCCTCCCGGATCTCAGCCTCGTTTTCGGTGTTGATGGAATATCCCAGGTACTTCAGGGCTACCATATAAGTATCCCGCATACTGTTCTGCATAACGATCTCGCCTGCATAGTCTCCATTGAACAGTACATCCCAGCTGTCCACCGGCGCATCCACCTTGGTGGTGTCATACAGGATTCCAAGTGTTCCCCAGAAATAAGGAACCGTATACTTGTTCTCCGGGTCAAAGGCCTTGGAGAATTCCCAATATTTATCCCCGATATTTCTCGCGTTCTCCATAGCGCTGATGTCGATCTCCTGCGCTTCCCCTTCCTCGATCAGCCGCTGTAGCATATAGTCGCTGGTACAAAGAAGGTCATAGTCGATGGCGCCAGATATATACTTAGTATACATTTCCTCCGGCGTCAGCGCTTCCTCATACTTCACTTCGATTCCGGTCTCTTCCTCAAACATATCCAGGACCACCGGGTCCATATACTCGCCATAATTAAACACAGTCAGCGTTTCCTTCGATCCGCCTCCACCGCCGCAGCCTGCCGCGGCCAGGCCAAGGAACACAACTGTCAGTACCGCGCTCAGCACTCTTTTCTTCATCTTTCATATCCTCCCTTTTCTGTTTTCTTGTTCCCCTGGGGGAAATAATTTACAATCAGCAATATTACCAAAATGATCACAAAAATAATGGTGGAAAGGGCATACATTTCTGGTTTGATGCCTTTCCGGATCTCACCATAGATCATTGTGGACAGTGTGTTGATCCCAGGACCTTTCGTAAAATAGGTGATCACAAAATCATCCATAGACATAGTAAACGCCATGAAAAATCCGGCCACGATCCCTCCCGCAAGCTGGGGCAGGATGACCGTAAAAAACCCATACACCGCGTTTGCCCCCAGATCCCTGGCCGCCTCGTAAATGCTCACATTCATCTGCTTGATCTTGGGCATGACACTTAAGATCACATAAGGAATATTAAAGGTAATATGGGCGATCAGCACGCTCCCAAAGCCCAGTTCCAGGAAATGGACAAACCACAGCATTAAAGCGATTCCGGTCACGATATCCGCGTTTAACATCGGGATATTGGTGGCCGCCATCATGATCTGATAGTTCCGCTGGCGCATGGCATTGATCCCTAGGGCCGCCAGCACACCGATGACCGTGGCGATCAGGGCGGAGGAGAAGGCCAGCACCAGTGTGGTCCCCAACGCCTCCATGATCTGGCTGTTGGAAAACAGCCTCTGATACCAGTCCAGGGTAAACCCTCCCCAAGTCACCCGGGATCGGGAATTATTAAACGAAAGAACGATCAGCACCAGGATCGGAGCATATAAAAATATAATAATGATCGCCAGATAAAACCGGCTGCAAAAATCTTTGATCTTTTCTACCATATCGCCGACCCCTTTCCTTCCATATCATTTTTCATGGTAAAGGCCATACTGATCAGTACGAAGATCATCAGGGAGACCGACAGGCCGGACCCCAAGTTCCAGTTCATGCTCTTGGTAAACTCCTGCTCGATGATATTTCCGATCAGCTGCAGCTTCCCGCCGCCTAAGATGTCCGCGATCACAAACGAAGTCATAGAAGGCACAAATACCATCACAATACCACTCAGAAGCCCCGGCATGGACAGCGGAAAGATTACTTTGCGGAAAGTAGTAAACCCTCCGGCACCCAGATCCTTTGCCGCCTCGATCACATCTTCGTCGATCTCCATTACCGCGTTATAGATCGGCAGCACCATATAGGGCAGGAAATCATAGACCACGCCGATCATGATCGCCACCCCTGTGTTGGCGATGGAAAGTGGTTCAAATCCCAGTTTCTGAATGATAAAATTCAAAATCCCGTTAGAAGACAGGATCATCTGCCATGCCAGGATCCGCAGGATAAAATTCATCCACATCGGCAGGATGATGATAAAAAGAGCAAATCCTCTTTTTCCAAGATTCAGACGTCTCAAAGCCAGGACCAGCGGATAGGACAAAAGGATACAGATCAGTGTACACCCCACCGCGATCTCCAGGGAGAAGATCACCGCTTTCAGATGGATCGGGTCCGCAATAGCCGCGATATTTTCTAATGTAAAGCCTCCCTCCTGGCCAGTCAGGGCATACCGGAAGATCAAGATCATGGGGATCACGGTAAACCCGACTACCCAGACCGCATAGGGAGACGCAAGAAAGGTCCGTTTATTCATCTTCTCTTATGACCTCCGCGTCCTCTGAATGAGGCTTGTGCATGATCTGAATGTTGTCCGGCAGAATGGTCAGGCCAACCTGGGCGCCTACCTGTGCGGGATTCACGCTCTCGATCATCCACTCGTAATCTCCCACCTGGACTTTGATCTCATAGACCGCTCCTTTGAAGATCACGGAGACCACCATTCCCTTCAGGAAGCCCTGCTCCGGCTCTGTCACTACCAGGTCTTCCGGGCGGATCACCACATCCACCAGCTCATTGGTCCCAAACCCTACATCCACGCAGGGAATATCCACACCCTGGATCTCCACCAGGCAGTCCCGCCTCATGATCCCGTCGATGATATTGCTGTCCCCGATGAAATCCGCCACGAAGGCGTTCTGGGGCTCATCGTAGATACTCTTGGAGGTGCCGATCTGCTGGATAATGCCTTTGTTCATGACGATGATCCGGTCCGACATGGTCAAGGCTTCCTCCTGATCGTGGGTCACATAGATAAAGGTGATCCCCACTTCCTTCTTGATCTTGATCAGCTCTCTCTGCATGTCATGGCGCAGCTTCAGATCCAACGCTCCCAGAGGCTCATCCAGGAGGAGCACCTTAGGCTCGTTGACGATGGCTCTGGCAATGGCCACCCGCTGCTGCTGCCCGCCGGAGAGAGACATGGGACTTCTCTTCTCATAGCCTTCCATGTTGACCAGCTTTAAGGCGTACTGGATCTTATCCCTGACATACTGCTGGCTCTTCTTCTTTAATTTCAGACCGAATGCGATATTTTCTTCTACATTCATATGTGGAAACAAAGAATATTTCTGAAAGACCGTATTCACGTTCCGCTTATCCGGGGACAGCCCTGTAATATCCTTTCCATCAAAAAGGACACGTCCCTCGTCCGGTTTCTCAAATCCTCCGATGATTCTGAGAGTCGTTGATTTCCCGCACCCTGACGGCCCTAACAATGTAATAAACTCATTTCTCTTGATCTCAAGACTGAAGGAATTCAGCACCTTCTTGTCGTCAAATGTTTTGCTGACCTTATCTAATTCTAAAATAACGTCCTGCATGATGTCCTCCTTAAAAGCTTGGCGGGCTGCTGATCCAGATGATGGACGAGACCCGGCCGCAAGCCGAGCTTATCTTATGTTTCTTGTTGGCGGAAAAAATAAAGGAATCTCCTTTTTTTACTGTATATACATTTTTCCCATAATGAAGGGCGATCTTCCCTTCCAGTACATATCCAAACTCTTCTCCCTCATGAGGTTTATCCACAGCTAGGGACTGGCCCGGCTGGATCCTTACGAGAATAGGCTCCATACTCCGGCTCTGGGCCGACGCCACCAGCCACTCGATCTGGTTTCCAAATTCATCCGTCTTCTCGAAATAGTCTTCCTTCTGATAGACCACCTGCTGCTCATTCTCCTCGCTGAAAAATTCTGCCAGGTTCGTGCCCAGGCACTCCACGATATCCATCAAAGTGGAGATCGAAGGCGCCGTAAGCCCTCGCTCCAGCTGTGAGATAAAGCCCTTGGTAAGCTCTGTCCTGTCTGCAAGTTCCTCCTGGGTCAAGCCATTCTGATTTCGAAGATTTCGGATCTTATTTCCGATCTTTTCCTCAATATCCATACCTTTCCTTTCCCTTACACTTACTAAACATTTTGTTTTATCCTTCTTAATTATACATATACTAAATACAAAGTCAACTATTATTTTCAAAAAAAAGATTCCCTGATAGGGGAACCTCTAAAACTTTTTTCGTGATACCTCTGTCTTAGCTGTAGAAAGAATAAAAATTCTGCCTGTTGACGATTCGACGGGAAATCGTTATGATAAGTAAATAAACCAGTTCTTACTACAAAGGAGCAAACTATGGATCGTAACGCACTCTTAATCTACCTGCGGGATCTGCGGGATCTGGAAGTCGCGAAATACCGGATCAATGAATTGATCAAAGAAAAGAGCAGGCAAGCCTCGAAAACCAGGGAAGCGCTTGCGTGTATGAAACATTACACAACGATGAAAGCCCATCTTGAGGCGTGGGAAAAAAAGCAGAAAGAGCAGGGGATTCCTGCGTCTGACTCCACCCTGGCCATGCGTCAGAAACAGAACGAAACTCTGCAGCAGCTTGCGCAGTCTTACCGTTCTGTCATAAACCGCTTCACAGGTCCTCTCAAAAAAGAGCTGGCAATGGCAGATACAGTCCTTAAGAAAGCTTACAGCCATAACATCATCCCAGGTCCCTACCGGAATCTGGCTTCCATCTGTTATATCTATCACTATATGTCCACCTCCCAGGCTTCCTTGAAGGACACGCTGCTCCACGCCCACATAGAGGGGGGCATCCAAAGAATCACCGCCAGGCTGGATGCCTTCATGAAGCAGAATGAAGAACTGATCCTGACAGCAAGGCGGATTCAGTACAATACCGAACAACAGCTTGCGCAGAACCAGCAGCTCCTGCAGACTCTGCGGCAGAATCTGTCCGCCCAGCAGCGAACCGCCCAGAACGTACAGGAACTCTCGCAATATGCCAAAATAGCCGCCACCAACACCCAGACTTGCGCCTTCTTCCAGATGGCCACCTATTTCCAGCTTGGAGGAAGAGCGGGCCGCATCGTCTGACGGGGACCGCGGGCCCTCTTGATCCCCTATCCCCGCAGCGTCGCCACCAGACGCACCGGATACAGGAGCAGATCTAGGGCATCCTCGATGCTTCTTGTGCATACATCCGCTTCATTCAGAAGCCTGCCGCACATGCCTTCCTGCTCGATCACAGCCACCGCCAGAGCGCTGGCCCGCAGCATCAGCTTATCGTTCCTCCCATTGCCGATAGCCGCACAGGCGTCAAGCCCCAGTTCTTCCACCACCGCCATCTTGGCAGGGAGCGCGTTTTCATTGGGAAAAGTCCGGATCCTTACCGGCAGGTCCCGGCAGGCTTCTTCGGCCGTCCCATAAGTGTCGGCGGTCAGGACCACGATCTCCATCTCTTCTGCCAGTCTCCGTATCCTCTCCTTTACTGATTCCTTGATCTTACCGCCCATAGCGATCGTTCCATTATAATCCAGGACCAGATAGCGCAGGTCCAATTCTTTATAGCCAGGTATCTCAATCTTCATCCTTTTCCTCCGTCCTCTCCTTATTTTCTCCATTTCCTACAAACAGTTTTTCATACATCAGAATATTGACTTCACCGCCCAGCAGGATGCTGTACATACAGAAATACATCCAGAGCATGATCAGCACGATCGTCGTCAGACTTCCGTACATACTGGAAAATCCCTGAAAAACATCTACATATACAGAGAAGATCCAGGAGATCACCATCCACCCGATCGCCGTAAAAACCGCTCCCGGAATCTGTTTGCGGAATTTGTCCCTCCGGTTGGGCAGGAATTTATAGATCAAAAGAGAAAATACCATCAAAAGGGCAGGCGTGATAAATGTCCGGGCCTCGATCAGCCAGTCCGCGATCGAACTCATGAAGGACACATGTTCCGCGATAAAAATGTTCAGACTGTTTCCAAATACCGACAGCACCAGAAGGCAGGCGATCACCAGAATAAACATGACCGTATACAGCGTGGACCGGATGCGCAGAAAGATATAATTTCTGGTCTCGGAACACTCGTAGACACAGTTGAGGCCCGATGTCATGGCAAGCACTCCCTTTCCCGCTGACCACAGGGCCACGATCACCGTCACAGGGATGACGCCCATGGACTGATTATATACCTGGTTGACGATGCTCGTGATCAGAGAGTCCACCGACTTGGGGAACACCTGAATCACCGCGGTCATCACATCCGCTTTGGTCACAGGCGTATAACGCACCAGCATCAGCAGCAGCAAGATGATCGGGATCAGACACAGCATGAAGAAAAAAGCGGACTGCGCCGCATAGGCTCCCACATGATCCTCCGCCACCTGACTGGTAAACTCCATACATTTTTGATAGATTTTCTTGATCCTTTTCATGGCTTTCTCCTATCATTGCCTATTATTCTACCCGATTTCCATTCGTTTGTCTATTGAAAACCCCCGTCCCAAGACGTACTATAAGGACAGGAAAACTTTTCCAAACCATTTACCAGAGAGGAATATCGTTATGGAATTATTAAAAGAACGGATCCGCAGAGGCGGAAACGTAAAGCCCGGAAAGCCTCCAGTATCGGGATCGCCTGTATCACAGCCCAGTATTTTCACGTACCTGTAGTATTTGCCAAAAAAGCCCAGCGTATTAATCTGGACGGCGATATTTATCACACCCGCAAGTCCAATTTGGGACGTAGCATTTTGCAAAAATGCTACGTCCCAAATTGACTTTTGCCCTGTACCTTTTTGACTATTCTCCAAATTTCAGTTTCTGGAACCGCAGGGAATATACGGAATATACTACCAGCATCACGATGTTGGCCACAGCCAGCAATACTACCGCTGCCATCCCGGTTCCAAAGGAGAGCTGCCCCATCATAGCTATGACCAGCAGGAACATCAGTAAGGTTTTCATCATGTTAAAGGTCTTATAGCTGGATTTGTAGATCACCATCCGCTCCGCCTCATCGCAGCTTTCGATCCACTCTTTCTCAAAGCGCAGATCTGCCGCGTCTCCTTTCTTGGAAGGATCTTTCCTGCGAAGCTGTTTGACCGCGGCAATCTGGTACATGACACACACCAGCACGGTCGCCAGGAATGGGATCACCGCCCAGAGAAGCCGATAGGCCGCGTCTTTTTCCTCTACTGGGAATCCAAAAGCGAAAATCACCATGGACAGGCACATGAGCACGCTGGTGGCTGCCATTCCCGCGGAACTCCACAGCTCATATCCATGATCCAGCGCTTCCATGAGGGAATCATCCTCTTCGTCCATCTGCCGGATATACCTCTCCGCCTGCCGATAGCACACAAAACTCAAGATCAGTGTAACTACCGTAAATACCCACAGGATCACAGCCACATTTCTTCCGATCCATCCCGAAGCCGACTGTAGGAATCCATCCATCCCATCTTCCCAGAAAATCAGGCTTCCTCCCAGAAACGCGCCGATCACGCCTCCCAGACACATAAACAGTATCATCTTCAAGTAAGAATTCATTTTCTTTTCCGCTCTCTTCTCTCTCATCTTATTCATCCTCCTCAAGCTCAAATATCTCTTCCACCGGAACCTCAAATATCTTTGCCAGCTTCAGCGCCAGCGACACAGACGGAGAGTAATCTCCCCGCTCGATCAGACTGATGGTCTGACGGGATACCCCTGCCAGCTTCCCAAGCTGGGATTGGTTCACATCCAGTCTGGCCCGGTGTTCCTTCACCCGATTCGTAAGTCCCATACTCATTTCTCCTTTCCACTGGATATCTCCACCCTTATCTGAAATTGTTTTGATTTGTCATGACAAATATACTTTTCATTTTGACAACTTTTCTTGTCATTATTAGCATATCATTGACAACCATCTTTGTCAATACCTTTTTGACAACTTTTCTTGTCAAA
>DXGF01000147.1 GCA_019114065.1 Candidatus Dorea gallistercoris
AAAGGTCTCGCCCCGTCATGGATGAAAATATAGCCGCCCGGATATACCCCCGGGACCGCGCCATTTTTGATCACCTTCAAACCGTTCCATACGGAGGCGTAACGTTCTTCTCCACCTTTTACGATCGCTTTAATTTTATAGAAGTGATACTTCCGCACGATCTGATCATATACATAGTCTTCCTGCCCCTCGCCCACGACCAGCACCACATCGTCAATGATCTGGGATTCCTGGAAAACCGCAAGGGTATAGCAGATCAGGGGATTCCCTTTCAATTCGATATACTGTTTCTGCACCGGCGTTCCCATCCGTTTTCCCTGACCGGCCGCCAGAACGACCGCCGTACAATGCTTTTTGTTCTCCTTCATCCGTCTGCCCTCTCACTTCTATGCCTTCAGCGTTCTCCCAGTTTCAGGTTCGGCACCGCGTTCAGATCCCATCCGTGCCGGGTGCCTTTCTGGTACTCATAGTATCCGGCCACGCCGATCATCGCCGCGTTATCTGTGCAGTAGACCGGCGATGGATAGTACAGCTTCACATTCCGCGGTCCACACGCCTCTTCCAACGCCTGGCGCAGCGCAGAATTGGCCGCCACACCGCCTGCGATGGCAAACTGCTTTGCATGGCATTCTTCCACCGCCCGCATCGAATTCCCCACCAGAACATCTATGACCGCCTTCTGGAAGGATGCCGCCACATCTTCCTGCTTGTAGGACCGGCCTTTCATCTGGCAGCCGTTGATATAATTCAGGACCGCTGATTTCAGGCCGCTGAAGCTGAAATCATAAAGCGCGTCCTCCACATGTGTCCTTGGAAACGCGATCGCTTCCGGGTCTCCCAATCTGGAGATCGTATCGATCTTTGGGCCTCCTGGATAGCCCAGGCCGATGGCTCTCGCCACCTTGTCGAAGGCTTCTCCCGCCGCGTCGTCCCTGGTCCTTCCCAGGATCGTAAATTCTCCGTAATCTTCCACCCTCACCAGATGAGTGTGCCCTCCGGAGACCACCAGCGAAAGGAATGGCGGCTCCAATTCTCTATGTTCGATAAAATTCGCCGCAATATGGCCTTCAATATGATGGACACCCACCAAGGGCTTCCCGGCGGCGTAAGCGATGGCTTTCGCCTCCGCCACTCCCACAAGGAGAGCGCCTACAAGTCCCGGTCCATAGGTGACCGCCACAGCCGCTATCTGTTCCAACGCAGTTCCCGCGTCTTTCAGAGCTTCCTCTATTACCTGATTGATCCTTTCAATATGTTTTCTGGAAGCAATCTCCGGCACGACTCCCCCATACAGGGTGTGCAGATCGATCTGTGAAGAGATCACATTTGAGAGGACCTCCCGGCCATTTCTCACGACAGCCGCCGCCGTCTCATCACAGGAGCTTTCGATCGCCAGAATCAAACAATCCTTCATATCCTTCGTTTCTCCCGTCTAATCTGAAAAAACAAGTTCCATCGTCCGCCCGTCTTTCGCCGCTACTGCCCGCGGGAAGATCGCTCTCACCTCATCCATGTAATCTTCCGGCCTGGACAGAGACGGACTGTAATGCGTCAGCCACATCTCCCCCACATCGGTTTCTTTCGCGATCTGAGCGGCCTCATAGAACGTCATATGTTTATATTCTTTGGCTTTCTTCTGCTTGTCCTTCTCTCCATACATCCCTTCGCAGATAAAAAGGTCCGATCCGGCGGCGTTCTCCCGAATCGAATCTGTCGGGCGGGTATCGGTGCAGTAAGCAATCTTCAAGCCTTTTCTGGGGGGCCCCAGGACCATATCCGGCGTGTAGACCCTTCCCTCTTCTTCTACCGTCTCTCCTTTTTGCAGGATTCCCCAGAAATGTCTGGGAATCTCCGCTTCAGTGGCTCTCTCCACATCGAACTTCCCTGCCCGGTCCACTTCCACCGTGTATCCATAGCAGAGGATATTGTGGTGGACCCGAAACGCTTTCAGCCGGTAGCCGTTCATCCCGAACGTCTGCTCCGGCCCGGCGATCTCTAAATATTTGATTGGAAACGGCAGCTCCGGGGCGATCACCCGAAGGGCGTTCACCACCCGCTCCAGCCCTTTGGGACCGATCAGAGTCAGAGGCTCTGTCCGGTCCGCGTTGCCCATAGTGAGAAGCAGACCAGGAAGTCCACTGATATGGTCTCCGTGATAGTGGGTGAAACAGATCACGTCGATGGGCTTAAAGCTCCATCCTTTTTCCTTAATGGCGATCTGTGTTCCCTCCCCGCAGTCGATCAGAAGGCTGCTGCCGTTGTATCTGACCATGAGCGCTGTGAGCCACCGATAAGGCAGGGGCATCATGCCTCCCGTTCCAAGCAAACATACATCCAACATCTTTGATTCCTCAATCTCCTATTTTGATCTGAAAACTTTTCACAAATGCATCATAGCAGTCTTCACAGAGATCAAACCGGTCCGTCCGGCCATCTTTCGCGGAAAAATATCCCCAGCGTTTCTCCACCTCCAGGAAATCTTCCCTGGGAACCCCTTCTGACACAGGGATCTCTTTTCCGCATTTATTGCATATGATCTTGTTGATTTCTTTTGTTTCTTTTATTTTTGTCTCGTACTGGCGCATGTCATTCCTCCTGTGCGTATCCAACAATCGTTTTTCTCGCTGTTACGCCTCTATTATATCCGCCCGGCAGTTCCTTTCCTAGTGGGAACTGCTGACAGAACTGCCAGTTATTTTCCATTGTGGTCAGGCGCCGACCGCACGGGAAGATCCTTGCTCATAAGGACCGCGTCCTCTGCGGGTTCTCTGTAGAAACCTCTCCGTTTGCCATCTTCCTGGAACCCCTGCCTCCTATAAAAGCATCTGGCCGGTTCGTTTCCTTCCCGCACCTCCAAAAGGAGTCTCTGGATCCCCTTTTTCTTACATCTTTCTTCCAATCCAGAAAACAGATGGCTTCCAACGCCTTTGCGCCGCACCCCGGGCGCGGAGGCGATCCTGGCGATCTCTCCTTCTTCCAGCACATGATACAGGATCAGGTAGCCCACAAGCCGTTCTTCTTCCCAGGCTCCCAGAATAAGCGTCTGGTCCTGGGCAAAGGTCTCCTCAAGGCTTCTCAGACTCCATGGATCCCGGAACACGACCTGCTCCAGTTCCGCCATCTCTTCCAGCTGACCCTCCTGGATCTCTCTGACTGCAAACATCTCACAGTCCCCGGATATCCCGGATCAGGGCTTCCACCGCCTGCTCTGACGTAGCCCAGCTTGTACAGAAGCGGACCGCCTGACGGCCTCCTCCCATATCCTCCCAGAAACCAAAGGCATATTTTTCTTTTAATTTCTCCAAATGCTCCTGCGGAAGGATTGGAAACTGCTGATTGGTGTAGGAGTCGTAGCGCAGTTCATAGCCTTTTTCCACAAATGCCTTTTTCAGCCGCATCGCTAGTTCATCTGCGTGCTTTCCAAGCTTGAAATACAGATCGTCCGTGAAAAGAGCCTCAAACTGCAGTCCCAGCAGGCGGCCCTTGGCCAGCATCCCGCCATTCTGTTTGATCAGATAGCGGAAATCCTTCTTCAGGGCCGGAGCTGTGATCACTACCGCCTCGCCAAACAATGCGCCCACCTTTGTCCCTCCAATATAGAAGACATCCGTCAGTTCTGCCACATCTGCCAGCGTCAGTTCGGAAATCTCAGACATAAGTCCATATCCGAGCCTGGCTCCGTCCAGGAACAGAGGCAGACCTAATTCTCTGCATACCTGGGACAATTCTGTCAGCTGCGCCTTTGAATAGAGAGTCCCATTCTCTGTGGGGTGGGAGATATAGACCATGCCCGGCTGGACGATGTGTTCATGGTCTGCATCCTTCCAGTGAGCCTCCCATGCCTCCCGCACCTGAGCGGCGCAGATCGTCCCGTCCTCACTCGGCAGAGGAAGCACTTTATGCCCTGTGGCCTCGATCGCTCCTGTCTCGTGGACATTGATATGTCCGCTCTGGGCGGCCAGCACCCCCTGATGGGGCCGCAAGATGGAACTGATCACCGTGAAATTAGTCTGAGTCCCTCCCACCAGGAAATGCACGTCCGCATCCGGGCTTTCACAGAGTTTCCTGATCTTCTCTCTGGCGCTCCCACAGTAGGGATCTTCCCCATACCCCACCGTCTGTTCCAGATTGGTCTCTTCCAGTCTTTTTAAAATCGAAGGGTGTGCCCCTTCCCCGTAATCACATTGAAACCGGATCATTTTTCATCCGCTCCTTTCTCTCTCTTTCTGCCTGAGACATCCTCAGATAGTCCGGCCGGTGTTCCTCAGCTGTCTCAGTCTTCCCATCCAGATAATACTGAATCCCCAGAACGCCTACAGAGGCCGCCCGCTGGCGGTTCATATGAGCCGGCGCGAAAGCGATCTGTCTCCCCCTCAGGAGTGTATGCTCTAAGTCCTCCCCGAAAACCGGCACCCCATCTCCCAGAAAGGTGATCTTTTCCTCGTATGCTTTCAGAGTTTCCGCCAGTCCTTCGATCCCCACGGCCGTCTGATCCTCAAGAACCTTCAAGCGTCCTTTCTCGAACCGGTAGACTCCTGTATACACCTGCCTTCTCCTGGCATCCATGATCGGGCAGATGATGCCCTCATATCCATACAGGTTATAGGCAAGCCCTTCCAGTGTAGGGATATGGATCAAGGGCCTGGCGAGAGCCAGGCCAAACCCCTTGGCCGTGGCTGACCCGATGCGCAGTCCCGTAAATGATCCCGGTCCGGCAGCCACCGCAATGGCATCGATGCTATCCAGATCTGTCTCTGTCATCCGGATGATCTCATCCACCATCGGAAGGAGTGTCTGTGAGTGAGTCTTCTTGTAATTCACAGTATATTCCGCCACTACCCGGTCTGTACGGACATCCCCCTCTCCTTCTACCAGGGCTGCCCCGGCCACCAGCCCGGAACTGTCCAGCGCTAAAATCCGCATATGCTGATCCTCCGATAATCAAATCCTTGTTCCAGATCCTTCTCGATCCTGATCTCTGTGTAATGTTCCGGCAGAAGTTCCCGGATCAGATCCGCCCACTCGACCAGGCAGACCCCGTTTCCATAGAAATAGTCTTCATAGCCGATCTCTTCCATCTCTTCGATGTCGCCGATCCGGTAAACATCAAAATGATAGAAGGGCAGACGCCCTTCTTCATATACCTGCAGGATCGTAAATGTGGGACTGTTGACGGGTTCCCGAATTTCCAGGCCAGCTGCCAGTCCTTTTGTGAAAACCGTCTTGCCGACCCCCAGATCGCCGACCAGCGTATAGACATCTCCCGGTCTGGCATCTGTACCTATCTGAACCCCCAGCTCATAGGTCTCTCTCTCACTGTTTGTCTCCCTGATCATCGGAAACTCCTTCCTTCTCCTCCATCTTCACCGGCCGGATCTTCATGGCCCGGGCTGGCATGTGGGTCCGGATCATATCCACAACAGGCCTGTAATCCTCCCCCAGCTGATCTACCGGCAGAACGATCGCGTGGCGGTGGGCATCGTATAAGATGATGATCCTTTTCCTGGAGACCGCTTTCTGAAACTGCTCCCAGGAAGCCTTTCCGCTGTCATCTTCCCGCACCGTCTCGATCCCCTCCTCATCAAAGGTGTAGGTCACGGGAGCCCTCAGCCGTTCCGACGCCTCCACCTGCTTTACCACTTTCCTGCGGATGATATAGGGGAATCCCGCCAGCACCAGCGCCGCGAACGCGAGAAACAGTCCTGTCAGCCCGAAGTTTTCCCGCATCGCAAAAACAACAGCAAATCCAATATTAAGGCCCCCCAGAGCCAGCGCCATAATCCCGGCTTTCCCCGAAAAGATATGGTACACCATAAAATCAGCCATTGATCCAGCGTCCATTCGAACCTCTACTTTTACTGACATTTCCATTCTCCATTCTGAACTGTTATTTTCTGATTATAACACATCTTTTTTTCTTCCGCCACAAGTGTTATACTTATTTTGCATTCATTTCAAATCCGTTTGGCCGCTGACTCCACCCATGCCGTCGGCTGGACAGACACTCAAAATCAAGGAGGATCACCATATATGAAATTTACTTTTTATCATAACAATATCAATGTACAGGACCTGGACAAGGCTGTCGAATTCTACCAGAAAGCGCTGGGCCTTATCGTCACGAGAGAAAAGGCCGCGGAGGACGGAAGCTTTAAACTGGTATTTATGGGAGATGAGACCACCCCCCATCTCCTGGAACTGACCTGGCTCAGGGACATGGACCGGCCCTACGATCTGGGAGACAACGAGTCCCACCTTGCCATGAAGGTCGATGACATGGATGCGGCCCTGGCCCTGCACCGGGAGATGGACTGCGTCTGCTTTGAGAATCTGGAGATGGGCGTTTATTTCATCAATGATCCCGACGGATACTGGATCGAGATCTGTCCGGCGGAGGCTTAAGGTCAGACCAGAGTTTCCGTTCCCAGCGTGAAGGAATAGATGATCTTCTCTTTGACTTTCTTCCCGGTCAGCTGTTCCAGGGCCTTCGCGTAATATTCAAGCTGGGCGTGGTATTTTTCTGTAAGTTCTTCCAGGGCTTTCACCTGGTCTGTCTTGTAATCCAGCACTACCAGGCCGTCTTCTTCCTCAAAGTACACATCTATGATCCCCTGGACCAGCACCAGTTCTTCTTCCTGCTCGTCGGGATAGATCTCACGGGCAGAAAGGCCCAGGACGAAGGGCTGCTCTTTCCAGAGCAGCTTCCTGGCAGCGCTGGCTCTGAGACGCTGTCCCACCGGACTTTCCAGGACTTTCTCCACATCTTCCGTCCGGATGCAGGCAGCCATTTCCTCTGACAGTTTCCCTTCTTCCAGGAATCTCCAAAGCTCTTGTTCCAGTTCCCCGCGGCTGTAGGATCTCCCCAGATCCAGCAGTTCCATGACCCGGTGGTAGGCGGTCCCCCTGGAAGCGCCGGTCAATTCTTCCTTTTCTTCCAGAAATCTGGGGATCAGGGGGATCACTTCCGGCTCTTCATACAACACTTCTCCCAGATCCTTTGCCTCTGTCCTCTGCTCTTCCATCAGGTGGACACGTTTCTTCAGTTCTGACACGGTGAATTTCAGCTTCCGCTCTCCCACTCTGGCATAGGGATACTGGTAGGAAAACTGTCTCTCCAGTCTCTCCCTGACGTCAGGCTCATAGACCCGGCTGGTGTCCCAGTGCTCCAGGGCATTCCGCTTTAGGGTATCTGCTGTCTCCTGCCAGACCTCTGATTCTGTGATCGCCTCCAGATCCAGCAGACGGAACCGGATTGGTATTGTTTCAGGCAGGTCTGCCAGCGCGGGGAGCAGCCAGTCCCAGTAAGTGACAGCCCGGGAAAGCCGCCCGAAAGGCAGCGCTCCGTCCCCGCCTGTCCCCAGGCTGCCGGACGCTTCCACTTTCTCCGCCGCCTTTGGAAGTGTCCCGGTCAGGATCAGTTTCTCCCTGGCTCTGGTATACGCCACATAGAGCACCCTCAGTTCTTCCGCCAGACTGTCCAGGGCTTCTTCCTTCTGGATCACCTTCTTGACCAGGCTGGGACTCTTGGTCCTGCTGTCAAGATCGATGGCCTCTAGTCCGATGCCCAGATCCGGGTGGATCACCACGCTGCTCCTGGCGTCCTGCATATTGAATCGTTTCCCCATCCCTGCCACAAAGACGATCGGGAACTCCAGCCCCTTGCTCTTATGGATCGTCATGATCCTTACCGCATCGGAATTCTCATCTTCGATGTTCGCCTCCCCATAGTCCACATCGTATTTCTCAAGCTGTTCGATATAGCGGATGAAATGAAAGAGTCCTTTATAGCTGGTTGACTCAAACGCTCTGGCCTTCTCTTCCAGCATCTCCAGGTTCGCCTTCTTCTGGATCCCGCCGGGCATGGCCGCCGCGTAGGTGCCGTACCCAGTATCCCCAAGCACCCTCTGCAGCAGCTCGTGCATCGGCGTGTAGGGCACCAACCTTCTCAGCCGGTCCATTGTCCCAAGACAGCGCATAAGCTTCCGGCGGACCTCCTGGTCCTCTCCTTCTCTGCGGTAGCGTTCCGCCGCCTGACAGAAGGGAAGGTCCGGGTACGCGCTCCGGATTCTGGCCAGTTCCTCCCCGCCAAGCCCTCCGATCGGGGAAGCCAGCACCGCCGTCAATGGGATGTCCTGCTGCCGGTTATCCAATACCCGAAGATAATCCAGGACAAGACCCACCTCCCGGGCGGAAAAATACCCTTCTCTGGTCCCCACATGGACAGGGATCCCTTCCTTGGCCAGCACTTCCGCGAATACCTCGGCAAATCCCCGGATGCTTCTGGTCAGGATCACCATATCTCCGTATCTGGCAGGGCGCAGTTTCCCGCTCTCCCGGTCCGTCACTTTCTGCGCGGCCAGCAGCCGGCGGATCTCCCCGGCGATCGCCCGCGCCTCCAGTTCTCTGGGACCAGGCTGGGTATGTTCTGCAGCGATGAGCAGGACTTCTGTGTCAAAGCCCTCCCCCTCCGGGTAAGCGGCCCCTGCATACAGAGCCGCCTTGTCGTCATAGGTGATGCCGCCAAGTTCCCGGCGCATAAGCTTCCGGAACAGATAATTCACACTGTCCAGCACCTGGCCGCGGCTGCGGAAATTCTTGTGAAGATCGATCCTCTGCCTGGGCCCGTCCTCCAGATCGTACGTGTCGAATTTCTCCATGAAAAGCTCCGGCCTGGAGAGACGGAACCGATAGATGCTCTGCTTTACGTCCCCCACCATGAAAATATTGTACCGGCCCTGGGCAATCCCGGAAATGCTGGTCAGGATCGCTTCCTGGATCAGATTGCTGTCCTGATATTCATCGATCATGATCTCATAGAACTGCCGCTGATACTCCCCGGCCGTGTCCGACGGGACCCGTTTCCCTTCTTCCACGCTCGTGAGGATGCGCAGGGCATACTGCTCCATATCTGAGAAGTCGATGAGATTCCGGGACTGCTTCTTTTCCTCGTATTTGTCGGCGAACCGCTTCGTCAGACGGGCAAGCTCTTCCATATAGGGCCTGCACAGCTTCAGATCTTCCAGGATCCCTTCTGGTTCTTCATAAAAATACTGGGAAGCCAGATCCTTGACCATCTCTTTGACTTCTTCCCGGATCTCTTTCACCTGGAGGATCCTGGCCTCCGAGACCGTCTTGTCCCGGCAGGCTTTCAGCCGCATCCAGGACAGATCTCTCATCTCCCCGCACATTTCCACGTAACGTTCTTTCTCCAGAAGTTCCCGGACTGTCTTCTGATCATCCAGCAGAATCTCTTCATATACTGCCGGTCCATCTGGTTCCCGGCAGATACGGATCCCCTGCTCCAGAAACGCTTCCGCGTCCAGCAGGTTTTTCTTCGCATGCTCCATCAGAAGGCGGATATATCCGCTTTCTTCCAGTTCTTCCAGAGTCTCCACCTGATAAGCGCTCACACAACGCTCCAGCCACGCGTCCGCCTCCGGATAGCTTCTGGAGAATTCATAAATCTTTAAGATCAGGTCTTCCAGCTTCTTATCACTTCTCCCGTTCCCATACGCGCTGGCAAAATCCAGGAATCTGTCTTCTCCTTCCTCGTACTGCTCCTCCAGAAGTTCTCCCAGCACTTCCCGCTCCAGGAGTTTGAGTTCCCCTTCCTCCCCGATCCGGAACCCCGGATCCAGGTCGATCACGTGGAAATGATCCCGCACCACTGACAGACAGAAGCTGTGGATGGTAGTGATCTGCGCACTATGGATCAGGGTCGCCTGCCTCTTCAGATGCTCCTGCTCCGGATCTTCCGCAAGCTTCTTCTCAATGGCGGCGCGGATCCGCTCCTTCATCTCCGCCGCCGCCGCTTCCGTAAATGTCACCACTAGCAGACGGTCCACATCCAGAGGGTGGTCCGGATCTGTGAGCATGGTAATGATCCGCTCTACCAGCACCGCGGTCTTGCCGGAACCGGCCGCCGCTGACACCAGGATATTGCGGTCTCTTAAGTCGATCACTTTCTGTTGTTCTTCGGTCCACTGTACTCCCATGATCTAGCCTTCTCCTTCTTCCGTCTTCTGTTCCCGGTATGCCCGCATACAAGCGATGGCTTCCTCCCGCGTCAACTTCCCAAGCTCCCGGTACCCGTAACCCGGCAGCCTTGCGTCAAATCCACAGATATGGCTGTACGCGCAGAAATCACAGGCGGTCTCCTGTCCCTGCCGGTAAGGACTAGGGCTGATCTCCCCCTCCAGAATCCGCCGATGGTTTTCCTTTACTTTCTCTCCGGCAAACTCCATCATCACATGGAATCCTTCATCCGACACCGCCCGGGAAGACTTAGACAGACTCCCGTCTCTGTTGAATTTCACCGGGACGGCCAGGGATTCTCCCTTTGTCTTCCGCTCCAGATGGGAGAGCGCACCCTCTTTCAGATTCACAATCCCGTCGGGCCGCAGTTCTTTTAAGACCGCTTCCTCAAGGATGCCGTCTCTCTGTCTGTCCACCAGCGGATCGAAGATCCGGTAATAAAACACGCCCGCCGGGATCACTTCACGGCCGGGATTCTCCTCCTCCACCTGGCGGACCGCCGCGTCCATATAGACCATCAGCTGGAGCTGCAGTCCGTAATAGAGAGCGCCCGCGTCAAAGGCTTTGAGTCCTGTCTTATAATCCAGGACTTTGACGTAGATCCTGTCATCCTCCACGTACAGATCCACCCGATCGATCTTCCCGCCAAAAAACCGCCGCTCATAGGCGAAGGGTCGGAAATCTCCGGCCTCAAGCTGGCGGGTCAGGGCCCACACAGTCCGCTCCAGCATCCGCTTGATCCGCACGATCATATATTCATTGCGAGCGGAACTGTAGAGGATGGAATTGCCGTAGCCGGCGGCCGCCTCCTCCACACTCTCATCGATATATGCCCTCTGCTTCTCCCGGGAAACGCCAAGCCAGCCTCCCGCTTCCCTCTCTATTTTCTTGGAATAGAATTCCAGGGCGCTATGGCAGATATTTCCCAGGTCCAGAGCCTCAAAGTCATACTCCTGCCGCTCCTTGAGCCGCAGACCATAAGCCATAAAATGAGCAAAGGAGCAGGAAGAAAACTTCTCCATCCGGGTAATGCTGTCCTGGAATTCTTTCCCATACAGCTCTTCAGCCGTCTTCCTGGTCAGGGCATCCTGGGGACATTGATAGGCGCCCGCCTCCAGGATGCGCTCCAGTTCCTGCTTCCAGGCCGGGTCCTTCCGGTACCAGGTGTACAACTCCTGCCAGGCCGGGTCCATGCCTTCCCCCAATCCCTGGAAGCCCCGGATCAGCCAGTCCATCCCTGTCCGCGCCGTCAGTTCTCCCTCTTCGATCTTCCGTTCTTCTTCATCCAGGGTCTCCAGATGGGGATACAGTCTGTGGAGTTCCTGGATGAGGTAGGAGGGCCGCAGACTCTTGCCATCCGGGGAGACTTTGCTGTAGTAGATCTCCAGCTGTTCCGAAGGTTTAGTGAGGACCGTATAGAGATAAAATTTCTGGATATAAGCCTGTTCCTTTCCTCCCGGCGCAAGGGGGATCTGCTTCCTTCCGAAGATTTCCCGGTCCCGCTCAGAGAGGAGGCCGGTCCGGGTCAGCGCCCCGGGGAGGTGGACATCGTTGGCCCCTACGAAAAACAATGCCTTCACGTCCTTGAGACGGGTCCGCTCCACGTCTCCCGCCACCACCTGGTCTACACTGGGAGGAATCACCCCCACCCGGGCTTCTTCCAGACCGGCGTCCAGAAGCCGGCAGTATTCTTCCAGGCTGACCCTCTCATCTCCCAGAAGTTCTACGAATTTCTCAAACAGTTCGATCACGATCCGGTAGACCTGGGCGTATTCTTTGGCCAGCGCCAGCTGTCCCTCCTCCTGGAAGGCTTCCTCCTGTATCTTTAATTTGAGCTGCAGTTCTTCCCGGGCCATGAACTCATAGACCGCCAGCGTGACATCCCGGACCGTCTTTCTCCTCTGCCTGAGCACATACATCAGGCCGTCCACTTTCTCCACAAAGACCACCCGCAGATGGTTCAGTTCTTCCAGTTCTTCCTCCCCCATCCCTTTCAGTCGGCGCGTCCACTTCTCCTGCCACCGCTTATAGCCTCTGATCCCAAGACCGATCACGTAGTTTTCCAGGCGGTCGGTCTCCTCCCAGGCAAAACCGGCCAGATTGGTCCGCAGGAAACGAAAGACGCTTTCGTACGTAAAGTTCTGCACTCCCATGTCCAGCAGACTCCGGAGATATTCAATAAACGGATTCAGCAGGATGCTCCGCTTATGATCCATAAATACCGGGATCTCATATGCTGCGAATGCCTGTTCCAGATAGTCTCCGTAGGTCTCCATGCTGCTTGTGATCACGCCGATCTCCCGGTAGCGGACCCCCCGCTCCCTCACCAGCGTCCGGATCTTTCCCGCCACGGCAAATGCCTCTTCTCTGGGGTTCCTTGTCCTGTGGAGTTCGACAGAGGCAGTCTGTCTGTCATAGACATCCCTCCCGTTCCGAAACAGGTTCCGCTCCAGAAAGGCCAGCGCCGGCGCATTCCGGAAGCGGTGGGGAACCCCTTCGTACAGGAACACCGGCTCCTCCACAGAAACCTTTAACTCTCCGGCGATGCGGGTCAGCGATGTGACCATCTGCTTACTCAGGGCAAACAGTTGATAGGGATGGGTGTAACGCCAGGGCTCCTCCCTCTGATCCATGGTCACCGTCACCAGCACTTCCCGGCAGTGTAGCAGAAGTTCTCCCAGCAACCGGTTCTGTACCGGCGTAAAGCCGGTAAACCCATCCAGCGCCACGGTCGCATCCTTAAGAGCGGAGGATTTCTTTACCAGGTGGCTGAGCACGTCCAGCAATTCTTCTTTTGTGATATACTTTTTCTCCAGATATTCCTGGAAGCCCTGATACAGGATCCCTATATCCCGCAGCTTGTAATACAGCCTGCTGCCCTCTCCCGCTTCCTCCATGACCTGGTCCAGTTCTTCCGGACCGATGTCGTACTGGGTAAATTCTGACAGCACGGATTTAACCTCGCTGATGTAGCCAAGTTTCTTCATATTTCCACGTAGGATCTTCAGCTCTTCCTCGTAATCCCCCGCGATCTTGCGGAGGATCAGATTCTTCCCTTCATCGTCCAGCACAGGAAGAGAGTTACCGCCTGTCTCCTCGAACACTCGATAGGCCAGGCGACCAAAACTCAGCACGTCAATATTCATGATCCCTCTGCGGGGATGCAACGAGACAAGATCCTTCTGGGTCTGCATGGTAAACTGCTCCGGCACCAGAACGATATAACACCGCTCAGGATGACGCATAGAATCCTGAATGATCTGGCGGTACAGCCGGTCGGACTTCCCAGACCCGGAGGGTCCGAATATAAATTTTAAAGGCATAGGTGTTCCTCCCTATGCCTTAGTATACTATACACTCCTCAATTTTTCTACAAATTCATTGCTCAGCGTGATCTTGGCCACATAGAAGACATCGCCGGTCATATACACGTTCCAGTCGTCCTCCACTTCCACCTGCAGGTCCCCGCCCGGCATATGGACGATCACTTTATTGTTGGTCATCCCCAGCTTATACGCCACTCCGGCCGCAGCGCAGGCTCCTGTCCCGGAGGCCAGCGTGTAGCCGGCGCCCCTCTCGTAGATCTCAATGGCGATGTTCTCCTTGTCGATCACCTTCATGATCTGGGTGTTGATCCGGTTGGGGAAATATCTGGCGATCTCCGCGTAGTCACCGATCTTGCAGACCAGCGGTCTGGACACCTCACGCATAGGGATCACACAGTGGGGATTCCCGATGCTGACACAGGTCACGGGATACAGGGTCCGGCCAAATACCATATCCTCATTGATCACTTCTCTGCGCTCTCCGGTCACCGGAATATCATCACTCCAGAAGGACAGCTTCCCCATGGACACCCGCAGCCGGCTTCCTTCCTCGTTCAGGAATGTGACCTCCACCGGGCCGTTCTCCGTATAAAGTGTGAAGTGCTTCTTCTGCACATAATCCGCATCCTTTAGATACTTTGAGAAAATGCGGACGCCGTTCCCGCTGGTCTCCGACTTGCTTCCATCCGGATTCCACACCTTCACGTGCATCCCGCCTTCTTCCAGGACCGGCCCCTCCAAGATCCCGTCCGCGCCCAGACCTTCATTCCGGTCACAGATCATCCGCACATTTTCTTCTTTCAGTTCCAGTTCGTTTCTGTTGGGGTCAAATACGACATAGTCATTTCCCAGACCATGATAGCGTTCCAGTACAACCTTCATCACATACCTCCATGCCTTCTGATAATCTTTCTCTCTGTCATTCCATGTTATCTTCATCATAGCAGGCATGATTTACTCTTTCAAGGCAAATCCTGCCCTTTTAATTGCAAATCCTGCTCTTTTCAATTAGAATAGAAGCACATTACAGATCGATCCGGAGGGCTGCGTTATGGAGCGTTATGAGAAAAAAGGATATCTGGAGAGCCAGTTCCGTCTGTTCCACCTGACAGACCAGGAGACACGGGAAATTGAGTACCACTATCACGATTTCGACAAGATCACCATATTCATCAAAGGTCATGTCACCTACGTGGTGGAGGGCCGCTCTTACGAACTGAAGCCTTATGACATCGTCCTGGTCAAGCATAACGACCTGCATCGGCTGACCGCGGATGATCGGGAGCTTTATGAGCGGATCATCGTCTATATCTCTCCTTCTTTCATCGAGGCTTACAAGACTTCCGATTACGACTTAAGCTTCTGCTTCCAGAAGGCTTACGAAGAGGGCTCCAACGTCCTGCGGATCCCTTCCCCTGACAAAAGCCCCCTCTTCCACGCCATCACCAGGCTGGAACAGTCCTTTACCGATGACGGCTATGCTTCCGGGCTTTACCGCCAGCTTCTGTTCCTGGAATTCATGGTGCATCTGAACCGAGCCGCCAGGCGAAACCGGCTGGAATTCCTGGACAAAGAAAAGAATGGCTCCAAAGTCAGCGCCATTCTCCAGTATATCAATGAAAATCTGTCCGGCGATCTTCGCATTGACCAGATCGCGGAGACCTTCTACATCAGCAAATACCACATGATGCGGCTTTTTAAGCAGGAGACCGGACATACCCTGGGGAATTACATCTCAAAAAAGCGGCTCCTGCTGGCAAAAGAATTGATCTTATCCGGCCTGTCTCCCGACCAGGCCTGTTTCCAGTGCGGCTACCGAGATTACTCCACCTTCTTCCGGGCCTACCGCAAGCTTTTCGGCCACTCTCCTCAGGAGGGCCGGACTCTCTCATAGAGGGATGCGGGGATATATGCCTTGATCAAGATCCCTTCTTCCCGGTATTCTTCTTCCAGGATCTCCCCGTACCTGCGGATCAGCTGGACCTTACTCCCGTCCCGGTACGGGAAGACCGCTTCGATGCTGATCATCCGCGCGCGCAGGACTCCCTCGATCACCTGAAGGAATTCATCCAGACCTTCCCCCGTCTTTGCCGAGGCCGCCACTGTACAGTCCGCCTTAAAATCCCGGATCACCGGAAGGTCCTCCACCAGGTCCCGCTTATTCAACACGGTAATGACCGGCTTGTCCTTCACTCCCAGTTCCCGGAGCGTCTCATAGACCGTGTGCATCTGCGCTTCCACCTGGGGGCTGGAAATATCCGCCACATGAATGATCATATCCGCGTAGCAGGCCTCCTCCAACGTACCGCGGAAAGCATCCACCAGATGGTGGGGAAGCTTGCGGATGAATCCTACCGTGTCTGTCAGAAGGACCTCCTGTCCCCCCGGGAGCTCAAACTTCCTGGTAGTGGGGTCCAACGTGGCAAACAGCTTGTCCTCCGCCAGGATCCCCGCTCCCGTGAGTGTATTTAAAAGGGTGGATTTGCCCGCGTTGGTGTAACCTACGATAGCGGCCACCGGAAGGGCGCTTCTCCTGCGCTGCTCCCGCGTTACCTGCCGGTGCCTCTGGACCGCCTTCAACTCTCGGTTCAGCTGACCGATCCTGCTTCGGATCAACCGCCGGTCCGTTTCCAGCTTCTTCTCTCCGGGACCCCTTGTCCCGATCCCGCCTCCCAGTCTGGAAAGGGATGTTCCAAAGCCTGCCAGCCTGGTCTGCCGGTATTTGAGCTGGGCCAGCTCCACCTGGATCTTCCCCTCGCTGGTCAAGGCTCTCGCCGCGAAAATATCAAGGATCAGGAGTGTCCGATCCATCACCTTGACCTCCAGCTCATCCTGCAGATTCTTCATCTGGGCCGGCGTCAACTCATCATCACAAATGATGCCTGAGGCCTCCGTCTCCCACAACAAATCCTTGATCTCTTCTAGTTTTCCCTTCCCAACATAGGCAGCCGGATGGATCTGATCCCTTGCCTGGATCACTCTCCCTGCCACCCCAGCTCCGGCCGTATCTGCCAGAAACGCCAGCTCGTCAAGAAGCTGCCCCGCCTCCTCCTGCCCCGGAAGGCTGACTCCCACCAGTATGACTTTCTCCTGTTCCTGTCCTAATTCGATCATAATCTTATCTTGTCTCTAAAAACTCCGCTTCCTTGGCGGCCGCCTCATCTTCCGGGTAGGCTTCCAGATATTCCGCCAGAAGCGTCTTCGCCTGTTCCAGATCTCCCATCCGCTCATAGGCGATGATCTTATTATGCCTCATTTCCCGGATCAGTTCCTCACTGTTCCCTTCTATCCCCAGACCCTTATCAAAATATTCAGCCGCCTGTTCCGGATTCCCCAGCTCAAGCTCACAGTTTCCCAGAAGGCTGTAGATCGTCCCGCTCTCCTGACTCCCCTGCTCCAGGGCGGATAGAAAGGCGTCCCGGGCTCCCTCGTAGTCCTCCTGCTCCCAGAGAGCCAGTCCCAGCCCCCGGTAGGAGTCCGCCAGATTCTCTTCCTCCTCTATGGCCTGCTGAAACTGCCGGGCCGCCTCCGCGTAAGATCCGGATTCCAGCTGTTCCATCCCGCTGTCATAAGGGTTATGGCCGCAGCCCGCAAGAAGGACCCCTACGGCCAGTATTATCAACAAATTGCGAATTCTTCTCATGTCTCCTCCTAGGCTGTATATTTCACTACCCAAACCGCATTTAAGATCACGGTGAACATCACGCCCACTTCTGCCAAGATAGCTTCCCACATTCCAAAGTATCCGATCACTGCCAGCACCAGCACGATCGCCTTGATGACCAGAGCGAAAGAAAGATTCTGACCGACCACCCGCAGCGTCTCCTTGGCAATCTGGATCACGTTGGTGATCTTTCCAAGTTCGTCCTCCATCAGGATCACATCCGCCGCCTCTACCGCCGCGGCCGATCCCAAATCCCCCATAGCGATCCCCACGTCTGCCCGTGTCAGGATCGGGGCATCATTGATTCCATCCCCTATACATACCACCTTCTCTGTGGAATCTTCCATGAGCAGGAAGTCTTCCACCTGCTCCAGCTTATCCTTGGGGAGCAGGTTGGTGTAGGCGTAATCCATTCCCAGTTCTTCCGCCACTTCGCGGCCTGCCGCTTCCGAATCGCCGGTCAGCATGACCAGGACTCCTCTGCATTTCTCCTTTAAGTACCGAAGGGTCCACCTGGCGTCTTCCTTGATCTCATCCGCGATCAGGATATATCCCGCGTAACGCCGGTCTACCGCCACATATACCACTGTGCCGGCCTTTACTACTTCCTGCGCTTCCACCTTCTGCTTGCGCATCATACGCCAGTTCCCTACATGGATCCGCTGTCCCGCGTAGGTAGCGGTGATCCCAAAGCCCGGGATCTCTTTCATCCGGTAGACTTTCTCTTTATCTACAGTCCTTCCCCGCCCCGTATACGCTTCCAGCAGCGAGTGGGCGATGGGGTGATTGGAATAGCTTTCCACATGGGCCGCGATCTTCAGCAATTCTTCCTCCGGCATTCCTTCCGGATGAATCTCCTTGACTTTAAATACACCTTTTGTCAGGGTACCGGTCTTATCAAAGATAAAGGTGTCCGCCTTGGACATATCTTCTAAGTAATTTCCTCCCTTTACCACGATCCCCTGCCGCGCGGCGGCCGCGATCCCTCCCAGGAACGCGATCGGGACCGACATCACCAGACCGCTGGGGCAGGCCACGATCAGGAAGATCAGACCCCGGTAGATCCATGTCTCCCAGTTGCCATAGGAGAAGGTCAGCGGCGGATAGACCATGACCAGAAGGGCGATCACCAGCATGACCGGTGTGTAGATGCTGGCAAACCGAGAGATGATCGTCTCGCTCTCCGCTTTCTGGTTCTGGGCTTCTTCCACCATCTCCATGATCTTGGAAACAGTAGACTCCTTGTATACTTTGGAGACCCGGGCCTCCACCACGCCCCGCAGATTGATGCAGCCGCTGTAGATCCTGTCTCCCGGCCCCGCGCTCACCGGCACGGATTCTCCCGTCACCGCCTTGGTATCTATCGTCGTCGTCCCGCTGGTGATGACCGCATCCACAGGGATCCGCTCTCCAGGCTTGATGATGATGATATGATTGCGCTTCAGCTCCGAAGGATCGACCTGCTGTTCCTTCCCTTTTACCTTGCGGATAGCATACTGGGGCCGGATATCGATCATCTCCGCGATGGAACGCTTGGCCGTATCCGTGGAGAACGCCTCGAAGATCAGTCCCAGTTCAAATAAAATCATGACCAGGACTCCTTCCTCATACCGCTCGATCCCAAAAGCCCCCACCGTCGCAAGGATCATCAGGGTATACTCTGTCAGAAATCGCTTCCGGGCAAACCGATCCCTAAGTCCCACGAAGGAGTCAAATCCAACGATCAAATATGCAATTAAAAACCAGACAAACCTTACCCAGTCTGACAGGGTCACCTGCGCTGACACTACCAACGCGCACAGATAGACCAAAACACCAGCCCCAAAGATCAAGCTTCTTCTTTTCAACCGCGCCGTCATAACTCTATGTTCCTTACCTATCCTGTCTTTATGTCTATATGCGGAATGTCCTCTGTCCATTCCACGGCAGTCCGGCTGATGCCGTCCCAGATGCGCCGCCGGATATTCCGTAATTAATTATGCCAAATGGTTTTGGCGATTTCAACCATTTGGCATAAAACAGGGCAAAATTAACACTTTTGTAATCATTTTTACTATTTGCGGGACCTTCCGGCGCAGAGAATTTTCTCAGTCGATCTGCCAGTCGATCTCTGCCTCTCCGTGTTCTCTCAGAAACGCGTTGGCCTTGCTGAAAGGCCGGCTTCCGAAGAACCCCCGGAAGGCTGACAGCGGGCTTGGATGAGGCGCTTTCAGGATCAGATGAGACGGGTTATCCAGCATCACCGCCTTGCGCTGGGCCGGCGCCCCCCACAGGATAAAGACGATAGGACGGTCCTCCTTGTTCAGCGCGCGGATCGCCGCATCTGTAAACTCTTCCCAGCCGATATCCCGGTGGGAATGGGCCTGATGTGCCCGCACCGTCAGCACCGTATTGAGCATCAGCACTCCCTGCCGCGCCCACTTAGTCAGACAGCCATGCTCCGGGATCTTGCAGCCCAGATCATCGTGCAGCTCCTGGTAGATATTCGCCAGAGAGGGCGGGATCTCCACGCCTTTTTTCACAGAAAAGCACAGGCCATGGGCCTGCCCGTAATTGTGATACGGGTCCTGTCCCAGGATCACCACCTTCACCTGGTGAAAAGGGGTAAGATGGAACGCGTTGAAAATATCCTCCGCCGGAGGGAAGATCCGCCGGGTCTTGTATTCCTGGTTCACCGTCTGAAATAATTTTTTGTAATAAGGCTTTTTAAATTCGTCCTGCAGGACTTCCAGCCAGTCGTTGCTGATCGCCGCCATATGTCTCTCCTTCTATAAGCGTACCGATACGCCTTTTTCTCTTAAGTATTCTTTCACTTCCCGGATCTCCAGTTCCTTATAGTGGAACAGAGAGGCGGCCAGTACCGCGTCCGCTTTCCCTTCTGTCAAAGCATCGTAGAAATGTTCCAAAGCTCCGGCGCCCCCGGAAGCGATCACCGGGATCGAGACGGTTTCCGCGATGGCTCTGGTCAATTCCAGATCGTAGCCGGCCTTCGTCCCGTCACAGTCCATGCTGGTGAGCAGGATCTCGCCCGCCCCCAGCCGTTCCACCTTGGCCGCCCACTCCAGGGCGTCGATGCCCACATCGATTCGACCCCCGTTCTTATAGATATTCCAGCCGCTTCCGTCGGGCCGCCTCTTTGCGTCTATGGCTACCACCACACACTGGCTGCCGAACTTTTCCGCCGCGTCCGTGATCAGACGCGGGGTGTTGATCGCGGAAGAATTGATGGATATCTTATCCGCCCCTTCTCTAAGAAGCGCCCGGAAGTCCTCCACAGTCCGGATCCCGCCTCCTACGGTGAATGGGATAAATACCGTCTCCGCCACCCTGCGCACCATATCCACCACGGTCGCCCTGGCATCCGAAGATGCGGTGATATCCAGGAATACCAGCTCGTCCGCCCCCGCTTTGTCATAGGCCGCTCCAATCTCCACCGGATCTCCGGCATCTTTCAAATCCACGAAATTAACTCCCTTTACCACCCGGCCGTCTTTCACGTCCAGGCAGGGAATGATCCTCTTTGTATGCATACTCGTCCTCCCCTCTATATCTCAATAAAATTCTTAAGAATCTGAAGTCCTGTATCACCACTCTTCTCGGGATGAAACTGGCAGGCAAAGATATTGTCCCGCTCCACAGAAGCATGAATGGAAATCCCATACTCGGCGGACGCCTTCACGATCTTCTCATCCGCCGCCTTCAGATAATAAGAATGCACGAAATATACATACGCTCCATCCGGAATCCCCCGGAATAGTCTCCCTTCATTCTGGAGACTCAGGGAATTCCAACCCATATGGGGGATCTTGCGCCCTTCTCCTTCCGGGATCCGCAGGATCTGGCCTTTCAGCAGACCCACCCCTCTGGCGCCCGGAGATTCCTCACTCTGTTCAAATAATAACTGCAGACCCAGGCAGATTCCCAGGAAAGGCGTCTTCTGCTCCGCCACCCGACGGATCACATCTTCCAGGTCATACTGGCGGATCTTCTCCATCGCGTCTCCAAACGATCCCACTCCCGGCAGGATCACCTTGTCCGCCGCCAGGATCTCTTCCCCCTGTCTGGTGATCGTCACCTCCTGCCCCAGGTACTGCAGGGCCTTCTCTACACTGCGGATGTTTCCCGCGTCATAGTCTATGATTGCGATCATATCTCTTCTCCTTCTATTATTTGATATCCAGTTCAAACCAGAATTCAACCCCATTGTCGTAATTGTTGACTCCGTATTCCTGATGGAGGGACTCCATGATCGCCTTAGCGATCGAAAGACCGATCCCATTGCCGCCATACTCTCTGGTGTGGGCCTTGTCCACCTTATAGAATTTGTCCCAGATATGGACCAGATCCTCCTCCGGAATGGGAAGCCCGGTATTGAACACGGTTATCCTGGCTTTGTCAGATCCCTTCACCACCTTGACCTCTATCACCTTCTCGCCGCTCACATGGTGGAAGGCATTGCTGATGTAATTGCGGAGCACCTGCTCTACCTTGAATTCATCTGCCCAGACATAGACCGGTTCTTCCTGATGGAAGATCACTCGGGCTTCCTCCTGCTGGGCCATGATCTCCATGCTCTGGAGCACGCCCCGGATCAGTTCCGTAATGTCAAACCGCTCAAAGACGATATCCTCGTCGCCAAACTCCAATTGGTTCAAGGTCAGGAGGTTCTTCACCATCTGATTCATCTTTGCCGCTTCGTCCATGATCACATCACAGTAGAACTGCCTGCTCTCCGGGTCGTCGCTGACCCCCTCCTTTAGGCCCTCCGCGTACCCCTGGATCAGCGCGATCGGCGTCTTTAACTCATGGGAGACATTTCCCAGGAATTCACTGCGCATCTGTTCTAGCTTCTCCTTTTGGGCGATATCCTGCTTCAGACTGTTGTTGGCTTTTTTCAGTTCAGAGATCGTGCTCTCCAGCTTCTCCGACATCCGGTTGAAGTTGGCCCCCAGCTCGCCGATCTCGTCCTTCCCGCCGCTGGTATATTTGGCCTCAAAATCCAGATTGGCCATCCTGTCCGAAAGGGCTGTCAGTTCCAACAGGGGCTTGGTCATCCGCTTGGAAAAATACCAGACCAGCACCAGCGCCAGAATCCCCAGCACACTTCCAATGTAGATCAGGAACCGATTGGAAATCTCCGCGCTCTCCCGGATTCCTTCCACAGGGCTTCGCAGGAGGAACTGATTCTCTTCTCCCATCTGTCCCCACATATCAATGTATTCTTTCTGATTCCAGGGGTCATAAGACTGACTGATCTCATAAGCATCGGTGGTCTCCAGGACCTTCCCCCGCTTCTGGGCCTGATTCAAGAGATATCCCACCATCTGGTTTCGCAGCAGTTCCGGATTGTATACATTAGTGAATACCTTCTCGGAAGTCTGATCGCTGATCAGGAAGGAGATATTATTTTCCTCCGCCAGGTGAGCCAGCTGCGTGGAGACCTCGTCATCCTCGATCGTCCCGGCCTCTACCGCGGTATTCAATTCCTGATACATCTCGATAAAAGCCGCTTTCTTGTTATTGATATAGTATGGCTCCAAAAAACGCAGGTTGATCATCATCAGGGCAAGGATAAGTACGATCAGGAGTCCCGCGAAGACTGCTGTCACCTGCCACTTGATCGAATGCTTCATTCTGTATCCACCTCAAACTTATATCCCATCCCCCAGATGGTCTTGATATAGCTTCCTTTGTCTCCCAGCTTGCTCCTCAGCTTTTTCACGTGGGTGTCGATGGTCCTGGCATCTCCAAAATAATCATAATTCCAGACATGATTCAGGATCTTCTCCCTGGAGAGGGCGATCCCTTGATTCTCCATGAAATAGGTGAGGAGCTCAAATTCCTTGAAGCTTAACTCGATCTCCTGTCCGTCAATGCTGACTTGATGGGCCGATTTGTCAATAGAGATCCCACCGGCGCTTAAGACCTCTTCTGCCCCAAGGGCGTGGGCGCGTCTTAAGATTGCTTCCACTCTGGCCACCAAGATCTTCGGACTGAACGGTTTGGAGATATACTCATCCACTCCCAGGTTAAAGCCCTGCAGCTCGTCCCGCTCCTCAGATCTGGCGGTCAGCATGATCACTGGGACATCAGAGGACTGCCGGATCTCTCTTAAGGTCTGCCAGCCGTCCATCTTGGGCATCATCACATCCAGGATTACCAAGGCGATATCCTTCTCTTCATAGAAAACCTCCATCGCCTCCAGCCCGTTTTCCGCTTCCAGGACGGCAAATCCTTCCCTCTCCAGGAAGTCCCGTACCAGCTTGCGCATCCTGATCTCATCATCCACAACCAGAATCTTTATCTTATCCATACCGTTTACCTCCATTTTTCTTATGATAGCAGGCAAATATGTTGTTTCTGTGAATATTTTTTCCATTATTATAACACAAAGAGCGGGCACACTAAACACTTATTCTCACGGCTGACTCAATAACATAAAAAGCGCCGGCAGGAATCCGATATGTATTCCTGCCGGCTTGCGGTTCTCTATTTATTTTACAGAATCTGCTTTTGCGGCATTTTCTCCCGCGATTCTTCCAAAAGCGATCGCTTCTGTGATATTTGTCCCTCCCGGGTAAAATTTATTGACCATAGAGCCTAATTCCCCGGCGCTGTACAGTCTGGGGATCGGATTGTTGTCCGTATCCAGCACTCTTGCCTCCTCATCTCTCTGAGGCCCGCCCTGGGTATTCAGCAGCGCCGGCCACACTTCGATCGCGTAGAACGGCGCTTTCGTAAGCGCTCCCATCGTAGCTCCATTTCTCTTAAACTTAGGATCATATCCTGTCACCGCACAGTGATTGTACTCGCCGACCGCTTTCTCCAATACGCCTTCCGCGAAGCCGAGCTGTTTTCCTAATTCTCCGATCGTCCATGCCATCTTTATCCAGCCTTTCTCGATTTCTGCCTTGTTGTCCTCGCTCCACTCAAAAGTGGGATCATCCATGATGATTCCTGGGCAGTGTCCTAACATTTGCCCCGACTCTCTGCAGTTTTCATCAAAGATCAGATACGCGGGAAGTCTCGGATACTCCATCTTCTCGGCTACACAGGCAGTAAAGTCAAAGGCCATCGCGTGTACATCAAGTCCGGTCTCATTCAAGAACCGTTCGCCATGCTGATCCACGTATATGTAATTGGGACTCCTCACTCCAATGGCGATCGGCGTCTCATAGTCCGGCACTTTGTAGCTGATCCCACAGGAAACTCCTGTCATATGCCACATTTTCGCTCCAATCTCTTCTGTCATTTTTATCCCGTCTCCATCTCCGCACGGGCAGCCCTGTGCTTTGTACGGCATACTGAGATAGTTCAGCTGCATTTCCTTATTCCGGTGGAAACCGCCGCAGGTAAGGATCACGCCCTTGTTTGCCTTTACCCTTATCTCACCGTCCGGGCCGTCTGCGATAATACCAAGAACTTCCTTGTTTTCCCCGGTGATCAGTTTTTTCCCTCCAGTGTTATACAGAATCTCAATATTTCTTTTTTCTACACCGTGCATCAATGTGGCGATCAAATTATAACCGCCATTTTTCTTCGGATCTCCAAATTTGGGATTGAACTGGGAACGAACCCCGACCGCTTCCGCCCCTGGCAGGAAATCCCAGACCACATTGGGAGCCGGAGGAAACATTACTTTTGTGGCGTCTATGAACTCCGCGTCACAAGTCTCCTCAAACCACTTGTGATTTGTATTTGCCACTTCTACGTATTTTCTGACCATAGCATCGCTTACTGTCTCATCCAAAACAGCCCGATAATAATCAATGACGCCCTCCACTTCATTAAACCGCCGTAATGTTCCGCCGCTGAGCCTGGTATTTCCTCCTGCCTTGCTGTCTTTTTCAAGGACCAGGACCTCCGCTCCATTGTCGTGCGCCGCGATCGCGGCTGCTCCTCCCGCGCTTCCGAGCCCTACAACCACCACATCAGCTTCTCTGTCCCAGAAATGTTCTTTCATTTTTACGCCTCCTTTTTAAATATTTTATTTTTATTAATTATTAGTATATTTAATATATTTTTATTTGTCAATATTTTTGCTGTCTTTATTTTTCTCGATCTCTTCCTGCATTTTCTTTACCTTTTTGTCAGAAAGCGGGAAGATTATCATACAGGTCACCGTTACCGCCAGAAGTATGGCCGGAAGGAGACTCATCAGCACCGGGATCCCGTTTATCGCGCTTTCCGTCACATGGTCTGCGTTAAATCCTATCGCTGTAAGTCCTACTCCAAGGATCGTTCCCTGTATCACGGCCCCAAGTTTGGGCGATAAGGTGAAGATACTCATCAGAAAGCCTTTCAGGTCCTTGCCCGTCTTATACTCTGTGTAATCTACGATCGTAGAATATACCGCCGCTTCTGACGAATGCATCATGGCATATCCCACATATCCAACACACATCAACAGGGTAAATACAATCGCGGAACTCCTGGCGAACCAGGAAACAAGCATTGCCCCTCCATACACGATGCCTCCCGCGATAAACACATTTCTCGCTCCGCCTATCGCTTTAGCGATAAACGGCGTGATAAACGCGCCACCGATCATAAGAAGGGTACTCCCCGAGAGGAACAGTGTCAGGAACTGACGGCTTCCTATCACATAATCATAATAGTAAGCGGCGATCGAATTTACAGAGAAAAATGTTCCTATCTTCAGGACCGCGGCGATCAGGTACAGCACCATAGGAACTGAGATGATACTTCTGATCATATCCAGGATCGAGACTTTCTCTTTCGTCTCTTTGCGTTCCCCATCTCCGATCGGCTTGTCAAAATCCGCGGCCAGTCTGTAGAGTTGGTAAAAACCGACGAAAACAAGGACTCCGAGGATTGCCGCGAACACACCGTATCCTCTGGTGTCAGCTTCCCCGCTCTCGCTGAAAAAGGCGATCACCTGGACGCTGACCAGCCCAAGCACAAATTTCGAAAGAGAGTTGAACTGGATCCTGCATGCCGCCAGATTTACCCGTTCTGTAGGATCTTTCGCAAGAATGGGCATAATTCCTGTATATGCTGAATACGCGAAATTAAACGCGACATAGCACAGCACGTACATCAGCCCATAATAAACAGCGTTCTTTCCGCCCAGATTTAAAAATCTCATTACGCTGAATATCGCGCAGGCAGCCCCGCCATACAAGAGCCACGGCCTGAATTTCCCTTTTTTGAACCTGGCGCTCTGGATCGCCACCCCCACACAGGGAACCGAGATCGTGTCCGCGATCCCCGCGATCGTGATGATGCTTCCTACCGCAGCCGCGGACAATCCTACAGCTCCCGTCAGGTACACCGCAAAATAAGTGGATGCCATCGTTGTGACCAGCGACGAGAAAAAATTCGTCATCCCATATCTGACGGTCGTCACTGTGTAGATCGATTTCCTCTTTTCTTCCATTTTTCCGCCTCCATTCTTCACTTTTTTAAATATACTAAATTTATTAATAATATAATTATATCAAATATAAAATTATAATCAATATTTATTTGTTGTATTTTTAACATTTTTAGTTTATAATCACGATATGATATATGAATATCAGCCAGCCACTCGCACCGGATAGGAAGGGAGGAAACATTTATGATCGCTTTGTACATCTCATTAGCAGCAATTATTCTCTGTATCTTTGTTGGTTTTCGCTATAAGTTTAACATAGGGATCTTAGCCGCCTGCGCCGCATGTCTGATCGGAGGGATGTTATTGCGGATTTCTCCGTCAGACTTCTTTTCACTGGTCCCCTCCCGGACTCTCTTTACCATTGCTTCTATTACCTTTTTCTATGGATTTGCTCTTGAAAATCAGACGCTGCAGCAGGTAATAAACACCTCTCTGGTACGTCTTCAGCAAAAAAAGAGCTACATACCGGTCTTCATTTTTGTTCTATGCCTTCTGATCTCTGGCATTGGTGTCGGAGCGCCGTCCACATGCGCGATCATTGCCCCGATCGCTATGTCTCTGGCGCTTTCCCTCAAGGCTCCCTCTGTCCTTTTCGCGGCCGCGGTATCCTATGGTTCCTGTATCGGAGGAAACTTCATACTTGGTCAGGGAGGGATCATCGCTCAGTCTCTGATCGACGGCGAGGCCGCCTTCTCCGGTTCCGGCCAGCTCTTTATCCTGAACGCTTCCTTTCACAGCCTCCTTGTTTTCTGTACTTTATTTGTCAGTGTATGGCTCATGTTCCGAAATACGTCTGAGACCTCCAATACTTTTTCTCCCTCTGCGCCCGGCTTTTCGTCTATTCAAAAAAGGACGCTTGGGCTGATATTAGCCGTTGTTTTCATCCTCATCCTTTTCTCTGCCGCTTCCACGTACTTTTCTGAGGCAACGATTTTTTCCACCATCGACATCAGCTACATCATAGCCGTAGCTGGCGTTACGGCTATGCTCTTAAGGCTGGCCAATGCAGAGAAGGTGATCAAGAACCATATTCCTTTACAGACACTGATCACTTTTACAGGGATGAGTCTTCTGATGGGGGTGGCTCGGCAGGCAGGATTTGTAGACTGGCTTTCAGCGCTCGTGACTGAGAATGTTCCTGCCTTTTTCATCCTCCCCGCGCTTTCCTTGATCAGCAGTTCTATGAGCTGCTTTTCCAGCACTACTTCCGTCGTCCTTCCTACGCTTTTTCCTCTGGTCAAGGATATCAGCGCCGCATTCCCCGCCCTGGAGCCAGAACTTTTCTTCAGCGCTATCTTCGTGGGTTCCACCTGCTCCGGGATATCTCCATTTTCCACAGGAGGCGCTTTGATCCTCGGAAGCTGTCCCGAAAAAGAAAACAGGCACCCGCTCTAAAACAATTACTCAAGCTGTGCCTGTATAACATGACATTTTCCTGTCTTTATTTTGCGATTGTCAATACTTTTTCTCTGCTGTAAAGGGAAAGGCAGGCCGCTGTCTAACTGCGGCGGCCTGCCTTTCCCTTAGATTCCTCCTCCACCTGAAGCGCCTCTATTTCCTTTATATCTATCTCCTTCGCAAATAGATTTAATTTCTCTAAATGTGCCAGCAGTGTGTCCATTGCTGTATATAAGGAAAGCTGCTCTTCTTCTGTGAGCCGATCATAATACATCTTATAGAACTCTTCCATCTGCTTTTTCGTCTTCTCCAGATAATGCCAGCCTTTCTCTGTCAGTCGGACATTTATCTTCCTCCTGTCTTCTTTGGTAAATACCCGTTCAACAAAATCAAGATTCACCAGCACGTCTACATTCGCCGTAAGCTGCGGCTTTGACATCACCAGCCTGTCAGCCAGGTCTGTCATGGTTATCTCTGGCACGACCTGCAGTACGACCAGAATTTTACTCTGATAATTGGTGAGCGTATTCTTCGTGACCAGCTTCATTGGCCTGCCAAACTGATACTCAAATTCTGGTATGATCTTTACAATATTCTCAACAAGCAGTTTTATTGAAACCATTTTTATCTCCTCTTCGGATCAAGAATTTTTTTCTCATATACCACTCTTATTTTATCAACCGAAAAATTTAATGTCAAGAAACTATTCTTCTTCTATAATAATTAATATTTTAACAATATATATCATATATCAAACTTCTTCAGCTTTTCTTAATAGATTTTAGAAAGCCTTAACCCGAAAGACACACTTCCTTCATCTTTTCATCGTATACTGATACTCAAACAAGGAGGTTTCCTTTTCACATAGATTCATTTTCCTTTTCTCTGCCAGGGCTTTGCGGTTCTGGCTTTTTTTAATCTCATACAATCTGACTTCATTTCCCAGATTCGTCCCAGTTCTGCAGAAGATAT
>DXGF01000148.1 GCA_019114065.1 Candidatus Dorea gallistercoris
TTACTTTAAACAGGAGGAAATGATTTTGCGAAAGATAGATACCATTGGGATTCCAAGGGGGCTGATGGCCTACAGGGATGGAGTCCTGTGGAGAGAATTCTTTACTCAACTGGGATTCCAGTGCGTAGTAAGCCCATCCAGTGACCGAAGCCTTTTGGAGGATGGAACCGGCCGGGCGGTAGATGAAACCTGCCTTCCATTTAAGATGTACCTGGGACATGTCCTCTGGCTGATGGATAAATGCGATGCGGTTTTTGTTCCACGAATGGGGGGATATCATAAGCGGGAGAAAATGTGCACCAGATACCAGGCTCTTCCTGATCTGATCCAGAACATTTTCCGGGACGAGCAGATCCAGATCCTGACGGTCAGTTACGACTGGTATGACAAGACAACGGAGGAGAAGGTCTATCTGAAACTGGGAGATTCCCTGGGACGGAATAAGAAGGAGACGAAGCGTGCTTACAGCCAGGCCAAAAAGTATCAGGAGTCCTGGCTGAAGGCAAAAGAGAAGAAACAGCTTACGAAACTGGAGAATAAGAAAAGCAAGGTGCTGCTGGCGGGGCATCCGTATGTACTCCATGACACCTGCATGGGCGGAGAACTGACCCGGATCCTGGAAAAGATGGGGGCGGAAGTCCTTTATACGGATTATGTGAACCGGGGAAACGCTTTGAAGCGCAGCTTTGATTTCTCCAGGGTCATGCCCTGGCTTATCAATCGGGAGATGGTGGGCGCGGCGCTTTTAATGGAAAAGAAAGTAGACGGGATCATACTGGCCAGCGCCTATCCCTGCGGACCGGACGCCCTGGTCAATGATATGCTGGTACGGCGCTTAAAGAATGTTCCGGTGCTGAATCTTACTCTGGATGCCCAGAGCGGCACGGCGGGAGTGGAGACAAGGATCGAAAGTTTTATTGACATTATCAGATATCAGAAGGCAGGCGGCTATGGAAATCAAAATTGACGATAAGAAAAAGATCGCGTTTCCCAGATTTAATCATTACAATTATGCGATCAAATATATTGTGGAGCAGGGTCTGGACGCGAAATACGTGCTCCTGCCTCCCGCTACCAAAGAGACGGCGGAGCTGGGAAGTAAATATAGCCCGGATTATGCCTGCGCGCCTTTCAAGCATACGCTGGGAAGTCTGATCGAGGCGGTAGAGGCCGGGGCGGATGTATTGATGGAAACAGGGGGATTATGCCGGCTGGATTATTATGGCGTATTGCAGGAAGAAATCCTTCGGGAATTGGGGTACAAGTGTGAATTTATCAATTTGGCCGGATATATGGGGAGCAAAAAAGGAGACTGGCTGAAGCTGGCCAGACATTTAAGTCCCAAACTAAAGGTTTCGAAATTGACGTCCGGCGTCTATGACGGCGTAAAGATGGCGGAATATATGGATGAGATTGAGGCGCTGTACTATCAAAACGCGGGATTTGAGGCGGTAAAGGGCAGTTTTAAAAAGGTATACCGTCAGTTTTATCTGCAGATGCAGACGGCGGAAAACCGCCAGGAAATCCGGGAAGCGTACCAAAAGGCCAAGCAGAAGATGAGCGAACTGGAATTAAAGATTCCGGAGCATCCTGTGCGCATTGGGATCGTGGGGGAATATTTTACCTCCATGGACCCCGGCTCCAATCAATTCCTTCAGGACAAGCTGGTCCGACTGGGGGCGTCTGTATACCGATTCCTGAATGTGACTAACTGTCATTTCCGAGCGAAGGAACCGACCCTGCGGCCCAGGATAAAAGAATACGCAAAGTTTAACATGGGTCCCACCACGACCTGGACATTGAACGCGGCGCTGGACTATGCCAAGAAAGGCTTTGACGGGATCATCCATGTAAAATCCTTTGGGTGTACGCCGGAGCTGGATGCGGTTCCTGTCTTGCAGAATATCAGCAGGGATTACCATATTCCGATCCTGTACTTAAGTTATGATACGCAGGAGAGCGACACAGGACTGGACACACGACTAGAAGCATTTTACGACATGCTGGAGAGGAAGAAGAAGGTATTGCGATGAAGAAAAAGGCGTATCTGGGAATCGACATCGGTTCCATCTCGACAAAAGGGGTTATTATAGACGAAGAGAACAGATTTCTGGCGGAGTGTTATCTTTGGACCGAGGGGAATCCTACCCAGGCTACGAAAAAGGTGCTTCACGCTCTGCGGGAACAGTTTGATGAAGAAACCTATCAGATCGCGGCCTCAGGGACTACAGGAAGCGCCAGAAAGCTGGTGGGAAGTATGATCGGCGCCCAGGTGGTGAAAAATGAGATTACCGCCCATGCGGTGGGGACTACCACTTTGCATCCAGACGTGCGCACGATCCTGGAGATCGGCGGCCAGGATTCTAAGATCATCTGCGTTGAAAACGGGGTGGCGGTAGATTATGCCATGAATACTCTGTGCGCCGCGGGAACCGGGGCCTTTTTGTCCAGCCAGGCACATCGTCTGGGGGTAGAGGTAGAAGAATTTGGAGATATTGCGCTGAAGGCGAAGAAGGCGGCTCCAATCGCGGCAAGATGCACGGTTTTCGCGGAGTCTGACTTGGTCCACAAATTGCAGGTGGGATGTCCCAAAGAAGAGATTATCGCCGGCCTTTGCAAGGCGGTGGCTGGAAATTACCTGAACAATGTGGCGAAGGGAAAGAAGATCGTCGCGCCTGTTGTATTCCAGGGAGGCGTCAGTAAAAACGCCGGCGTGGTCCATATGTTCCAGGAGGAACTGGGGATGCCGGTGCTGGTGGATGAGAGAGGGCATCTTATGGGAGCTTTTGGAATCGCGGTCCTGGCCAGGGAAGAGCAGGAGGAAGGAGCCTTTTCTTTTGATGTTGCCGAGATGGAATTCAAGACCAGAGAAGTGATCTGCGGGAAATGCGCCAATCACTGTGAGATCATCTGCGTCTATCGGGACGGTCTGCTGATCGACTCCTGGGGGAATCGGTGCGACAATGGAGCTGTACGGCAGTAGAGAAAATCTTGACGCTTAAAAGCATCTCAGGCAAAAATCAATAGTAACTGTCAGGAATCTGTGCTAATATGATTACAAAGCATTATATTTCTGGCAGTATTCTTTTGCAGAAATTTTCTGCGTCTCATATTCTTAAATAAAGATCTAAAAGAAATCTCAATGCTTTATCACCCAATTTATATGGCAGAGAGGTTTCTTATGAATCTATGTAAGAACCTCCTGCATCCACACGAAAAGGAGGTTGCGCTATGGCAAAAAAGAGAAGGAAAGAACGACAAAGGAAAGATCGGGCAGACAGACGGTATACGGAAGCTGTTCCCAACCGAAATTACAAATCGACGATTTTTACGATGCTGCTGCAAGATAAGGAAAAGCTGCTGGAAGTTTATAATGCGGTCAGTGGAAAACATTATACGGATTCAAAACTCTTAGAGATCAACACGTTAGAAAACGCGATCTATATGTCTATGAAAAATGATGTGTCATTCCTGATTGATTCCAGGCTGTCGCTCTATGAGCATCAGTTTACGTATAGTCCGAATCTTCCGCTTCGGATGTTGTTATATCTGGCGGATCTGTATGCGGGTATGACAAAGGATGACAATTTGTACGGAACGCGAAAAGTCTTGATTCCCCCACCCCAGTTCATTATTTTTTATAATGGGCAGGAGGAGCAGCCTGAAATGCGGACGTTGCGATTGTCTGACTTATACGGGGCAGAGGAAAAGAAGCATAAGCTGGAATTAGAAGCGGTCATGTTGAATGTGAATGCAGGACATAACCCAAAGCTTATGGAAGCGTGCAGGACATTGCGGGAATATGCGGAGTATACAGACCGGGTACGCCGATACGCGAAAAGAATGCCCATTGCGGATGCAGTGGAGCGGGCGATCACGGAATGTATCCGGGAAGGGATCCTAAGAGATTTTCTGGAGAAGAACCGTGCGGAGGCGAAAAGAATGAGTATCTATGAATATGATCAGGAAAAACATATGCGCCAGGAAAGGGAAGCTTCCTGGGAAGATGGAAGAGAGGTGGGGAAAAAGGAGGAAAAACGCCTTGTGGCAAAAAATCTCATGCAAAAAGGAATGGAAGTAAAGGAGATCGCTCAGATCATAGAAGAGAAGGCAGAAGTTGTAGAAAAATGGATGAATGAAGAAAGCAGTAGAGAAGGATAGCGGAAATGATACATGTAGCGATCTGCGATGATGAGAAAGTATTTGTACAGTACCTGGAAGCGCTGATGCGCCAGTACGCGGAAGAGACCAGCCAGGAGATCAAGATCACGGCCTATTACGACGGGCTGGAACTGATCGAGGGCTATGATCCCACTATCGATCTGATCTTTCTGGATATCCAGATGCGGCTGGTGGACGGTCTTAAGACCGCCGAGAGGATCCGAAAACTGGACGAGAAAGCAGGCATCATCTTTCTGACAAATTTGGCGGAATATAGTCTGGAAGGGTATCAGTATCAGGCGGTGGATTATATCATCAAACCGTTGAAATACGTGCGTCTGAAAGCGGAGATGGACCGGTTTCTGAAACGGCTGCGGCAGATGGATGCCCCGGCTATTCTGGTGTTCAATGACACAGGAAAGTATAAGATCTATTTAAAGATCCTTCCCGCGGACATCTTCCGGGAAATCTGGCCGGATGGCACACCGAGAAAGTATTATTTTAATGTAGAGGGAAAAGCGCAGGAAGAGGCACAGACCCTTCTGGAAGAATATCAGGCGAAGGAAGCGCCGGCGATGAATATCACTTCCCGTCAGAGTCTGATCCAGCAGTATGAGGACCAGACACGGTCTTCCGCGGTAATGGGATACGCCATCAGCCTGATCATTGCTTTGGTAGGAATCCTGAACTTTGTCAACAGTATGGTGACGGCTATTATTTCCAGAAAACGGGAATTTGCTATGATCCAGAGTATTGGAATGACGAAACGGCAGCTTCGCCAGATGCTGATATTCGAAGGATTGTACTACGCGGGACTGACGCTGGTCATTTCCTATATCCTGGGCGCAGTCACTGTAGGGGTGATCGTACGGGCGATCACGGCAGGCGGATACACCACCTTCCAGTTCACCTTGCTGCCGCTCATCGTGTGTACACCGGTGCTGATCCTGTTTGCGGTGCTGATTCCCTATCTGTGTTTCCGAAATCTGGAAAAACAAAGTATTGTGGAACGTCTGCGGGCAGTAGATTAGAACGAGTAAGAAAACAAAAGCCTGTATCTTAAAAGGAGTGCTGAACTCCTTAAGATACGGGCTTTTTAGTGGACAAAATTACATATCCCGATAGTTTTCCAGGCAGGTCATAGCCTCTTCCTCGGTAAGGGAATAACTTTCCTGGATCTTCGCTAAGATCACTTCTCTTGGCAGCTGTAGATCTTGCAGCGTACCGATCAGGCGGCGAAGTCCCTCCTGAAGCCCATGAGCTTCCCCGGCCTGATAGCCATGAGCCTCTCCGGCCTGGTAGCCATCCTCATAACCCTCCTGCTTCATCGCTTTCTCATATTTCTCCTGGTCAAAAGATTCCAGTACCATCTGCGTTACCTCCGCTCTCTGCCGGAT
>DXGF01000002.1 GCA_019114065.1 Candidatus Dorea gallistercoris
GCCATAAATAAGGATAAAACAGGAAATTCCGCCTTGAGAATCAAGTGAAGATGATTTGACATGATACAATATGCATAGATTTCAACACTTTTGTACTTTTTCTGAATTTTTCGAATGATTTTCTTTAGATATACTTTTTCGCGCTCTTGATTAAAATTTCTTTCCTTATTGATTCCTTTTGCGATTACATGATAAATATCTGTACCACTTCTTTGACGCCGCTTTGTTGGCAATAACTTTCCTCCTCTCCATTTGGGTACAGGACAATTTTCATTTAGGGACACCCCATCTTTCATTTGGGTACACCGCAAATACTCCTCCAGGACGTAGCCTTTTGCAAAAAGGCTACGTCCTGGAGGAGGGGCATGATTATTTCATCTCTTCTCTTACTTCTTTAAAGCATTTTACGATGAAGTCGATATCTTCCTTCGTATGGCTTGCGCACACCTGTGTACGGATCCTTGCTTTTCCTTTCGGTACTACCGGATAGGAGAAGGCCACTACGTACACGCCCTTGTCCATCATCCGTTTCGCGAATTCTGCCGCGATCTTCTCGTCATAGAGCATGACCGGAACGCAGGGATGAGTCCCCGGAATGATATCGAATCCGTTATCTACTAACTGCTGCCGATAGTACGCGGTCACTTCTTCCAGATGATCTCTTAATTCTGTGCTCTCATCCAGCATATCGAAGAGTTCCAGGCTGGCGCCCGCAATGGCCGGGGCCAGGGAGTTGGAGAACAGATACGGGCGGCTGCGCTGCCGGAGCAGGTCGATAATCTCTTTGCGGCCGGAGGTATATCCGCCGGAAGCTCCTCCGAGAGCTTTTCCTAAGGTTCCGGTGATGATATCTACACGTCCCTGGACGCCGCAGTATTCCGGTGTTCCACGGCCTGTCTTTCCTACGAATCCTACCGCGTGGCTGTCATCCACCATCACCAGAGCGTGATACTTGTCCGCCAGATCGCATACGCCCTGCAGATTACAGATGATACCGTCCATCGAGAACACACCGTCGGTAGCGATCAGCTTGATCCTTGCGCCGGCCTCGTCCGCTTCTTTTAATTTGGCTTCCAGATCTTCCATATCATTGTTCTTGTAGCGGAACCTCTTTGCCTTGCACAGACGCACACCATCGATAATGGAAGCGTGATTCAGCTCATCACTGATGACAGCGTCATCCGCTGTCAGAATTGTCTCAAACAATCCGCCATTGGCGTCAAAACAGGAAGAATACAGGATCGTATCATCGGTCCCCAGGAATTCGGAGATCTTCTTCTCTAACTTCTTATGGATATCCTGGGTTCCGCAGATAAACCGCACAGAGGCAACTCCAAAACCTTTCTCATCGTAAGTTCTTTTCGCCGCCTCGATGAGGCGCGGGCTGTCGCCCAGTCCCAGGTAGTTATTGGCGCACATGCACAGAAGCTCTCTTCCATCTTCCATCGTTACTCTTGCGCCCTGCGGAGAGACAAAGGGCGCTTCCCCTTTAAAAAGGCCAGCCTCCTTGATCCCTTCCACTTCTTTTGCGTAAATATCCAAAATATCGTCTTTACGTGCCATTTCTATCAACCTTCTTTCCTAATAAAATATTCGTCAACCCATACTATGCCGACCCCTAGTCATTCACATGGGCCCAGTCCAGAATGACCTTCCCAGACTGTCCGGAGATCATCGCATCGAATCCCTTCGCAAAGTCTTTGATATCAAAATGATGGGTGATGATCTGGGAAATATCCAGACCGGCCTGGAGCATTGTGGACATCTTATACCAGGTATCCCACACCTTCCGTCCATAAATTCCTCTCAGATTCAGTCCATTGAAGATCACCGTCTCCAGATCCACAGTGGCATCGGTCCTCTGCAGGCCCAAAAGCGCGATATTTCCACCATGCTTCATATTATGGATCATATCCGCAAGCCCCGCCTGTGATCCAGACATTTCAAGCCCTACATCGAACCCTTCTGTCATTCCGATCTCTTTCATCACGTCTGGCAGTTTCTCCTGCCCCAGATTGACTACCCTGGTAGCCCCCAGCTTCTTGGCCAGTTCCAGACGATACTCATTAAAGTCGGTCACGACCACGTGTCTTGCTCCCGCAAACTTCACGATCGCCGCCGCCATGATCCCGATCGGTCCTGCACCGGCTACCAGCACGTCCTCTCCCAGCACATCATAGGAAAGAGCTGTGTGTGTCGCGTTTCCAAACGGATCAAAGATCGCGTACATCTCTTCCGGTATATTCGGGTTGCAAGGCCATACATTCGAAGACGGAATCACCAGATACTCCGCAAATGCCCCATTTCTGTTGACGCCTACCCCCTTGGCATCCTTACAGTTCTCTTTGTGTCCTTCGAGACAGTTCCGACATTTCCCGCAGGTGATATGGCCTTCCCCAGAGACCAGATCCCCGATCTTGAAACCCTTCACGCCTGTCCCCACTTCAGCGACTTCTCCCACATATTCATGCCCTGCGGTAAGGCCGATCGGAATCGTGTGCTGTGCCCAGTCATTCCACTGCCAGATATGTACATCTGTCCCACAGATAGCAGTCTTATGGATCTTGATCTTCACATCGTTGGGTCCCACTTCTGGAATCGGAACCCGCTTCATCCATAATCCTTCTTCTGGCTTTTCTTTGACAAGCGCCCACATTAATCCATCGTTTTTCTCACTCATTTTGAGATACCTCCCATATTTTCGTCCTCTGGACGATTTTCTCAACTTATTATAACATAAGGATTTCACTATGTACAATGGCGTTTCCAAAAGTTGCATAAAAAACGGGAGTTTGACAGTTGCATAATTAAAAATATGTTCGCAGGCCTCATAAAGCCTGTACTTTTTTTGTCAAATTTTTGGTTTTATTATCTAGTAATATATGGTGATATATGGTATGATGATTACAGAGGTGATTTCTATGCGGGTTACTACATCCAAATCCAAAAATTCCGAATCCTTTTACATCACAAAATCCTATACCAATGCCCAGGGTAAGAGCACTTCTACCACGATCAAAAAACTGGGGACCCTGGCTGAATTATCGGAACGTCTTGGCACAGACCGGGATGGCGTCATGGCGTGGGCAAAAGAACAGGCAAGAATCGAAACGGAAAAATATAAAAAAGAAACAGAAGATGCGCTTGTTACGATCCCCTTCCATTCCAACAGGCTCATGGACTATAACAGAAAAAAACTTTTTGCTGGTGGTTATCTCTTCCTCCAGTCTGTTTATTATGGTCTGAAGATGGATTCCATCTGTCGAAAGATCCGATACCGTTACAAATTTAAATATGACCTGAACGCGATCCTCTCGGACCTGATCTATACCAGAGTCCTGGAGCCTTCCAGCAAAACTTCTTCTTTCAAGGCCGCACAGCAGTTCCTGGAGGCACCAACGTATGAACTTCATGACGTCTATCGTGCGCTTTCTGTCCTCGCAAAAGAGAGTGATCTTATACAGTCCGAAGTTTACAAGAACAGCTTCTTTCTGGGAAACAGAAACGATAAAGTCCTTTATTATGATTGTACAAACTACTATTTCGAGATCGAACAGGAAGACGGCGATAAAAAGTATGGAAAGAGCAAAGAACATCGGCCGAATCCCATCATCCAGATGGGACTGTTTACAGATGGAGATGGGCTTCCATTAGCTTTTTCTCTCTTTCCTGGCAATCAGAACGAACAGAAGTCCTTAAAGCCTTTGGAAAGAAAGGTACTTCAGCAGTTTGGCTGTCAGAGATTTATCTATTGCAGTGATGCGGGGCTGGGTTCTGAAGATAACCGGGCATTCAACCATCTGGGCCAGCGTGCATTTATCGTCACACAGTCTATCAAAAAGCTCCCGGCAGAGGAGCGGGAATGGGCTTTGAACGCCAAAGGCTTTAAACGGCTATCCGATGATTCCCCTGTTGATATCACGCAGCTTTCGGAGGATGATAAACAAGGACTTTTTTATAAAGATGAACCATACACTACAAAGAAACTCCATCAGCGACTGATCATCACCTATTCTCCCAAATATGCCGCATACCAGAAGGCTGTCCGCGCAGAGCAGATCAGCCGTGCTGAAAAAATGGTCGCCAGCGGCTCTTTGAAAAGACAGCGAAAAAATCCCAATGATCCTGCAAGGTTCGTAAATAAGATCGCCGCGACAAAAGAAGGAGAAAAAGCGGAGATCCATTACTATCTTGATCTGGATAAGATCGCGAGGGAAGAAAAATATGACGGTCTTTATGCGGTCTGCACGGATCTATTAGATGATGCTGTCTCAGACATCCTGAAAGTCAGTGAAGGCAGGTGGCAGATTGAAGACTGCTTTCGGACCATGAAAACAGACTTTGACGCAAGACCTGTATATGTCAGCCGTGAAGACCGGATAAAAGCCCATTTCCTCATCTGCTTTTTAGCTTTGCTACATTTCCGGCTGCTGAAAAAGACATTAAAAAATCCCTGTACTACAGAGCAGTTGCTGCACGTACTGCGCAGCATGAAGTTTGCCGATATAGAAGAACAAGGCTTTATGCCGGTATACGAACGTCAAAGGATCACAGATGAACTTCATGAAGTGTGTGGCTTCCGTACAGACTATCAATTTATAACAAAACGTAAAATGAAAGAGATACAGAAAAAAAGTAAGCGAAGATAAAACATTACTATATTTCAAGTATGGGGCACGAAGTGCCACAACCCTAGTATTTTCAGGGATTGTGGCACTCATTTTTCTTTTCAACTGTCAAAGATGGGCATATATTTCTAAAAAAGTCAATGGATTCGACAATTGTTTTTAATATTCTCTACAATTGTAGAAATGAAGATTTTAAGGTACAATGGAAAAAGAAAAATGAACAGGAGGACAGCCATGGAACATATTGCGCAGAAGATAGAGGAACTGATCGGACACACTCCGCTTCTGGAGACATGCGGGATCGAGGAGGAAAAAGGATTGAAAGCCAGGCTTCTGGTAAAGCTGGAGTCGTTTAACCCGGCGGGAAGCGTGAAAGACCGGACGGCTCTGTCGATGATCCAGGATGCGGAAGAGAAGGGGCTTCTTGGTCAGGGTGCGGTCATCATCGAGCCCACCAGCGGAAATACAGGGATTGGTCTCGCCTCGATCGGGGTGTCCAGAGGGTACCGGGTGATCTTTACTATGCCGGAGACCATGAGCGTGGAACGCAGGAAGCTTCTTAAGGGATACGGGGCAGAGATTGTTCTGACGCCGGGCGCGAAAGGAATGGCAGGCGCGATTGAGGAGGCGGATCGTCTGGCCAGAGAGACGGACGGAGGGATCGTGCTGGGGCAATTTGTGAACCAGGCCAATCCGGCTGTCCATTACCGGACTACCGGACCGGAGATCTGGGAAGATACAGACGGAGAGGTGGATATCTTCGTGGCAGGTGTTGGGACCGGCGGTACGATCACCGGGACCGGCAGATTCCTGCGGGAGAGAAATCCCAAGATCCGGATCGTCGCGGTAGAGCCGGCAAAGTCCTGTGTGCTCTCAGGGGGCCAGCCGGGACCCCATGGCCTCCAGGGGATCGGAGCGGGATTTGTGCCTGAGATCCTAGATGCTGCCGTTTACGATCAGGTGACCGCGGTGAAGGAGGAGGAAGCCTACGAGGCGGCCCGTCTGCTGGCAAGAAGAGAAGGGATCTTGGCGGGGATCAGTTCGGGAGCGGCGCTGTGGGCGGGGATCCGCCTGGCGGAAGCAGAGGAAAACGCGGGAAAGACAATCGTTGTCCTGCTTCCGGATACGGGAGAGCGTTATCTCTCTACGCCTTTATTTGAAGAGGGGTAAACAAAAGAAAGGAAGAAGTTTATGATTACATTGACAGGGAAGAAAGTTTCCGAAGGGATCGTGATCGGGAGACTGATCTTTTATAAACGCGACATCAAGGAAATGCGCCGGATCTATGTGAAAGATGTGGAGAAGGAGGTGCAGCGATTCCAGAAAGCCAGACAGAAGGCGGTGGCGGAGTTAAAGGAACTGTATGAGAGCTCGATCCATGAAGTGGGAGAAGCGAACGCGGCGATTTTTGAGATGCAGCAAAAGATCGTGGAGGATGAAGATTTTGCGGATCGGATAGTGAGCATCATCGTTGAGCAGAAATTAAACGCGGAATACGCGGTGCAGACCACGGCGGAGGAGATGCTCGAAGGGTCGGACAGCAATGAGAAAGACTATATCCAAGGGCACAGCGCGGATGTGAAGGACGTGGTCCTGCGGTTGCTGCAGATTCTTGCCAGAAGCTGGAAAGACCGCCTGCTGGCGGATGAGCCCTTTGTCCTGGCTGCCACTGAACTGTATCCCAGCGAGGCGGTCCAGCTAGATAAATCCAAGATCCTGGGCTTTGTCACGCGTTACGGAACGATCAATTCTCATACGGCGGTGATCGCCCGCACCATGAATATCCCTTCTGTGATCGGCTTGGGAGAGGCGCTGAAAAAGGACTATAACGGTAAGACGATCATCATTGACGGTTTCGAGGGGAAAGTCTACATAGAACCCGATTATACCACTCTGACGAAAATGAAACAGCGTCAGAGTGAGAACCGCACCCAGACCCAGAATCTGGAACGTCTGAAAGGAAAGGAAAATGTCACTCAGAGCGGACAGAAGATCGATATCTGCGCCAATATCGGAAGCCGCGAGGATATTGAGAGAGTGATCCGCAGTGACGCGGGAGGCGTAGGTTTATTCCGGAGCGAATTCCTCTATATGGAAAATGGGGGAAAGCTTCCCACGGAAGAGCAGCAGTTCCTGGCATATAAGCTGGCGGCGGAATCTATGGGACGCAAAAAAGTCGTGATCCGGACGGCAGATCTGGGTGGGGACAAAACAGCCGCCTGTATAGACTTGAGCGGCGAGAAGAATCCGACTATGGGCTGCCGGGGGATCCGGATCTCCCTGGAAAAAGAGGAGATGTTCATGACTCAGCTACGGGCGATCCTGCGGGCCAGCCTATATGGAAATGTGGCGGTCATGTTCCCGATGATCACTTCGCTTGAAGAAGTGCGCAAGGCCAAGCTTCTGCTGGGGAGAGCGGAGAAGGAACTGAAGGCGGAGAAGATCCCCTACAATGAGCGGATCGAGGTGGGAGTGATGATCGAGACGCCCGCGGCAGTCATGCTCAGCGGAGAGCTGGCACGGGAGGTGGATTTTGTCAGCCTGGGAACCAACGATCTGACCCAGTTTACTCTGGGAATGGACCGGGAAAATGAGCGGATCGAGAGTTATTTCAATCCCCATCATCCGGCGCTTTTAAAGATGCTTCGGATCGTGGCTAACAATGTCCATCTGGAAAATAAGCGGGTCAGCATCTGTGGAGATATGGCTTCTGACCTGGATATGACGGAATTCTTCCTGCAGATCGGGATTGACGAGCTTTCTGTGGAGCCAAACCAGGTGCTGAGCCTGCGCAAGAAGATCCGGGAGATTCAATAATAAATAAAATCTAGAAGAGATTCTAAAGGAGGGAAACATGTTAGAGAAATTATTCAAACTACGAGAGAATGGTACAGATGCGAAAACGGAGATCCTGGCCGGGATCACAACCTTCATGACCATGGCCTACATTCTGGCGGTCAATCCCAGCATCCTAAGTGAGACAGGAATGGACCAGGGGGCGGTGTTTACAGCGACAGCGGTAGCCTCTCTTCTGGGCACACTGCTGATGGCGCTGTTTGCCAATTACCCGTTTGCGCTGGCGCCGGGGATGGGGCTGAACGCCTACTTTGCCTACACGGTGGTGCTGGGCATGGGGTACAGCTGGCAGACAGCCCTTACCGCGGTATTTATTGAAGGAATTATTTTTATCGTGCTTTCACTGACCAATGTGCGGGAGGCGATCTTCAACGCGATCCCCATGAACCTGAAAGCGGCGGTCAGTGTGGGCATTGGCCTTTTTATCGCCTTTATCGGTCTGCAGAACGCAAAGATCGTCATCGGAGGATCGACCCTTCTGCAGCTTTTCTCCGTAGAGGAATATAACGCGCTCAATGGTGTGGAAGCTGCCTTCCAGGACGTGGGGATCACGGTACTGCTGGCGGTGATCGGCATTTTGATCACGGGAATCCTTGTGATCAAAAATATTAAGGGAAATATCCTGTGGGGAATCTTGATCACCTGGATCCTGGGGATCATCTGTCAATTTGCCGGCCTGTACGTGCCTAATCCAGAGCTTGGCTTTTACAGCCTGCTCCCGGATTTCAGCAATGGACTGGCGATCCCAAGCCTGGCTCCGATTTTTGGCAAGATCCAATTTTCCGGGATCTTCTCTCTGGAATTCTTGGTGGTGATATTTGCCTTCTTATTTGTGGATATTTTTGATACCCTGGGAACCTTGATCGGTGTGTCCACAAAGGCAGATATGCTGGACGAGAACGGGAAGCTGCCTCGCATTAAAGGCGCGCTTATGGCGGATGCGGTAGCCACAACGGCAGGAGCGGTGCTTGGGACCTCTACTGTTACCACCTTTGTAGAAAGCGCATCTGGCGTGACAGAAGGAGGAAGGACGGGACTGACTTCCATCACCACAGCGATTCTGTTTGGAGTGGCGCTGCTGTTCTCACCCATCTTCCTGGCGATTCCATCTTTTGCCACAGCGCCGGCTCTGGTAGTGGTTGGATTCTATATGCTGACCAACGTGGTGAACATTGATTTCAACGATCTGGCAGAGGCGATCCCATGCTACATCTGCATCATCGCCATGCCTTTCTTCTACAGCATTTCCGAAGGAATCGCGATGGGTGTGATTTCTTATGTAGTGCTGAACCTGGTAACTGGAAAGGCGAAAGGACGGATCAGTATCTTGATGTACGTGCTGGCGGTGCTGTTCGTGCTGAAGTATATTTTCCTGTAGAAAGATAGGAAATAATATTTAAAAGAATAAGGAACAACCGTGCTGTAGTGGCGGTTGTTCCTTTTCTTTGCATAATCAAAACACATTAAAAAAGAGATTCAAGGACTATCTCTGTTCCCCCGGCCGGATGGCGAGTAGATAGATCAGGACTGCCAATGGTACGCATATCAGGAGAGATGGATAAAATAGTTTCAGGTCCAAGTGTCCATAGAGGAGTCCGCCGATGAAAGGCCCCAGGGTCATTCCAAGGTCCAGACCGATATAGTAGGTGCTGTTGGCCAGCCCCCGCTTGCCCGGCCCGGCCTGGAGAATGGCGGTGGACTGGCAGACGGAGGACATGATCCCATATCCGCTGGCCATAAAGAGGGCGGCGAAGAACATGAAGAAATTATTCTGCATAAAAGCGAGAAATAAGATTCCGGCAAAGGCGCTGACGGAACTAAAGAGAAGAAAGAAGGAGAAAGGCAGGCGGTCAAACAAGTCTTTCATACACAGGCGAAGGATGAGAAGGACTACTGCGTAAAGCGGGAAAAAGAGGCTGACGGAGACCGGAAGCTGGCGGGTCTGTGTATAACTGACAAGAAAGGACTGGGTAGCGCAATAGGGAATAGCAAACAGCATGATGATCGCCGCATAGGGGAGGACTTTAGGATCTGCCAGCTGTAATTTTCCAGACCTGCCAGGTTCTTTCAAGCTTTGTTCAGGCTCGCCTTTATTCTGGATAAACTGGATGATCAAGAGGGTGGCCAGACAAAAAAATAGAGCGACGCCAAAAGAAAATCGATACCCAAGATGCTGATAGGAGACAACTCCGATGGCGGGGGCGACGGCCATTGCCATGGCGTTCATCATGCCGTAGAATCCCATTCCAGAACCGATCTTTTCTTTCGGGAGCATGTGAGACATCCAGGTGGACATGCAGACGGAACAGCAGGCAAATCCGATGCCGTTGACCACCCGGGAGATCGCAATAAGGAGGGGCTCCAAGGCCGCCATGTAGCCCAGGCAGGAAAGCGCCATCAGTCCGGCGCCCAAAAAGGAGAGCTTATATTTACTGATTTTATCGGCCAGATTCCCCGCAATGGGACGGCAAAAAAGAGCGCACAGATTCATCAGGCCGCCGATCATTCCCATCAGAGCGGCAGAGGCGCCTACGCTCTCAGCGAAGCCTGTGATCAGAGGCGTCACCAGCATGGGGCTGGCGAAATAGAAAAAGCTGGCTGCTAATATCAAGATCATGTCCATGAAGCAGATTCTCTCCTTCCTTTCAGTTACATGGCATCCTATCTACATTACAGTATATTCTAGGCTTGAAGATCCTGGAAGTCAAGGAGGGAGGATTTTTCTGTGTAGAAAAATGATACAATAAAAATGAGAAAAGTTCTCAAAATAATCCTTGCTTTTTATGAGCGGCATTGATAAAATATCCTTAAGTTAGAAACAACTAACAAAAAGGAGGTAAGAAAGATGTCAATGATCAATAAAGAAGTAAGTGATTTTTCCGTACAGGCTTATCAGAACCAGGAGTTTCGTACCGTTACAAAGGAGGAGATCCTGGGGAAATGGAGCGTGTTTTTCTTCTACCCGGCGGATTTTACTTTCGTATGCCCTACAGAACTGGAGGACCTGGCAAATAAATACGAAGAATTCCAGAAGATTGGCTGTGAGATTTATTCCGTGTCCTGCGATACTCACTATGTACATAAGGCGTGGCATGATGCATCAGAGCGGATCCAGAAGATCAAGTACCCTATGCTGGCAGATCCTACCCACAGCCTGGCAGAGGATTTTCAGGTCTATATTGAGGCGGATGGTCTGGCGGAGCGGGGGAGCTTTATCGTGAACCCGGAGGGCAGGATCGTGGCTTATGAGGTGACGGCCGGAAATGTAGGGCGCAACGCGGATGAGCTTTTGCGCCGGGTGCAGGCCAGTCAGTTTGTCCATGAGCATGGAGACGAAGTGTGCCCGGCCAAATGGGAGCCTGGAGCAGAGACTTTAAAGCCAAGCCTGGATCTGGTAGGCCAGTTGTAAGATGAGGATGGATATGGATAAGACGAAGGAAGCAAATATTTATGATGTAGTTGTGATCGGCGGAGGCCCTGCGGGGCTTACCGCCGCTCTTTACCTGGCCAGAGCCAGATACCGGGTGATCGTGGTGGAGAAAGAGCAGTTCGGAGGCCAGATCACCATTACCTCGGAGGTGGTGAATTATCCGGGAGCAGAGCGGATCAGCGGGACAGAGCTGACAGATCGGATGCGCAGACAGGCGGAGAGCTTTGGGGCGGAATTCCTTCTTGCGGAGGCGGAAGCGCTGGAACTGTCCCCAGATATCAAGAAAGTGCATACCAGCCGTGGTGTCCTGGAGTGTTTCGGAATCCTTCTGGCGACAGGAGCTCATCCAAGGCAGGTGGGCTTCAAAGGAGAAGAAGCGTTCCGGGGACATGGCGTCGCCTACTGCGCTACCTGTGACGGCGAATTTTTTACCGGGAAGGATGTGTTTGTGGTAGGCGGCGGATTTGCGGCGGCAGAGGAGAGTGTGTTCCTGACCCGCTACGCCAGACATGTGACGATCCTGATCCGGGGCTCGGATTTCTCCTGTGCCAGGGTAGCGGCAGATGCGGCCAGAAAACATGAGAAGATCACGGTCCTGACCAATACGCAGATCGAGGAGGCGGGAGGAGACAGCGCCCTTCGCCGCCTCAGATACCGGAACAGCCAGACTGGGGAAGTGACGGAATACCAGCCGGAGCCGGGAGAGACTTTTGGAATCTTTGTTTTCGCCGGGTATGAGCCGGCCTCCGCCCTGGCGCGGGACCTGGTGGACCTGGATGAAAAAGGATATGTGCTTACCGACCGGAATCAGAAGACCAGCCAGGAGGGCGTGTACGCGGCAGGAGATATCTGTGTCAAGCATCTGCGGCAGGTGGTGACGGCCGTAGGCGACGGAGCTCTTGCGGCCACAGAATTGGAGCGCTACGTAAAAGAGATGCAGGAGAAGAGTGGGATTAGGCCCAAAAGACAGCAGGCCGGATCTGGAGCGGAGCAGGAACCTGCCGCAAAGAAAGAGCCCGACGGAGAACATCCGCCGACCGGGACGGAAGGGCTGTTTACTGAAGACATGCTGGCCCAGCTTAAGGGAGTGTTTGAGAAAATGGAACAGCCGCTGCTTTTGCGGCTTTATCTGGATGACCGGCCGGTATCCCGGGAACTGGAGGGCTATATGGAGGCCTTGGAAGAATTGACGGAGAAGATTCAGGTAGAGCGGCGCAAAGCTGAGGCAGAAGGCCATCTGCCGTGTGTCAGGATCTGCCTGGCAGACGGAACGGATACAGGACTGGTCTTCCACGGAGTACCGGGAGGACACGAGTTTACCTCTTTCGTTCTAGGGCTTTACAATGTGGCGGGACCAGGGCAGATGCTGGACCCGGTGACAGAACAAAAGATCCGGGAGATCACAAGGCCGGTGCATATCAGGGTCATGGTGTCTCTGTCTTGTACCATGTGCCCGGAACTGGTGACGGCAGTCTGGAAGATCAGTGCGGTAAGTCCTTATGTGACCGCGGAGATCTTTGATCTGAACCATTTCCAGGATATGAAAGAGAAGTATCAGGTGATGAGTGTGCCCTGCATGGTGATCGACGAGGATCCGCCAAGCTTTGGGAAGAAGAATATCCGGCAGGTGCTGGAGATAATCGGCGGGAACGGTGACAGGAGAGGAGAAGGCTGCCTGTAAATAAGCCTTATTGGAAGGATTTCCGATATTTTGTGGGAGTCATATGAGTGGCATGGGATAAACATTTGGAAAAATAGCT
>DXGF01000149.1 GCA_019114065.1 Candidatus Dorea gallistercoris
AAGTGCTATTATAAAGATTCCAACGGTAGATGTCAATTAGGGACAGGGTATTTTTCATCTGGGCCGTGGTATTTTTAAAAATACCACGGCCCAGATTGAGATTGACAGATTGATTATTGTTTGATCCTGGACACAACTTTTAAATCTACGAACGCGGTCATTTCCCACTGATCACCAGTTTTTTCCAGGGCGTACTGGCACTCTTGTGTCATCAGCTGCAGGGCTTTCCCCGCCACCTGCACGTAATAGGTCTCTCGTGTGGATACGACACAGTTATTCTCATCGCTGTAGGTGACGTCGGTAAGCTCGTAGGTATCCAGCTGCTCGGTGATATCTCTCTGGACGTATTTTTCTTGTTCATTATAGATATCGCTTCCTGCCTTCATATAGTCCGCGATCAGGGAGAAGTCGTTGTTGGTCACCGCGGCTGGGAAGTTTTTCAAATATTGTTCTACCACTGCTTCTGGCCCATCGGTGTAGATGTCTTCACTCCCTGCGCTCAGCAGTACGTTAGGCTCATACGTATAATCGCACTCTCCGCCGTATTCCCGGCTGTGATAGCCAACCTGGATGTTGGCCTCATCGTCCACCGTGGCTCCGGTGCTATCCTCGAACTCCAGCAGGTAGAGTTCTTTCTCCATCTGGTAGATTTCCTGGTAAATGCTGTCCATGGAATAGACATCCTGGATGCTGTAATACTCCCCGCCTGTCTGCTCCGCGATATAACTGATCTGAGAAGCGTCGATGGAGCCGATGCCGATGATAAATACCGGCACATGGTAACGGTTCGCCACTTCGATCACGTCTTCCTGGGTACAATTGCTGTAATTGTCGTTTCCATCGGTAAAGGCGATCACACATCTGGCCCCGGTCTGGGCCGCCACCCGCTCTACCGCGGTATAGAGGGCGTCATACAGGCTGGTCATATCTCCTGTGACCAGTCCGTTGACCTTCTGGGTCAAAAGGCTGGCATCGTCGCAGAATTCCTGCTCCAGCCGGACACCGGTGGCAAAGGAGGTCAGCTCCACCAGATCTCCCGCCTCAAACTGCACGCTGCTGATAAAGTTATTCATGATGGATTTGGCCTCATTCAGCGGGCTTCCGCTCATACTTCCGCTGACATCCGCCACCATATCCACCTTTAAGGCTTCCTCTTCATTTAACTGGTTGGCCTCTGTCACCGTCTGCCTGACAAATTTCGCGTTGGCGTCTTCTTTCCGGATATAGAACAAGGCGTTATCCAAGTCCTCCGGCACGTCCCCGGTGGAAGGATCTTCCACATTCACATACAGACGGACCTTTGGAAATTCGGAGGCGTCTACCTGCTGCACTTCCACATTCAGGTCATTCTCTGACTCTACATACAGAAAAGCGGCATCATCCACTTTCTCAAGCGCCTCTTTGATTGCCGGATAATTCTGGTCCCCGCTTTTTGTCAGCGTCTCAAGCGTCTCCATCTCCGTCTCATAAGAGGAAACTTCCTCTTCCTCCGCCTCAGACATATCTACACTCTCGTAGAAACTGATCTGTTCCTGTATAAAACTGTCCAGATCATCCTGCACAGACTGTAATTCCCTGATCACATCCCGCTTCTCTCCCACATCCAGAAGCCCCAGGCCGTTCCACTTGTCCGCCACACTCTCGGCCAGTTCCTCATATTCCGGGAACCCACAGTCCTGGACCTTTTCAAGGGCCCGGTCTTTCTGCATATTCAATCCCGCTGTGGCATAGACCGTCCCGCCGCCAAGGGCCAGCACCAGGAGGACAGCCACGACCACCGCGGCGATCACTGGCTTCTTGGAGCGGCCTTTTTTCCGCGCCTTATGACCCGAAGACTTCTCAGGACCCGGGCCTTGCTTTCCCCCGCCGGAGGCCTGCCCACCCGATTCTACCTTTGCCCCGCAGTTGGGACAGAATATGGCGTCATCCTCCAGCTTATATCCGCAGTTTCCACAAAACATCCCTCATTCCTCCATTCCTTTATTTCTACTCTGTCTCCAGATGCTTCTCAAATCCAAATCCTTCCGCGATCCCTTCCGCGTCGGCTCTCGCCCATTCGGAGGCCAGCTCCCCCGCGGCAGCCAACTGCCGCATTTCCGGGACGGTGTGGAAGCCATGCTCGATGATCATTCCCGGCACTCCCACATTGGCGGCGCCTCTTAACACTCCGTAGTAGTCTCCATGCCCTCCCGTCCTGCGGCAGACCGTACCTGCCACATCGGTCTGGTCATTGTAGGCATCGCTCCACTCCCGGATCTGGGCGCCATCCTGGACCACATCGAACGCGCTCACCGTGGCGATCCCTAACTGATAGCTGGCTTCCGCCAGGCGGCTTCCGATCCCGTTCGCCACCTGGATCGCCTGTTCCTGACCGCAGGCGGTCTCATTGAGGATCAGGATCGGCTTATTGATGGATATGGGCTGTTCCTCCGTCCCGTACCCGTTGGCCCCCTCCAGATTGGCGTTGGTATGGAGCGAAAGAAACAAGTCCGTTCCTCTGGCATACTCGCCCCTGAGACTGATATGCCCGGAATCCAGGTCGCCATCTGTAAAACCCTCCAGGGAAATACTTCCCGTGTCTCTGGTCCTTATGGCCGTCACCCCATACGCTTCTTCCAGGATCCGCACCAATTCCTGGGAAATCTCTAAGGTAAAATCTCCCTCCGCGTAAGCGGTCCCGCCTTCCACCGCGTTCTTGCCCTGATAATGGCCGGGATCGATGCACAGCAGAAGATTGCTTGCCATCACCGTCTCTCCCTCTTCGGCCTGGTAGTTCTCCGGGTCCTTCACGGTCACATCCACCCGGTATTCATACTGCTGGATGGAGTTCTCCGTCAGCGTGTCCACCCAGGCGATCTCCGTATTTTCCACGATCTGATCAGAAGTCAGGCTTCCCACCTGCTGCCAGGTGTCCTCTCCGCTCTTCCGGCGCTGGATCTGATATTCCTCCACATACGGCTCCCATCGATCCGGCCACCGGATCTGGAGCTCCTGCCTGGAAATCCTGGAAAAGGAGAGCTCTTCTACCCGGACCACCTGTTTATCTATAACCTGTTGTTCCTGCTCTTCCATCGTCTGTACCTGCTCTTCCTCCGGTTCCTGATCCCCTTTCTGCCAGATCAGAAAGCCTGCCGCGAAAATGCCTATCCCCAGCGCCAGCACTCCCGCCAGGATCAGCAGCTTTGTCCTTATCCTCATTTTTTGCTTTCCTCACTCTCCTCTATTATACTCCCTCCTTCTCCCTTGCGTCAATCGATGACCAGCTTTATGTTTCGTCCTCTTTCAGCACCCCGCTCAAACCTTCCTCCACCGCGTCCATCTGGGAGAGGATCTCTTCCCGCTGTTCGTCAAACAGAAGCCGCTTATTATAGCGGTGATACTTATCGCAGTCATTTTCTTTCAGATACTTAAGGCTGCTGGCATTGGTGTTCAGATCCGTCACAAATACCACCATCTCCTGACTGTCTCCAAAAGCCGCTTCCAGGAAAGCAAACACACGATCCAAGGCTTCCCCGGCCTCATCCGCCGCGGTCTGGCGGCGGTCCACCTCCTTCTGGAACTGTTCCTTGACCAATCCAAAGGCGGCTTCCCCTGACAGATGTTCTTCTTTCACAAGCTTTTGCCAGCCTTCCAGCGCATCCAGCACTTCCCTCCAGAGATGGTCCTCTTCCCGGGTCAACTGTTCCGCCGCCCGCAGTCTCTCATAGACTGCCGCCTCTTTTTGGCCCAGCTCATCCATACGCTCCACATCCTGCTTCGCCTGCTTCAAAGCCTCATAGAGGCGGGTCACATAGGTGTCCAGGAATACGTACCGGCGGAAATATTCCCGCAGCTTCCCGGACAGCATCCCCACCACACTGAGCCGTTCGTCAAAGGAAGCGTAAGCGAGTTTCTCCAAGGTCTCCTTCTCCCACTGTCCCTTGAAAATCTCTTCCAGCCCATAGTCCTTCTGGTATTTCTCGTAAAGCTCCAGATACACCGCGAAATCCTTCGCAATCTTCCAGTGCTGGATATATTGATGGACCACCTCCCGGTCCGCCTTCTTTCCCAGAGACTCGTAGACTTTGAGAAGCTCTGAGAGATCCTCCCAGCCTCTTGCGGTGGCAAACGCCCGCCCGTCCGGCGTCGTCTCCATCCGGTAGAAATGCTCTCTCTTCAGATCCAGATAAGAGAGGATGGCCGGGTGGATCCCCGCCTCATAGGCATAGGCTTTCCACACCTCATAATTTTCCTCCACGTCGATCCGCTTGATCCGGTCCAGCGTCACCACATCGAATTCCCGGACGGAACGGTTGTACTCCGGCGGATTCCCCGCCGCCACGATGATCCATCCCTCCGGCACCTTCTGGTTGCCAAAGGTCTTACACTGGAGAAACTGCAGCATGGCCGGGGCCAGCGTCTCTGACACACAGTTGATCTCATCGATGAACAAGATTCCTTCTTTTAATCCTGTCTTCTCCATCTTCTCATACACGGAAGCGATGATCTCACTCATGGTATACTCGGTGATCTGATAAGGTCTTCCCCCGAACTTCTGCTCCTTGATAAAGGGAAGTCCAATGGCGCTCTGCCGGGTATGGTGGGTGATCGTATAAGAGACCAGGCCGATCCCACATTCCCTGGCCACCTGCTCCATGATCTGTGTCTTCCCGATGCCCGGCGGTCCCATCAAAAGCAGGGGCCTCTGCCGGATGGAGGGGATCACGTACTCCCCGTAAGCGTCCTTTTTCAGATATGCCTCTATGGAATCTTTGATCTCCTGTTTGGCTCGTTTAATATGCATAGCCTTCTCCTTTTCTACTTCTTCGTTCTTCTTTCCGTCCTGTCCTTTTTAAGTCCTCCGCCTCCAGGATCAGTTTCATCGCCCAGGGCGGCACCTCCCGGTCCTCATAATCTTCCTCCAGAAATACAAACGCCGTCTCATAGGGCGGCATCTTCTCAGGATAGATCCCCTTGCCATCGGTAAAATACAGCAGGCCTTTCAGATTCGTATAGGCCTGCTCCTGCAGAAGCCTGTCCACATAGGCGAAGGCCGGGCGGAAATCTGTCCCTCCCTCTCCTTTCAGCTCCAGGTCCTCCATATAGGCGGCCAGTTCCTCCGCCCTGGTGATCTTCACATCCGTCTGGACCTCTTCATCACACTGGATGATATGGATGTTGATCTTTCGAAAGAAACTATTCTCTTCACTTAGCACTGTATAAGTCTCTTCCAGGAACTTACGCACCAGCTCTCCAGCGCAGGACATGGAGGTGTCGATGACCACCGCAAACTCCTGGATCCTCTTTTCTTCCTTCCACTCCTGCGGCTCGATCAGCGGCAGATTCCCATACAGCCGCAGTCCATAGCTGTAAAACACATAGTCGAAAGAATCCGGGTCCACCGCCATCTCTTCCCGGAAGACCGCGAACTTGCGCAGAAACTTCCGATAGTCAAAACGCTGCCGGTTCTCCACCCTAAGCTGGTCTGCCAGATTTCCAGACTGGGAGGAGGCTTCCTCCTGAAACGCCTCCATCTCCATCTCTGTCCTCTCACTGATGTCCTGCCACTGGTTCTCGATCTGCTGCCGCCTCTTGGGATCATCCTGCGGCCAGTATTGATGGCTGTCCACCAGGAACGCCTCTTCCAGTCTCTCCAGTTCTGGCTCCGACAGGTTCCAGGACAGAAGACTCTGGCAGACCTTCCCGGCGGTCAGCACCTTCATATCCTCCTTAAGTCTCCGGTAAGCCTCCCGCCGGACAAAAGAGCGGGACTGACGCACACACCGGTGATCCATCCCGTCGATCACCGATTCCACTACCAGGTCACAGGCCAGATCATAGTACCGCTTCTGCCTTCCCTGCTGTCCGGTGATGTGGCGGAAGATTCCATGCAGCACCATATGGAGATAGGCCCGGTTCACCTGGACGGGGTCCTCCCGAAACACCCCGCCAAGCCACGCGGGCCGATAAAAAATAGAAGCCCCGTCTGTCCCAATGGTGCCGATCTCTTCATCCCAGACAAAGGCAAAGCTGCTCAAAGCCACATCCAGAAACCGCATCGAAAGATACAGCTCATTTCTGGAAACCTTAAGGATCTGCCTTCCAATCTGTTCCAATTGTCCCATAGCGGCATTTTCTTTTCTTTCCATCTGTTCCTCACTCACAACTCAAAGCTTTTCTTCTTCCTTGGGAATCTGCGGCCCCTCTCTTCCATGAGCAGACTGACCAGGGCGGTCTTTCCCAGAGAGAGAGCCGTCTCGATCCCCGCCTCAAAGGCCGCTTCCCCCAGCAGACCGGCATCCAGCAGAAGGCGCAGTCCCTCCTCCTCTTCCCGGGCCACTAAGAACGCGGCCGCCTGAGCTCCATGCTCCCGCAGGAAATCCTGGTACTGTTCCCTTGCTCTCCCGGAGAGCCCCACGGGAAACTGAAGCCTTTTTACAGCCAGCTCTGTCACGATCTCCGGCGTCTCTTCCGCCACCGCTCTGGGAAGCAGGGCGTCGTATTTCTGAAAATCCAGCTTCCGGTCATAGAAGCACTGGCGGTAATACCCGCCCGCCCCGTGATGGCTGGTATATAGAAGCCTGGCCGGCGTATTCTCCACCGCTTCCTCATAATGCTCTGGGAACAGTACCTTGGCGGTTTCTACCCTTCCATCTGCCCGGTGGTAAAAAAGGGTTGCCCGGACGGCGAACCGCACTTCATCCAGGATCGATCTTAAAGCCGACTGTTCTCCCCGCCGCAGGTGGATCTCAATCCTGCCTGGCCGGCATCCGGTCAAGGCCCCTCCGCCGATCTCCAGCAGACTGTCCGACAGGGAAAGTTTCTCCAGATTCCGGCAGCGGTAGAAGGCGTACCGCCCGATCTCCCTCACACCGTCCGGCAGATAGAGTTCCTGCACACTCTCTGTCTGAAGCTTCTCACGTTCTCCTGACCGCCCGCTGCTTTCCTCCGGTCTCCACACCAGATCTTCCGGCGCCTCTCCCCCATCGGAGAACCCGTAGGCGCCGATGGCCGTCACCGGGATACCCTCGATCAGCTCCGGCAGATATATGCAGCCATCTTCCCCATAACAGGCGGTAACCTTGATCCCGCCCCCTTCCTTCTGATAGTGGATCTCTGGATAATGGATGTCCAAGTCTCTTCCTCTCTTTCTCTACTCGATCGTCACATTCTGATAAAACAGGCATAGAATCTCCCGATAATCCATTCCCTGCTTTGCCATCTCATTGGCTCCGTTCTGGCTCATTCCGATGCCATGCCCATAGCCCCCTCCCTGGATCACAAAGGTGTCCCCGGATCTCTCAATGGTAAAAAAAGCGCTCGGCAGAAGCTCTGCGCTGGCCGCCACAGATCCGTCCTGTTTCTCGATCTCATAGCCTTCCCCTCCAAGGGCCCTGCGGATCTTATTCTCCGTCTCCACGGTGACGCTGCCCTTCGATCCCACAGCCTGGATCGCAAGGGCCACCTCTCCCGGCCCCCGCTTTGTCACCTTTATCTCACTTGCGGTTCCGATATCGGTTCCTGTGTTCAGCCCGATCAGATTCGACAATGTCTCTGCAGACACCGTGGCCTTCCAGCGATACCAGGGAAGGTCTTTTTCGTAGTCCCCATGGGCTCCGCAGACCTCCACAGACTGCAGATAACCGTTTGCCTCACTGGGCGTTGTCCCCCAGGCTTCCACATTCGTAGTCCGTCCGCAGGAGGTGGAATAATAATACGTAGTCACCACCTTTCCCTGATACCGCACCGTCTCCCCAGCCGTCGCCTCTACCGCTTCCCGGGTGCTGTCCGCCGGCGCAGAATTGCCGTAGACCTGATAGGCCGTGCTGTCGTTGACATGGGCTTCATACTCAGGGTAGCCATAGCTTTCCATCTGCCGATACGCATAGCTTCTGGCGCACACCGCCTGGGCTTTCAGCGCCTCCAGCTCATAGGAAGCAGGCATCTC
>DXGF01000150.1 GCA_019114065.1 Candidatus Dorea gallistercoris
ATTCATAATTGCGCCTGTTTTATTTTGATATTTTTTTAACTTTATTTTATTTTGTGTTGTTTTATTTTTGTTTTTGTGTTATTCTGTGATGTAGAAACAGAAAAACAAACAGAAAGGGGTATGCTATGATCCATACATTAACGCTAAATCCCGCCATAGACCGGATCCTCTATCTGGATCGATTTGAACGGAACATCACGAACCGGATCCAGAGGAGCCAGGATACACTGGGGGGAAAGGGCACTCACGTGTCCATCAATCTGAAACTGCTGGGACAGGATAATACCGCTTTTGGGATCTGTCACGGCTCCACAGGTGAGCGAGTCATGAAAATGCTGCAGGATGCAGGCATCCGGGTAGAATTCGATCACTATGAAGACGGCAGACAGACTCGCACCAACTATCTCCTGGTGGAAAAAAGCGCCGACTGCACCATCATCGCGGAAAGCGGGGTTAAACTCACAGAGCAAGAACTGGATTCCCTGATAACAAGAATGGAATCTGTGATCCGGCCCGGGGATTACCTGATCTTCTCCGGGGATGCGTCCAATTCTCCGGATCCTTCTATTTATAATCGGATTCTGCGCGCCTTCCGGGACAAAAACCTGAAGTTCTTCCTGGACACCAGCGGCAGATCACTGAAGGAATGCATTCAGGAGAGTCCTTATATGATCAAGCCCAATCTGGATGAACTGTCCACTCTGGCCGGCTTCCCCATTCCAGAGGATGAGGCTTCTATCAGGAAAGCGATCGACAGTCTTTCTTCCTATAACGTCCCGATCATCGCTGTATCCCTGGGCGGAGACGGATCCATCGTAAAAACAGCCGAGGGATTCTACCGCGTATATCCTCCCAAGGTAAACGTCTGCAACACCATCGGATGCGGGGATTGTTATCTGGCTGGCTTTGTCTATGGCTTATCCCAGGACAGTCCCATAGAGGAAACTCTGCGGATCGCCACAGCCGTTTCCGCGGCCACCGCTGAATCTGATATTTCCGTGGGTTACGACCTGGACCGGGCAATGGATCTGAAAGATCAGGTAAGAATTGAAAAAATGCAATAATTATATTAAAGTAGTAAAAGGAGACCAAAATGAGCAACTTATCTTATTACGAAATGAGACAGGAAATGGTAACTGTAGCAAGACTGATGTGGGAGCGCCGGCTCACCAACGCCGCCGGAGGAAATTTCGCGGTCCGCGTGGATGACAACCGCATCCTGATCTCCCCTTCTCTGATGTCTGAGCGCAAGCACTGCAATATGGAACCGGAAGACTTCCTTCTGATCGACTATGACCAGAATCTTCTGGAGGGAGAAGGGAAACTGTCCCGAGAAAGCCTGATGCACGTACTGATCCTCAGCAATTTCAAGGAGATCGAGTGTACGATCCACGCACACCCCTTCTACTGTATGCCCTTCGTGGCTCAGTCCAAGCCCATTCCAAATGTAACAGAAGCCACTATGGGCCGGGGCGAAGTCGGCTGCATCCCATGGACCAAGGCCTACACTGAAGAACTGAGCCGGAACGTATATCAGTATTTTGAGGATCACAGAGAACTGGCGGTAAAGAAGCCCATCGGTATGATCATGCCAAAGCACGGCGTCGTGGTATCCGGCCCCAGCATCTATCTTGCTTACAGCATGTTGGAGCGGATCGAGTGTGATGCCTTCTGCACCATCACCAAAAATCTCATCTGATCAAAAAAACAGACAAGGATGGTATGAATTATGTATAGTCAGGAAAGAAAAGCCAAAATTGTTGACCTGCTGGGATCCCAGTCTTCTGTAAGCGTCAGCATCCTTGCCGACATGCTCCACACTTCCAAGGAAACCATCCGGCGGGATCTGAAAGGTCTGGAAGCGGAAGGGATCCTGACCCGGACTCATGGAGGCGCGATCCTGAACGCCAACACACCCAATGTGGGAGCTGCGGCGAAATACGGGGATGCGGTGATGAATAACGAATATCCCTTTGCTCTCCGGCACGTCCGCAATATTCCCGCCAAGAAGGTGATCGCCCAGAAGGCCGCCACACTGATCGAAGACAGAGACACCATCTTCATCGACAACAGTTCCACGACCCTCTTTCTTCTGGATTACATTCCAAAGGAACTGCGTCTTACGATCATCACCAACTCGATCAAGGTTCTTCTGGAAGCCGCTAAGACCGAGAATCCCAATCTGTCTCTGATCTCACTGGCCGGCTTTTATAACCAGAATAATTATTCCGTGTACGGGACGCGGACAATCAAAAGCGCGGAGGATTTTTTCCCAAATAAGACTTTTATTTCCTGTACCGGTGTAACTCTGAAAAAGCAGCTTACGGACATCAGCCTCAACGAAGTGGACACCAAGCTGGCTATGATGCGCAAATCCGAAGAGACTTATCTTCTGGCGGACCACACAAAATTCGAGATCAATGGACCTTTCTATTTATCAGGGTTTGACGCGATCGACTATATCATCACTGACAAATATGACTATACACCTCAGACCGCCGAGACGGTCCGGACGATCACGAAGAAACACGGGATCCGGATCATCACCGACTAGAGGAGGATTTCAATTGAACATATTAGCTTTTGACCTTGGCGCAAGCGGCGGCAAGCTCTTCCTTGCAACCATCGAGGGCGGGAAAGTCTCCCTCCGGGATATCCATCGTTTCGACAATATTTCCTATCTTATGGGGGATTCGCTTTACTGGGATATCCTGAATATTTACAAAGAAATGAATGAGGGCGTCAAAAAGGCCATCGCGCTGACTGGGGATCGCATCGATTCCTTTGCGATCGATTCGTTTTCCAATGACTTTGGCCTGATCGACAAAGAAGGCGCGCTCCTTTCTCCTGTCCGCTGCTATCGGGACAACCGGACCAAACGCCACAGCGACAAGATTTATCAAAATATTTCCAGGGAACGTCTCTACTCCCTAAGCGGCAATCAAAACGCGCTGTTTAACACGTTTATGCAGCTTGCGGCCATGCGGGAAGACGGCCACGGATTCCTGCTGGACCATGCTTACAAGCTCCTGTTTATCCCAGATCTTCTGATCTATTATCTCACCGGGAAAACGATCAACGAGTACACTATGGCTTCTGTCAGCCAGATGTATGATTTCCGTCAGGATGACTGGTGCCAGGAAATCCTGGACACGTACCACATCCCCCGGGATCTCTTTGGCACACTGACTAAACCGGGCACATTGCTGGGCCGGACCAATCAGCGCTATAACCAGATGATGGAGACAAAGGGCTTTCCGGTCTCTGTGGTTTGCGAGCACGACACCGCCTCTGCCTATCTGTCCTCACCCCTGACTTCCGACTGCGCCCTGATCAGCTGCGGGACCTGGGCGCTGATCGGCACGGAACTTTCTTCCAGCGTCATCACGCTGGAAAGTTATCAGGCCAATCTGGCGAACGAGGGCAGTTACCCGGGACATCACCGGCTTCTGAGAAATGTGATGAGTTCCTGGTTCATTCAGGAGACCCGGCGGTATTATCAGGAGCATGGGAAAGATTATTCTTTCTCCGAATTAGGAAAGCTGGCGGAGGAAGCGGAGCCTTTCCGGTTTTTCTTCGATCCGGACGACCCCAGATTCTATGACCCCGGAAACATCCCCGGGAAAATCCGGAACTATTGTCAGGAGCATTATGGGGCAGATCCAGAGAGCGTGGGCGCCCTTGTCCGCTGCATCTACGAAAGCCTGGCCATGAAGTTTCGCTGGACAATTGAAACGCTGGAGCGGGTCTCCGGCAAATCCCTGCCCGTGATCAATATGATGGGCGGCGGTTCCAAGGCAGAGATGCTCTGCCAGTTTACCGCCAACGCTTCCGGCAAAAAAGTGATCGCCGGACCAGATGAGGCCACCGCCATCGGGAACATTACCTTGCAGCTCCTGGCCATCGGCGCCGCCTCCACTTTGGAAGAAGCCAAAGCTGTCATGGCCCCCGCCTCGAAGACCAGGGAGTATGAACCTCAGGATCATGAAGCGTGGGAAAGCCATTATCAGGATTATCTGAAGCTTTTGGCGCGGGAATCATGAGGAAACGCAGATACGGAGGATCTATGAACAATATTTTGACAGCGCCTTTCCTGACAGAATTATGTGACACGACATCCAATATGTACCAGCTGGGATGGGATGAGAGAAACGGCGGGTACATCATCCAGCTTCTGGAGCCGAAGAACTGGCGGGATACCTGAATCTCTCTAGAGCGAGGCGGATCCTTCCGCTCCAGTTTGATGCCGCTCCTCTGGCCGGAAAGATTTTTATCGTCACAGGAACTGGCAAATATTTCAAAAACGTATCCAAAAGTCCCGCGGAGAATCTGGGGTTTCATCCCAGTGGCAGACGTACTTGGCGGCATTGATCAGGGCAAAACGCAGATAGCGAGAGCCCCGTTTTTCCATATGGGAATAAGAGGCTTCCAACTGCCCAGATTGATAGGTGGATGGAGAAGCTCCAGCGTACGCCGGGATCTTATCCAACGAGTCAAAACGAGAGAAATCACCGATCTCATCCAGGATCATGGCGCCCACACGGTAACCGATTCCAGGAATGGTCGGAATTGGGGAAGAGCTTTGATCCATGATCTGTTTGATCTCGGATTCAATTTTTGAAATTTCCGAATCAAGTTCGCTGATCAACCGGAGTGTGTGTTTTCATTCCAGAGATTTGGCAGTCTGGCAAGGGCCGGCGCCCAGGTGGTGATCCTCTCCCGCTACGGGGCGGAGGAGACAGTTGAACTGATCAAAATATCATGACCCGGGCTGTAGAGTGGGCCGATCACGGAATCCGGGTCAATTTCTTAATCCCCGGATACATCGCCACTCCCATGGCTGTCAATGTAGCAAAAGAACTGAAAGACGCCTGGATGCCCCTCATACCCCTGCACCGGAAGAATTGATCCCTGCGATACTCTATCTTGCTTCATCTGCGGCCAAATACACCATCGGCAGAGATATTATCGTGGATGGCGCATATTCCTGTCAGCAGGTTAAATATTTAACAGAGGACGTAGCAAACTTTCATTTTACTACGTCCCCAATTAACTTTTGCCCTGTACCTAATCGGCATACTCCGTTAATCTGCGGGCTTCTTCTTCTGTGCACCCACATGCGCCCAGCGGGTGGGGCCGTCTTGCGTACTGGCCGTGGTAATCGCTTCCGCCAGTCACCAATAGTCCGTATTTCTCTGCGGTCTCCCGCAGTCTTATCCGTGATTCTCTGCTGTTTCTTGGATGATTCACTTCTACTCCCTGAATCCAGCCCTGCCTTGCGTACTCTTCTACCAGATCAAAGGAGTCGAATTGCTCCGCATGGGCTACTACCGCAATCCCTCCGCATTCCTGCGCCGCCCGGGCCGCCTCTTTGGTGGTGGGATATTTTCCGGGCACATAACAGCTTCCCTTGGATGAGATCAGGTCTGACATCAGTTCTCCGATAGCGGTATTGGTGTACCCCAGATCGCAGAGGGGCTGCATGATATGGCACTCATAGATGGACTGGCTGTCTCTGGCGTATTCTTCCACCAGCTCCGGGGTCAAAAGGGGATATATCTCCTGTACCTTTGCCGCCATAGCCAGCTTCTGTCTGCGCCGGTTCTTAAGCGTCACATCCAGAAATGCCTGCAGGCCTTCTCTGTCTTTGGGCCGGTAGCAGAGCATGTGAACGGTCCGCCCGGTATTCTCATCCCTGGTGGATATCTCCGCGCCGGGAATCACTTGTATCCCATACTTCTCCCCCAGCTCCAGAGCTTCGTTCGTCCCGGCCAGTGTATCGTGATCCGTCACCGCAAGATATTTCAGCCCGATCTTCCTGGCATACTCCAGTACCTGTCCCACCGTCCGGGAGGCATCTGACAGGACGGTGTGGGTGTGGAGATCGCACAGAACCCGCGCCTGAAGACTCTCCTGCTGTCTTCCAAACTCCACCTGTCCTCTTCTATTCTTCATCCGCTTCCTCCCGGTCATTGGTCAGCTTCAACCTATCTAAAATGTGGAAGATCAGGCTTAATACCATTCCCGTCACACAGGCCAGCACCATGCCGGTCAGTTCAATATCTCCAAATTTCACTGCGATCCCGGACAGTCCGGTGACAAACACCACGCTGGTCAGAGTCAAATTCCGGGACCGGCCATAATCCACCTTGGAATCTACCAGGATCCGAATACCGGATGCCCCGATCATACCATAGAGCAGGAATGAAATTCCCCCGATGACCGCACCGGGAATCGTCTGGATCAGGGTGGACAATTTCCCCACAAATGAGCAGATCATGGACAGGACTGCCGCCCCCGCGATCACCCGCACGCTGTACACCTTGGTCACTGCCATGACACCAATATTTTCCCCGTAGGTGGTGGTGGGCACAGACCCGATCAGGCCGGACAGCATCGTCGACAGATTATCGCCCAGCAGAGACCGATGGAGGCCCGGGTCTTTCAGAAGATCCCGCCCCACGATCTTGCTGGTCACCACCTGATGGCCAATATGCTCTGAGGTGATCACCAAAAGCACCGGCAGGATCATCACGATGGCATCCAGATTGAATTTAGGAAGGGAGAAATTAGGAACCGCGAAAACAGACGCCGCGGTCACCGCCTGAAAATCCACGATCCCGCAGGCAAGAGCCGCCACGTATCCGGCAATCACCGCGATCAGGATCGGGATCACCGAAAGGAAGCCCCGGAACAGAATATTTCCAAAGATGGCCACTCCCAGAGTCACTGCAAATACAATCACATTGGCCGGATCCACCGTGCCTTCCAGAAGTCCCGCCGTATCCGCGGCGCTGCCAGACAGTTCCAGGCCGATCAGCGCCACCACCGGTCCCATGGCCGCCGGAGGCAGGACCACATCGATCCAGTCCGAGCCAAATTTATAGATGATAAACGCCAGGACACAGCCCAGGAACCCAACTGCCACAAAGCCGCCCAGGGCGTATTCATATCCCATCTCCTGGATCACGATCTGGGCCGGGGCGATAAAAGCGAAGCTGGATCCCAGATAGGCCGGAGCCTTTCCTTTTGTCAGCACCATAAACAAAAGCGTGCCCACACCATTCATAAACAACACCACCGCCGGGTTGATCCCGAACATGAACGGCACCAGAACGGATGCGCCAAACATGGCGAACATATGCTGGATGCTTAAGGGCACCAGCAGTTTAAAAGGGACTTTGTCTTCTACCTGAATGATCTTTCGACTTCCCATTCTCTCATTTCCTCCTCTTTTTACAGAACAATCACACAGTTTACACTCTTCTCCATTCTACCACAAGGCTCCTCCAAAGAAAACAAAAAGAAAAGCGCGGTCTCATTCTCTTGGAAAGACCGCGCTCCACATTTCCTGGAAACATTTTTATTCTTTTGGAAATCGGCTGTTGAATTTATCCAGCAGCAGGGCGCACACGATACCGACCGCCAGGCAGATCACGTTGACCAGCAGAGATCCCGTCGAGGACACAAAACTTTTCACCGGTATGATCATGATGGTTGCCGCCGTAACGATCCCGACAATAGCGTGAAAAGCATAAGAATAAAAATTCCGAAACAATGCGTCCACCCCCTTGGCCAGACAGATCACCGTCACCACCGCTCCGATCCCGCTGGCGCAGATCACCTGCAGATCCAGATGCCCCAGACCATCCACGAAAGGCGTATATAGTCCCAGCGGCATCAGCAGCGTAGAAAAACTCATCCCTGGCGCGATCACACTCAGAGCCAGGCAGAATCCGCAGAACAGATACCAGCCTGTGTTCGGCACGATCTGCACATCCAACACATTCAGGGAGGTCAGAAGGGCGATGATCACCACAAACGCGATGACCATAGAGACCAAGGACCCGCTGGTCCTTCCCTCCTGCCCCGCCTCTCTAAAAAGCGAGGGCAGCATTCCCGTGATCAGGCCGATAAACACACAGACAGAAGGATCTGGATATTTTTCCAAAAAGAAGGCCAGCAGGTTCGCGATTCCGAGAAATCCGATCACAGCTCCGATAATCACCGGCAACAGCTTGGGCACATGGGTGCGGAACCGTTTAAATGGACTGGACAAAAGTTCCATCACCGGCCGGTAGATTCCAAAGATCACACAGAGGACCCCGCCGGAAATCCCCGGGAGCACGGCTCCCAGACCGACCAGCATCCCCTGGAGCATACGGATCACAAAAAAGCTTCCTGATTGTTTGTCAGTGTTTGACTGTCTCATATATCAATCTCCTGTTCTTCTCCATTCTAGTCTATTCCCGGGCTTTTCAGGAAAGAATCAAACTCCTTCAAAGGGTATCATCAATTCCTTCCCCTGTCAACCGCCGAGGACCCGCTAGCTATCTTTTTTAACTTTTCTTTATCCAAAACTCGGACCTTCCCCCTTCCTAAAGCCACAACCCCATCCTCCGACAGATATTTCAGCACCTTGGAGACCACCTCCCTAGCGCTTCCGATCAGCCGGGCGATCCCATCGTGGGTCATGGAAATCTCAGGTCCCTGGTGGAGCATCTCATCCCACAGGAAGCTGGCTACTCTCTGATCGATCCCCATAAATAAAATCTGCTGCATGGACCACATCACATCCGAAAAACGTTCTGTTGCCGTCCGGTACATATAAAGACCTACGTAGGGGTTCTCCTCCATGATCGGGCGCAGGACGGGAGTTGGCAGCACCAGCGCCCGGGAATCCTCCACCGCTTCGATCATCATATCAAAAGCAATGGCATCCAAAAGACAGGACGCCGCCAGCACGCAGATTTCCTCCTTCCGGACCCGAAAGAGCGTGACTTCCCGCCCTTCCTCGGAAACAATATACATCCGGAGCTGTCCCTCCAGCAGCAAGATCGCTCCCTTGCACGGGTCCTCTAAACGGTGGACCAGTTCCCCCTTTTTATACGGTCTTTCTACGCAGCTCAAAACCAGAGTTCCCTGCTCTTCCTCTTCCAGATGATCCCAAAAGGGATAATACTGTCTCAATAATGTTTGTTTTGTTTCTTTGTCCATACCATCATTCCTTATCTGTTGTCGTGGCCGTGGCCATTTTGTTTTCCGTGGTATCCGCCGGTTTCCTTGGAACTCCCGTCTCCGTCAGTTCCGTCTTCCCGCTCCGGTCCAGACAGTTCCGCGATCCTGTCTCGGATCTCCCCCATGGTCATCCCCTGTACTTCTTCCACGGTGACCGTGGGATCCAGCTCCCGCAGTTCCAGAAATGCCTGGTATTTCCCATAAGAAAGCCCGGCCTGGTGGGCATCCTCAAGTTCCTGTAAGTCGGCAGAATAGCAGTGGGAGTTTGCATGTCCTTCTGTGTAGGATTCCATCGCGGAAAGCACCCTTTCACACTGTCTCTGATCGGACCCACCGACCCCGATGGACAACGCTTCCTCCTGAGCCAGTAATTCTGTGATCTTCTGACTTTCCAGAAGCGCTCTCACCGCCTTGTCATAGTCCATATATTTGATATCCAGAGATTCCGCCAGTTCCTGGCCATCCTCATTATATCCTGTCACAGAGACTACCTTGTCAAATCGGTTGATTCCCAGTTCCAGCGAAGGATTGATGTCGATGCTGATCACCGCTGTAGGCCTGAAATACAGCCAGCAGCCGCTGCCGATCAGCAGGATCAGCAAAAGCGATGCCACAGCCGGGACCAAGCGCCGGGCGCCTCTTCTCTTACATCTCTGGGAATCCTGGTTCCTCCGGGCAAGATAGGCTTTGGTCCTATTTTTTAGTTCTTCCTCCGCGTGGATGTGTTGGAACGCTTCCTGTATCCGGTTACTCAACCCCTTCACCTCCCAGCTTCTCCCTTAACATCTGTTTCGCCCGTGTCAGGAGTGTATAGACCGTGTTGACATTTTTCCCAAGAATCTGGCTGATCTGGGGAGCCGTGTATTCTTCATAATAATGTAAATATACCACATCTTTATATTTTTGGGGAAGATCCAGCACAGCCTCCAAGACCTCTCTGTGATCCTGGGGCAGGGCAAGGGGCTGTTCCGCCAGCTGATCCAGCGATACCGTGCGGCTGCGGAAAAAACTTTTCCGCAGATCCTTGCAGGCGTTGATCGTCACACGGATCAGCCAGGCCTTCTCATGTTCCGCGCTTTCAAAGGAAATGGCGCTAAGGACATACTTCAGAAACACTGTCTGAAATATGTCCTCGGTGTCCGCGTAATTTTTCAGATAGATCATGCAGAGCCGCCGAATCATATCCGCGTATCGTTCGATGGCCCGATTTACCTCTTGTTCACTGCGCATCTTGCTTCCATCCGTTATCTGTGATGTGTCCCTCCATGATGGCCGGCTCCCTGGCCGAAGCCGCCGCTGCGATCTCTGTTATGACTGCAGCCACTTCCCGACTGGAAATAGGTATCGTAATTGTCACAAATGCCGTCGCTATTGCTGTCTGTGTAATTATGCCCTACAGTCTGCCGGGTGGCGGCCGCCGCCTGTGCGGCCATCTTCCGGTCTGCCGCCCTCTGTCCAGTATTTAAGCCACAGGTGTCGCAGATTCCGTCCTGGTCCGCATCGTTGTAACCGCAGTTGATTCCAACAGGACCGCACACACTCCTTTCATGTGCTTGCGCGTACGCAAAACTCCCTCTATGTCCCGTACCGGCCGCAAATACGCTTGCAATACCAAGGGTGAGTATAACTGCCACCGTCAAGATTCCAACGACTGCCTTTTTCATTTTGATTTCCTCCTTGCTTTCAAAAACTATTACCTGGTTTCACTTATTATACGATCCACAAGGAGAAATCCATTCAAAATTTATGATTATTCTACCACATTTTTCCGACACCGTCAGTTCTTTTCTCATCTATCCTTATTTTACAGCCTTTCTGGAAATCCCAAGCATTTTGCACACCACCCCAAGGGAACGCTGATAAAACCCATAGATCACTGCCGCCATCCCGGCCATAAGGGCAGCGCACACCAGGAGGCCTGTCCCTTCCGAGGGACTGATCTTCCCGTCGTTGGCATACAGGATCATACCGAAAAAGCCAAGGATCGTTGGCACCTGGTAGATCTTAGAGATCTGCTGTCGCAAAGATACAGATCACAGGGACCTTTGTTCTGGCTGGCGGTCGATCTCTCCCCATCAGCCGGGCTATGAAGCAGGAGGCGCTGGCCGCTTTCGCCCGATTCCTGCTCTCTTAAGCCACTCCCTTTCCATTCAAACCGCTGCTCTCCATCTCTCTTGCCTCTTTGCCGCTTCTGGTCGTGGAGCGGATCATTCCGGTCAAAAAGAAAAAACGCTGTCAGGCCCCTCTGGAACAGAAACTGGCCGCCGCTCTTCTCGTGTCAGGAAGCGCATTTTCCGTCAACGCCCTGACCGATAATTATCTCAAAAGCTTTGCGGACTGGACTGTCAGGACCTCTCCCTGGTACTGGGCGATCAAGGCTGGCTACTGGCTGCTCCTGTGCTGGATCGCCAAAGAGCAGTTCCCCAAGAACGGCTTCCATCTTCCCGTTAATTTCTGGCGGCTGCTTCTCTTTCTCTTCCTTCCGCCTTTCGGAATCTTAAGCGGCCCTATGCTGTTCACAGATGCCGTTTCCAGTTCTCAGACAGAGAGACAGCCTCTTTTTTGCCTGGCTTTTTGTGCTGTGTATGCTCTACTGGATCGTCCTGCTCCTGGCCGTCCCGGTGCTGGCAAGGCAGCAGGACTTAGAGCAGAGAGCACACTTCTCCCAGATGCGCCGGCAGTATTATCGGATGGTGGATCAGCAGCAGAAAGAAGCGCGGAAATTAAAGCATGACATGCGCAATCATCTGACTGCCCTGTCCGGTCTCCAAGGAAAAGACCGGGACCAGTATCTACAAGAACTGCTGGATGCCCCGGCTTTGAACATGAAAGTGACGTTCTGCCAGAATCAGACGGCCAATGTCCTGCTGGCCGCCAAGGCAGAACAGGCTCAGGAACTAGGAGCTTCCCTGGACATCCAGGCGGACATCCCGATTCTTCCCGGCATAGACCCGATGGATCTGTGCTCGCTTTCTGGGAAATGCCCTGGACAACGCGCTGGAAGCGGTGGCTAAGCTTCCGGAGGAACAGCGCCAGATCTCTTTCCAAGCCCGCACACAGAAGGGATTGTTCGCCGCCAAGATACGAAACTCCTGCGCTCCTTCCCCAGATCATGAAAGGGCTGACAGGCTGCCAAAAACCTGGAAAAAGGATTCGATCAAGCACGGCCTTGGTCTTTCCAACATACGGGAGATCGTGGAACGTTACGGCGGACAGATAGACTATCAGAAGTCTTCGTCTGAATTCATCCTCTTTTTCTATCTGTCTGTATGACTTTTCTCCATCACATAATTGGTGAGAAGAATTCCCCGCCGCGACACCTGCTGTTCTCTGACTATCCGGTAGCCCCGCTTCTCAAAGAAAGGTCTGGCGGTGATGGACGCATGGACAACAACCTTCCCCGCCGCCTTCCAGGCATATTCCTCCAGCCGGTCACAGAGCGCGGAGGCGATGCCTTCCCTCTGGTGATCCTTGTGGACATAAAGGTGGTCCAGATATCCCGTCTCATCTATATCTCCAAATCCCAGGATCAGCCTTTTTTCTGCCTTCCCCTTCTCTACAGCCACCAGACTGTAGCGCTCCCGGAAGGACTGGTCCCATTTCTCCAGCTCTCTATTGCCGGGGGCCCAGGCGTTTAACTGCTCCTCTCTGTAATCTTTGGCGCTGACTGCATGGACCGTCTCATAGAACAGCTTTGCCAGCTCTTCACAGTCCGATGACTGGTACTTTCGCAGGATCATGCCAGTTCCTCCGATATCACCTCTAGAAAATCCGTATATCCGTAAGTCTCTACCACATATTTCAGTCCGTCGATCACCTCTTGCTGGGAGTAGTCATGTTCCGTCAGGAACTCTTCTGATTTTCCTCCCAGTTTTTCATAGAAGCAAAGAGCCATCTGAAAATATTCCTGATCTTCCGGGTCCAGCTCATCCAGCAGAAGATTCTCCGCCTCGTTGACCTTACCTTCATCGATCATCTTGGCCAGCTCCTGATACCTCTGCAAAAGCGCAAATGATACTGCGCCTTCCTCTCCCTTGTCCATGTCCCGATTCCATATCAGGCGGACCAGGGTCCGCACCGTCTGATGGATGAGACGCGTGATATAGTCCTTGTCTTCGATCATTGTTTTTCCTCCTTAATCCCTGTCCTGGTCATATCTGCCCTGAAAACGCGCCCAAAAACAGCATTGCGCAGGGCAGGAGCAATAGAGCCCCCAGCAAAAGCTCGATCACAGAGAGCAGCAGCCATTTCCTCCATCCAGCCCCTGCTGTTTCTTCCTTCTCTGATCGTGAGATATCCGCTCCTGGATCTCTGGACCGGACAGCCCATCGAATCCCAATGATCCCACAGATCACGCCAAGTACACAGGAGGGCACACCGAGGATAAGGAAGGCCACTCCCGTCCCGATCCCAATCCCTCTGATTGCCGCGTCGGCGGCCTGGCTTTTCACTACATCATCAAGAAATGGGCCTGCCGCTCCAAAATAAAGCGCGAGCATAAACAAAAGAGCAAAAAGCAGAAGCGGGAACAGGACAACTGTTTTCATCCATTTCGGTTTCATTTCTTCATCCCTCCTTCACCACTATTGATATCCTCCGTTACAAGACAGCTCGAACACTCTATGATCTGTCGATCTCTTCCTGTAGTCTCTCCAGAAACTCGCAGGCCTCCATGCCGTCCATCTGGACATGATGGAACTGAAATGAGATCTGGAGCAGAGTCCGTTCTCCTTCCTGCCGGTATTTTCCCCAGATCAGAAACGGATTATTGTAAATGCCGCTGTACATGTTAATCACACCGTCAATCTCGTATTTCACCAGACTGGAGGTGCCTACGATCATATGGTCCTGGATCTCATGATCCGTGCAGGTTTGGCGTACTTGTTCTGTCAGCTTCTGGTAAATATCCCGAAACCTGTCAAGCTCCGGCTCAAAAGGAAGATCGCAGGAGTTGATCCCACCCTTTACGTTTGCGACGATCACATTGACGCCGATCTGATCGTATTCCATCATCTTCCGCCCTACCGGAAGCAGGCGGAATTCTTTGGTTTTGTCGGCTGCCAGAGCGATGCACCAGCACAGGAGCATATTGAGTTTATAACCCTGCTCCTTTCGTCTCATCAAAGGGGAAATGTCCAGCGTCTTAAATATGGTGACCATCGGCATGGGCGCTTCGATATAAAGGTTCCAGCTCACCGCCCGGTCTGTACTTCTAGGATCAACTTCTCTCATAGGATCTCCTTTCTCAAACTTCTGTCAACGCGGAATGCTTCCGCCAATCCATAGGGTATCACTGATTATAGCACACTTTATCATCGCCGTCATTTTCAATTTCTCTTGTCAGGATCCAAAAAATGTCACCAAAATTTCGCTTCTCATTTTGTCCATTTTCCCATCTTGTCTCTTTCTCTCCTTCCCGGTATAATAAGCAGACAACCGGCGGGATTTCTCATCCCGCCTGCTGTGCCCCGCACAGTGTTCTTTTTTCCGGCGGTTTCCGCCACATCTATTCCAACCCTTTTTCTCGAGCTCACCAAAAAGGTTGCGGTCATTCATTTTCTTTTCTATAATGGAGGTAATCACATGAACCAACAATTACATCATCAGGAGTATCCCACAGCAAACCGGGAGTACAAGGACCGGCTCTTTCGTCTGGTCTTTCAGAAGAAAGAGGATCTGCTCTCCCTGTACAACGCGGTCAATGGCACGACTTATGAGGACCCAGACGATCTGCAGGTCAACACTTTGGAAAACGTCCTCTATCTTTCCATGAAAAACGACGTTTCCTTCCTGATCGGGGCCGACCTGAACCTGTACGAGCACCAGAGCACGTACAACCCAAACATGCCCATGCGGGGGCTGTTGTATTTCTCCAAGCTGTACGAGACACACATCGATCAGATGGAGATCAACATCTACAGCAGCGCCGCCAAGATGTTCCCCTTTCCCCAGCACATCGTGTTCTACAACGGGACCAGAGAGGAACCAGACCGGCAGGTCTTGAGGCTGAGCGACCTCTTTTCACCCTCTCAGACAGGGAAGGAACCCTGCCTGGAGTGTACCACCCTCATGCTGAACATCAACTACGGTCACAATCAGGCATTGATGGAGAAATGCCGGAGGCTGGAAGAGTACGCTATCTTCGTGGAGACGGTGCGCAGTTACCACAGGGAAGACCTGCCTCTGGAGACCGCCATCGGCCTGGCCATCGACGACTGCATCCACCGGGACGTGCTGAGGGATATCCTGATCCGGCAGAGAGCGGAGGTAACGCAGATGGTACTGGAATCTTTTGACCAGGAGAAATATGAGAAAGCGATGAAGCAGGAGGGTTATGAGGATGGCTACCAGGCCGGAGAGGCTCATGGCTATCAGGCCGG
>DXGF01000151.1 GCA_019114065.1 Candidatus Dorea gallistercoris
AAAAGATCAAGACAAAAATTTTGAAAAATGTCTGTAAATTACCTTGTCAAATAATTAACGATATGATATCATTCCTAGTATAGTGAAAAATTTAACAGAAGAAAGGAATAGGTGAACTATGAGCAGCAAGATTACGATTATTGGCGCAGGAAGTGTTGGAGCTACGATAGCTTATAAGCTGTCAGGGGAAGATATCGCATCTGAGATCGTCCTGATCGACATTAATAAGGACAAGGTCGAGGGCGAGGTCATGGACATCAAGCAGGGTACCTGCTTCCGTAATCCGGTATCTATCATTGCGGGAGAGTATGAGGACGCTGCAGGATCAGATATCGTGATCATCACATCAGGCATCGCCCGGAAGCCTGGTCAGACTAGGATTGAGCTGACCCAGACGAATGTGAATATTATCAAAGAGATCACACCTCAGATCGTGAAAGCGGCACCTCATGCGATCTATATTATCGTCAGCAACCCGGTAGACATCCTCACCTATGTGTTTACCAAGATTTCCGGTATCCCAGAGAACCAGATCATTGGTTCTGGAACTGTTTTGGATACGGCCAGACTGCGTTATGGTCTGTCTGAACATTTCCATGTAGCTCAGAAGAATATCCATGCGTATGTGTATGGGGAACATGGGGATTCTTCTTTTGTTCCGTGGTCCAGCGCGGATATCGCCAGTATGAACCTGGATGCGTATTACGAAGAGATGGCAGACAAGGTAGGAATTGAAAAACTGGATAAAGACGCTATGGAAGAATATGTGCACAAGTCTGGCGGACAGGTGATCGCTAAAAAGGGAGCAACGTTCTATGCTGTTTCAGTAGCGGTCTGTGAGCTTTGTAATCTTGTGCTCGCCGCTTCGGATTCTGTAGCTACCGTTTCCAGTATGATGCACGGAGAATACGGCATCGATGATGTGGCTTTGAGCACGCTGACACTGATCGGACCGAAAGGAGTGCAGGGAAGGATTCCGATGCAGTTGACGGAGGAAGAGGTGGCCAAACTCCAGAACAGCGCAAATGTATTAAAAGATGTGATCGCTCAGATTGAGATCTAAGAAGAGGGATAAGGAGGAACCAATATGAGATACAGTTATTATCCCGGCTGTACCTTGAAGAATAAAGCGGAGGCTCTGGATTCTTATGCCAGAGCTTCCGCCCAGGCTCTGGGATTTGAGCTGGAGGAGATCAAGGAATGGCAGTGCTGCGGCGGCGTGTATCCCCTGGGGACAGATGAGATCGCGACGAAGCTTGCTTCCGTCCGGGCGCTAAACGACGCGAAAGAAAAAGGCCAGGATCTGGTTACTTTATGTTCCGCCTGTCATCATGTGATCAAGAGAGTCAACGATGATATGCGCAACGTAGAAGAGATCCGCACCAAGGCCAACAACTATATGGCGGGAGAACTGGCAGAACCCTATCAGGGTGAGACGAAAGTCCTGCATTTCCTGGAGGTGCTCCGGGACGAGATTGGATTTGACGTGCTGAAAGAAAAGGTGGTGCATCCACTGGAAGGAAAGAAGATCGGCGCTTATTACGGATGTCTGCTTTTGAGACCGGGAAAGATCCTGGCATTTGACGATCCGGAGAATCCTAAGATCATGGAAGATTTTATACGGGCGATCGGAGCAGAGCCGGTAATCTATCCATACAGGAATGAGTGCTGCGGCGGTTACATATCGCTGAAAGAAAAAGATATGGCAAAAGAGATGTGCAGAAAGATTGGGGACAGCGCGGAAGGATTCGGCGCGGATATGCTGATCACCGCCTGTCCTCTCTGTATGTATAATCTGAATAAAAATCTGGAAGAGGATCTGCCGGTTTATTATTTTACAGAACTTCTGGCAGAGGCCCTGGGAGTGAAAGACGAGGTGAAAAAGCAGTGAAAGACCAGAAAAAACAAGCAGAGCTGATCCAGGAGATCAGCGGCGTGAATCCGCTGAAATGTATGAAATGCGGCAAATGCTCCGCTACCTGTCCGTCCTATAACGAGATGGATATCAAGCCTCATCAGTTTGTTTCTTATGTGATCAATGAAGATATCGAGTCACTGGTGCAGTCCAGGTCTTTGTGGAAATGTCTTTCCTGCTTTGCCTGCGTGCAGCGGTGTCCCAGGGATGTAAAACCGGGCAAGCTGATCGATGCGGCAAGACAGATCGTAGAACGGGAAAAAGGCGGGGACTACCTGACCCCGGATGAAATCCCGGAACTGTTAGATCCGGAAACCCCGCAGCAGCTCTTAGTCAGCGCGTTCAGAAGATATAGGAGGTGATAGAAGGTGCTTAGGATCGGAGTATTCGTCTGTCATTGCGGTACCAATATCGCGGCAACGGTAGACGTAAAGAAAGTAGTAGAAATGGCCCTCCATGAGCCGGGCGTGGTTCATGCGGAGGATTATCAATATATGTGTTCAGAGGCCGGTCAGGAGAAGATCCGGGAGGCGATCCAGGAGAAGAACTTAAGCGGCATCGTAGTTTGTTCCTGTTCTCCCAGGATGCACGAGACCACCTTCCGGAACGCGGCGGAAAGAGCAGGGTTAAATCCCTATATGGTAGAGATCGCCAATATCCGGGAGCACTGTTCCTGGATCCACAAGGATATGGAAGAGGCTACGGAAAAAGCGGTGATCCTTATGCGGGCGGCGGTAGCAAAAGTAAACTTAAACACTCCGCTGAAACCAGGGGAGAGCCGGGTGACCAAACGGGCTCTGGTGATCGGAGGCGGGATCGCGGGGATCCAGACTGCTTTGGACATTGCGGATGCGGGATATCCGGTAGATATTGTGGAGAAAACCCCCAGCATTGGGGGAAGGATGTCCCAGCTGGACAAGACCTTCCCCACCCTGGACTGTTCCGCCTGTATCCTGACGCCGAAGATGGTAGAGGCAAACGCCCATCCCAATATCAATATCTATACATACAGCGAAGTAGAGAAAGTATCCGGATTTGTGGGAGATTTCACGGTGGATATCCGCAAGAAGGCGAGAAGTGTGGATATGTCCAAGTGTACCGGATGCGGGGTATGCCAGGAGAAATGTCCAAGCAAAAAGACGCCCAGCGAGTTTAACCGGGGCCTGAACAACCGCAGCGCCATTTATACGCCGTTTGCCCAGGCCATTCCCAATGTCCCGGTGATCGACCGGGAGGCCTGCATCAAATTTAAGACGGGGAAATGCGGCGTCTGCTCCAAGGTGTGCCAGGCCGGCGCTATCGACTATGAACAGGAAGACGAGATCATTACAGAGAAGTACGGCGCTATTGTAGTGGCCACCGGATTCGATATGATCAAGATGGATGATTATGACGAGTACGCTTACAGCCAGAGCAAAGACGTGATCACATCCCTGGAGCTGGAGCGGATCATGAACGCGGCGGGCCCAACAGGAGGCCATCTGGAGCGGCTTTCCGATGGAAAGGCACCCAAGGAGATCGTATTTGTCCAGTGCGTAGGAAGCCGGTGCGCGGACCACAGAGGAAAGAGCTACTGCTCTAAGATCTGCTGTATGTATACGGCAAAGCACGCTATGCTGATCCGGGACAAATACCCGGATGTCCATGTGACCGTATTCTACATTGATGTGCGGACCCCAGGCAAGAACTTTGACGAGTTCTATCGCCGGGCAGTGGAAGAATACGGGGTAGATTATATCAAAGGCCAGGTGGGAAAAGTCATTCCGCAGCCGGATGGGAAACTCTTGGTACAGGGAGCGGACCTGCTGGATAATAAACAGATCCTAAAAGAAGCAGATATGGTAGTGCTGGCGGCGGCCATTGAGCCAAATCCAGACGTACGGAAGATCGCTACCATGCTGACGGCAAGTATTGATACCAATAATTTCCTGACGGAAGCCCACGCAAAACTCCGTCCGGTGGAATCTCCCACAGCGGGTGTTTTCCTTTCCGGCGTATGCCAGGGGCCAAAGGACATTCCTGAGACGGTATCCCAGGCAGGAGCGGCGGCGGTGAAAGCCATCGGGCTTCTGGCCAAAGATAAGCTTTTGACCAACCCATGTACGGCACATTCCGATGAATTGCTGTGCAACGGCTGTTCCCAGTGCGCGAATGTATGCCCCTATGGAGCCATCACCTACGAAGAAAAAGAGGTGAACGATCATGGAATCCGGGAGGTAAGGAGACTGGCGGTGGTCAACGACGCGCTCTGCCAGGGCTGCGGCGCTTGTACCGTTACCTGTCCGTCTGGCGCTATGGACCTGCAGGGATTCTCAAATAGACAGATTCTAGCGGAGGTGGATGCGATATGTCGATAGAAGCAAAAGAAGAATTTAGACCGAAGATCGTGGCGTTCTGCTGCAACTGGTGCAGTTACGCAGGCGCGGACTTAGCAGGAAGCAGCCGTCTGTCTTATTCCGCCGATGTGAAGATCATCCGGGTTCCCTGTTCCTGCCGTGTGAATCCCATGTTTATCTTAAGGGCTTTTGAGCGGGGAGCGGATGGAGTGATCATCTGCGGGTGTCATCCGGGAGACTGTCACTATACCTCCGGAAACTATTACGCAAGGAGAAGGATGACGCTGCTGTTCTCCATGCTGGATTATATCGGTGTGGAAAGCGGACGGACCCGCGTGGAGTGGGTATCCGCGGCGGAAGGAGTGAAATTCTCCCAGACCATGCATGAATTTGTAGAGAAGATTCAGTCTCTTGGGAAAAACGTAAGATTGGAGGATTTGAGATGCAGGAGTTAATAAACCGCGCGAAAGAACTTCTGGCAGACGGGCAAGTGGCCAGAGTGCTGGGATGGAAAGCCGGCGACCTGCCTTATAATCCAGAACCAGCTTATTTTGAGAAGGAAGAAGACTTTTCGGATTTTGTATACAATGGATTCTGCGGAGCGAATCTAAGTAAATATATGATCGAGGCGTCCAAGCTGGAGGGAAAGACCCTGGTGTGCTTAAAGCCTTGCGATACTTACAGTTTCCAGCAGCTTATGAAGGAGCACCGGGTAGACCGGGAGAAAGCCTATATCATCGGTGTGGGCTGTAAAGGGAAACTGGACATTGAGAAGATCCGCGGGATGGGAATCAAAGGAATCCAGGACATCCAGGGAGCAGAGCTTGAAGATGAGGCAAAAGACCTGACAATCCAGACCCTTTACGGGGAGAAGACCTGTACCTATCAGGAGGCTATGCTGGAGCGGTGTCACGTCTGTAAAGGCAAGGACCATATGATCTATGATGAGATCATAGGAGAGTCCAAAGAGACTACAGACGGAGACCGTTTTGCGGAGGTGGAGAAGATCGAGGCCATGAGCCCGGAAGAGAAATTCGCCTTCTTCCAGAAGGAGCTTAGCAAATGTATCCGGTGCAACGCCTGCCGGAATGTCTGCCCGGCCTGCAGCTGCCGCAAATGTGTCTTTGACAGCAATAAATTCGACAGCGCCCAGAAAGCCAACGCGGATTCTTTTGAGGAAAAGATGTTCCACATCATCCGGGCTTTCCATGTGGCGGGAAGATGTACGGACTGCGGAGAATGCAGCAGAGTATGTCCCCAGGGGATTCCCCTTCACTTGTTTAACCGGAAGTTTATCAAAGATATCGATGAACTCTACGGAGAATACCAGGCGGGCGCCGATCTTGAGGAAAAAGGCCCCCTGACCAGTTACCAATTTGACGATGCAGAGCCTGGAATCGTGGCGGAAAGGAGATAGCGTATGTACAAGATCAAGAAAGAAAATTTATCCTCCTTATTTCAGAAGATCGCCGCGGCCCAGGAATTGTACCTGCCATTAAAAACCGCGGGACAGGTGAATTTCGGCCCTTGGAGTGAGGAAGGGCAGGTGGACCTGGAGACGCTGAAAAGCGTAAAGTCCCCAAAAGACGTGTTCTTTCCCCAGAGTGAGAACCTATACACCTGTATCCGGAATGGAAAGAAGATCACGGTAGAGCCGGAGGCGTTAAAAGAACAGGATTTTGTGGTGTTTGGCATGAAAGCCTGCGACATCAAGGGAATAGAAGTGCTGGACCGGGTATTTTTATCGGATCCCATCGATACCTTTTACGCGGCCAGGAGAGACCATGGGACGATCGTAGCTATGGCCTGCCGGGAACCGGAAGAGACCTGCTTCTGCAAGGTGTTTGGCATTGACGCCGCAGCTCCCACGGCGGATGTGGTGACCTGGATGACCGGAGATACCCTGTACTGGAAGCCGGAGACGGAAAAGGGAGAGGCTCTGACGGATCTGGCGGCGGATCTTCTGGAGAAGCTGGAAGGAGCGGAAGAAACGAAAGCCAAAGCCCAGGTGGAAGAAGAACAGCAGAAGATCCGGAATATCATTGATAAACTTCCTTATTCCCATCTTTCGCTGGAAGGCTGGAATGGGGACGTGCTGATGGAGAAATTTGAGTCTCCTTTGTGGGAAGAGCTGTATAAACCCTGTCTGGCTTGCGGGACCTGCACCTTTGTCTGCCCCACCTGCCAGTGTTATGACATCAAAGATTATGATACCGGACATGGCGTGCAGAGATACCGCTGCTGGGATTCCTGCATGTATTCAGATTTTACCATGATGGCTCACGGAAATAACCGGACCACTCAGAAGGAGCGGTTCCGCCAGCGGTTTATGCACAAGCTGGTGTATTTCCCGGCCAATAATGACGGGATGTACTCCTGCGTAGGCTGCGGCCGATGCGTGGAGAAATGTCCGGCAGCCTTGAACATCGTAAAGGTTGTGAAAGCATTTCAGGAAGAGGAGGCGTAAGAGGCATGTGTGAATGTACCTGTCATAAAAATTATGAGTTAGACACCTTGATCCCCAAGGTGGGGGTCATTACAGATATCCGGGAGGAAACGCCGGATGTGAAGACCTTCCGGGTCAACGCGCCGGAGGGAGGCAAATTATTTGAACATATGCCGGGCCAATGCGCCATGTTATGCGCGCCTGGGATCAGCGAGGGCATGTTTTCTATCACATCTTCTCCGACTAACCAGGAGTATCAGGAGTTCAGCATCAAGAAATGCGGAATGCTGACAGACTACCTCCACAGTCTGGAAGTGGGAGACGAGATCACAGTCCGGGGACCTTACGGCAATCATTTCCCGGTAGAAGATAAGCTGTTGGGCAAGAATCTTCTGTTTATCGCCGGGGGGATCGGACTTGCGCCTCTGCGTTCCGTGATCAATTATGTGCTGGATAACCGGGAGAAGTACGGCAGCGTGGATATTGTCTACGGATCCCGTTCCGCCGAGGATCTGGTCCAGCTGAAAGAGATCCAGGAAGTATGGATGAAAAAAGAAGGCGTAAATGTCTACCTGACTATTGACCGGGAGGAAGAAGGATGGGACGGCCATGTGGGATTCGTGCCCAACTATGTGAAAGAGCTTGGATTTGACGTGAATAAGACGGCTTTGGTGTGCGGTCCTCCGATCATGATCAAGTTTACGCTGGCAGGCCTGGAAGAACTTGGTTTTTCCAAAGAACAGGTGTATACCACCCTGGAACTGCGGATGAAGTGCGGCGTTGGGAAATGCGGAAGATGCAACATCGGATCAAAATATGTGTGCAAAGACGGCCCTGTGTTCCGCTGCGATGAAGTAGATGAAATGCCGGATGAATACTAAAGTACTAACGCAGTGCCCGGGCGGCTTCAGATGGCGCTGCGAGGGAAATGGGCCAGCTTTATAGACATGTGAAACTTAACCGAGACGGAGCGTAAGCGGAATCGAGGTTGGGTGGACAGAAGTGACAGAAGTTTGGTGCGCTGCACCAGGAAAGGAACAAACACTCATGGAAAAGATGGTAAATGTATATTTTTTCGGAAAGAAATACACCGTACCCGCTGACCTGACCATCATGACAGCGATGGAGTACGCCGGGTACACCTTGAAGAGAGGCTGCGGATGCCGCCACGGATTCTGCGGCGCCTGTGCCACGATCTATAGGATCAAGGGGAAGAATGAGCTGAAGACCGGCCTGTCCTGCCAGACCCAGGTGGAGGAAGGCATGTACGTGGCCAGTATTCCTTATTTCCCTACAGACAAGCGGACCTATGAGATCGATGAGATCCGCCCGGAGCAGCGGGTGATGATGGAACTGTATCCGGAGATCTACAGCTGTATTGGCTGCAATGCCTGTACGAAAGCCTGTCCGCAGGATCTGAATGTGATGCAGTATATCGCTTACGCCCAGCGTGGGGAATTTGAGAAATGCGCGGAGGAATCCTTTGACTGTATCGGCTGCGGATGTTGTTCTGTCCGGTGTCCGGCGGGAATCTCCCATCCGATGGTAGGCGTTCTGGCAAGAAGACTGACAGGAAAATACATCGCGCCGGAAGCGGAGCATCTCAAGAAGCGGGTGGAGGAGATCCACGAGGGAGCCTATGACAGCCTGATCGAACAGATCATGGAAAAGCCGATCGAAGAGATGCAGGAGCTTTATAACACAAGAGAGATTGAGAAATAGGAGGGACGACCATGTTTACACCAGAAATGATGGAATCTGTGAAAAAAGTCGAGGCTACCAGAGCGGAACGGATGAAGACAGAGCCAAGGCGGATGACGGCAGAGGAAAAGGATGTCCTTCTGAAAGAATTCCACCCGGATTACCGGCAGGAGGCATTTAAAGAGATCAAGATCGGTCCCAACAAAGGACAGAAAGCGCCGGAAGAGCTGGTGCATTACTTGCATTCCAACAGCCGGCTTTTGAAAGACCAGGTAGATCTTACCAAGATTGATTATGATGTAGACGTATTGGTGATCGGCGGAGGCGGAGCAGGAGCCTCAGCAGCCATCGAGGCCCATGAGGCCGGAGCGGACGTGATGATCGTGACCAAGCTGCGGATCGGGGATGCCAACACCATGATGGCGGAAGGCGGAATCCAGGCGGCGGATAAGGAAAACGACTCGCCGGTACAGCACTACCTGGATGCCTTTGGCGGCGGACATTTCGCGGCTAGGCCGGAATTGCTGCGCAAACTGGTGATGGAGGCGCCGGATGCGATCCAGTGGCTGAATGATCTGGGCGTTATGTTTGATAAAGACGAAGACGGAAGGATGATCACCATCCACGGGGGAGGAACTTCCAGGAAGCGGATGCACGCCTGCAAAGATTATTCCGGGGCGGAGATCATGCGGACCCTTCGAGATGAAGTATTAAACCGGAAGATTCCGGTAGCGGAGTTTACAGCGGCAGTGGAGCTTTTGAAAGATGAGAAAGGACAGGTGGCCGGAGCGGTGCTCCAGAATGTGGAGACCGACGATTATCTGGTGGCAAGAGCCAAGACCGTGGTGATCGCCACAGGGGGCGCGGGCCGGATGCACTATCAGAATTTCCCAACCTCGAACCACTATGGAGCCACGGCAGACGGACTGATCCTGGGATACCGGGCAGGAGTGCCCCTTCTCTACCAGGATACCATCCAGTATCATCCTACGGGAGTAGCATTCCCGTCCCAGATCTTTGGCGCGCTGGTAACAGAGAAGGTCCGTTCTCTGGGAGCTATGCTGGTAAATGTGGATGGGGAAGCTTTCATGCATCCTTTGGAGACCCGCGACGTGTCGTCCGCCTCTATTATCCGGGAATGTACGGCCAGAGGCAAAGGCGTGACCACCCCGATCGGAAGCGGCGTGTGGCTGGATACGCCTATGATCGAGATGATCGGCGGCGAGGGGACCATTGAGAAACGGATCCCGGCTATGCTTCGGATGTATATGCGGTATGATATTGACATGCGGAAAGTTCCGATCCTGGTCTATCCGACGCTGCATTACCAGAACGGCGGCCTGGAGATCAATGGAGATGGATTTACTAAGACCATCGATAATCTTCTGGTAGCAGGTGAGGCGGTAGGCGGTATCCACGGAAGAAACCGTCTCATGGGGAACTCTCTTTTGGATATCATCGTGTTCGGCCGCAACGCGGGGAAAAAAGCGGCGGCGAAAGCAAAAGACGTGCAGCTTGGGACTATGAACCTGGACCATATTGAAACTTACGCGGAAGAACTGAAGGCAGCCGGGCTGGACACAGGAGATGTTTCTCCGCTTCTGCTTCCTCATTACGCAAGACATGAGAGATGATCTGTGGAAGCAAAATGTTACTATTCACAGCCGTCTCATACAGAGCGAATGAAGCGTCGTGCTTGCACGTAAGAATCAGTCGCTCTGTATGAGGCAGGACTGTGAAACAGTCACTCCGCCCACATAAGCAGTCTTAGCTCCCTAAGGAGCGAGACTGGAGCCTCAAAGAGGCGACGAGTGCGCATATGGGTGGAGTGGCTGTGAATAGTAACAAAAACGTGACTGACAACAAAGCGTATCCGGCGGGATTGCGAAGGTCCCTTGGGATACGCGGGGCGGAAGAAGACAGAAGGGAAGGGATGAGGCAGTGGGAATCATAACCTGGTTTCAGGAAAGTATATTGGGAAATACGTTGATGATCGTATTTCTGGTGGCATTTATCGGGTATCTGGCGGGAAGCATCAAGATCCGCGGCGTAGAGCTGGGAACGGCGGGCGTCCTGCTGGTAGCTCTGGTATTTGGCCATTTTGGATTTGAAGTGCCGGATCTGGTGCGGGAGCTGGGATTGATCTGTTTTGTGACGAGCGTGGGATTTATCGCCGGACCTAAGTTTTTCCGTAATTTTAAACTGAACGCAAAGTCCTATATTTTGCTGGGAGTTATCATTATTGCGGCGGGAGCGCTGACTACAGTGGCTATTATAGAATTTGCCGGCGTGCCCTCCGACATCAGCGTGGGTATGATGTCGGGAGCGCTGACCAGTACGCCTGGGCTTGCGGCGGCCATTGACGCCACCGGGTCGTCAAACGCTTCGGTAGGATATGGCATTGCCTATCCCTTTGGCGTGGTGGGCGTGGTGCTGTTTGTCCAGCTTGTTCCCAAGTTTTTGAAGACAGATATGGCGGCGGAGCGGGCCAGGTTTGAGGCGGCTCAGAATGTGGGAGATGAAGAGTTCCATAAGACAAAGAAGGAAGAATTATTTTACGCGGACAGTATGGGATTTTTCCCCTTTGCGCTGGCCATTGTGCTGGGGATTATTCTGGCGAATATTGTGATCCCCCTTCCCGGCGGAGCGGAATTCTCTCTGGGCACATCCGGCGGGCCGCTGATCGCGGGCCTGATCCTGGGGCATTTTGGGAAAGTCGGAAAATTAAGTATGAAAGTGGAAAAACATGTGTTAGAATGTCTTCGGGAATTTGGACTGGCTTTGTTTTTGATCGGAGCCGGCGTACAGGCCGGAGCCGGATTTGTTGAGATCCTGCGGGAAGAAGGACTGGTACTGTTTATCTATGGAGCGCTTATTACACTGATACCAATGCTTATCGGGTATTTCTTTGCGGCAAAAGTATTGAGACTAAGTCTGTTCAACACATTAGGATCTATCTGCGGCGGGATGACCAGTACGCCGGCGCTGGGAACCCTGATCCGGGTGACCGAGACCGACGATGTGGCAAGCGCTTATGCGGCTACATATCCCGTGGCCCTGGTATTCGTAGTATTAGCCTGCCAGTTTATTGGGATATTCCTGTAACAGTTCAGCCATACATGGAGCGTGAGCGAGGATCATGCTTGCATGATCATGCGAGCGGTCCTATGTATGGAGTGAGCGCCGAACGAATGAGCAAAGGGCGGCGAAAGCCGCCGGAAGCGCCGGAAGGCGCGACTTTGCGAATGCGGAGGGAGGCGCGTCTGAACTGTTGAGTATGCGCCTTTGCGAATGTGGGGCGCTGAATAACTAAGATAGGAAAGGAAAAAGAAAGGAGTGAATATATATGCGTGAAATCAATGTGAGCGCGCTGACGGATGTGATCGAGCGGCTCTGTATCGAAGCCAACAATCATCTTCCGGAAGATGTGAAATGCGCGATCCAGGACTGCCGTTCTCAAGAAGACGGTGAGATTGCCAAAGGAGTTCTGGACAACATTATCGAGAACTATGAGATCGCGGATGCGGAAAATGTTCCGATCTGCCAGGATACAGGAATGGCCTGTGTATTTCTGGAAATCGGACAGGACGTACACCTGACAGGCGGAGATTTAAGAGAAGCGGTAGACGAAGGAGTCCGCCGGGGATATGACAAAGGTTATCTGCGCAAATCTGTAGTGGGAGATCCGGTCCGCCGGGGAAATACAGGAGATAACACGCCGGCTATGCTTTACACAGAGATCGTTCCCGGCGAACAGATCAAAGTGACGGTGGGACCAAAAGGATTCGGAAGTGAGAATATGAGCCAGATCCGTATGTTTAAACCGTCTGCCGGTCTGCAGGGGATCAAAGATTTTATCCTGGAAGTAGTGGAGACGGCAGGTCCCAACCCATGTCCGCCCATGGTGGTAGGAGTAGGGATCGGAGGCACTTTTGACAAATGCGCCCTGCTTGCCAAGAAAGCTCTGATGCGGCCCTTAGACTCCTCCAATCCGGATCCGTTTTACGCAGATCTGGAGAAAGAAATGCTGGAGAAGATCAATGAACTGGGGATCGGACCGCAGGGATTTGGCGGAAAGACCACGGCGATCGGTCTGAACATAGAGACGCTGCCCACTCATATTGCGGGAATGCCCTGCGCGGTCAACATCAACTGTCATGTGACGCGCCACAAATCGGAGGTGATATAAATGGCAAGAAAGATTACCTTACCCCTTACAGAAGAATTAGCCAAAACCCTTCACGCGGGAGACCAGGTACTCCTTACAGGGACCATTTATACCTCAAGAGATGCCGGGCATAAACGGATGTGCGAGGCGCTGGCAAAGGGAGAAGAACTGCCCTTTGATCCAACAGACGCCACCATCTACTATGTAGGACCAACACCGGCGAAACCAGGACAAGTGATCGGAAGCGCCGGGCCCACCACCAGCGGCCGGATGGACGCCTATGCGCCTACCATGATGTCCGTGGGAGCCAGAGGCATGATCGGCAAAGGCGCCCGCCTTCCAGAAGTGGTCGAAGCCATGAAAAAATACAGCGGCGTATACTTTGGAGCTATTGGCGGCGCGGGAGCGCTGCTGGCCAAATGCATCAAGAAAGCAGAACTGGTGGCCTATGAAGACCTGGGAGCGGAAGCCCTGCGCAGGCTGTATGTAGAAGACATGCCGCTGGTAGTCATCATCGACAGCGAAGGAAACAATCTGTACGAAGAAGGCAGAAAAGCCTATCTGGCGGAGAAATAGTCAATTTGGGACGTAGTAAAATGCAAAAAGGCTACGTCCCAAATTGCGTTTTGCCCTGTACCCAAATGACGGCTTGCCAGAAAAATGCTTCTGCTCTATAATATTCTGTGAGTATGAATCTACGGGAAAATGGAGGAATTTAGGATGTATATCAGTGAGATCACAACAACGGTGCCGGAGGATGTGAAGGAACGTGCTCCCCTGGAACAGGAGGTTTACAAGGTGTTCCAGAAATTGGGGATCCCGTTTGAGCGGGTAGACAATGACCCGGCGGCGTCTATGGAGGAATGTGCGGAAATTGGTGAAGTGCTGCAGGCGCCGGTGCGCAAGGATGTGTTCCTGTGCAATCGGAAGAAAACAACTTTCTTCCTGCTTCTGATGCCGGACGATAAGGCTTTTGATACGTCTTCTTTCAGTAAAAAGATGGGAGTTTCCCGTATGTCTTTCGCCTCTCCGGAGCATATGATGGAGTATATCGGATGTACGCCTGGATCGGCCAGTGTGGTAGGGCTTTTGAATGATCAGGACGACTATGTGCAGCTTATTATCGATAAAGAGGTGGCGGAAGCAGAGTGGTTTGTATGTAACACAGGGATCAATACCACCCATTTGAAATTCAAAACCCAGGATCTTTTGAAGAAATTTCTGCCCTACACCCATCACAGACCACGGATCGTGGATCTGTAAAAGGAGTAAAACGTATGTATCAGATTCTCATTGTGGAGGATGATCCTGGTTTAAATCAAGGCGTGGCGCTGGCATTAAAGGAAGGAGGCACTGCGTTCTTCCAGGCATATACAATAGAGGAGGCCCGGACTGTCTGGCGCAGGGAGCAGATCGATATGGTGCTCCTGGATGTGAACCTGCCAGACGGAAGCGGGTATGGGTTCTTAAGAGAGATCCGGCAGAACTCGCAGATCCCTGTGCTGCTTCTGACAGCGAATGATCTGGAGACAGACGAAGTGACGGGATTTGCCCTGGGAGCGGATGATTATATCACAAAGCCTTTCAGCCTGATGGCGCTGCGGGCCAGAGTGGAACGAATGCGCACGCGCATCCAAGTGGAAACGGCCGCAGTGGGGGAAGAAGTGTACACGGACAGCCGGTACAAGTTTCTTTTTACGAAGATGCAGTTCTGGGTGGATGATCAAGAGATAGAGTTTAGCAAGACAGAACAGAAACTCCTTCGCTGCCTGGTGCGGCATCCGGGACAGATCCAGTCCAGAGAAGGACTGGCGGAAATGATCTGGCCGGAAGGGACCGGGTATGTAGATGAGAATGCTTTGAGCGTGGCGGTGAACCGGCTACGCCGGAAGCTGGAGGGACGGCAGAAACGCTGCCCCATCCAGACGGTCTATGGCATTGGATATGTATGGGAAAAGAATCCGGGCAGGAAGGATACGGGAGAAAGCGTATGATACAGATCGGAGCAGGAAAAACCATGAAGCGGCTGGACGAGATGCTCACCAGCGCCATGGACGGGAACTTTGAGGAATCCCGGTTTGACGAGACTGAGCTTTCCCGCCTGGAAAGCCGTTGGAAACAGTATGTGACTTCGACGCAGAAGGATGTGGAACAGATCAGGAAAGAACGGGAAAATATGCGTTCCCTGGTTTCTGATATCGCCCACCAGACCCGCACGCCTCTTGCGAATATTCTCCTGTATGCTGGGCTTTTGGCGGAAAAGGCAGAAGGAGAAGAGGAAAGATTTTTGGCAGAGCAGATCCTGTCCCACACGGGAAAGCTGGAATTTTTGATCCAGTCCCTGGTCAAAATGTCCCGTTTAGAGTCGAATATGCTGGAAGTCGTGCCAAGACAACAGAGACTGGAACCTTTGTTGGAGGATGTGATCGCTGCCTTTCAGGCAAAAGCAGCCAAGAAAGAGATCCATTTAGCGTGTGAGGAGCAGCCGGACGTTATCTGTGCCTATGACCGGAAATGGACGGGAGAAGCCTTGGGAAATATTTTAGATAACGCAGTCAAGTATTCCCCTTCTGGCAGCAGGATCCAGATACGGGTCCGTGTCTTTGAATTCTACGTCTGTATTGAAGTGGAAGATGAAGGCATAGGAATCCGGGAGGAGGAGCGGGCTCAGATTTTTGGCAGGTTTTATCGGGGCAAACAGGTGCAGCAGGACGATGGTGTGGGAGTAGGACTCTATCTGGCGCGGGAGATTCTGGCGCGGGAAAACGGTTATATCAAAGTCCGTTCCACGGAAGGGGAAGGCAGTGTGTTTGGCCTGTATCTGCCTCGGAGAGATTCCGGCCAAAACAGATCTTAATACGGCTGCAAGAATCTTTCGATACTGTTAGATTTGGGAAAGACTCTGGAAAGATTCGTCTGATAAGATGGTCTTATAGAAAATTTTTCTATAAGGCCATTTTTTCAGAAGGAGGAAAAAGATATGAGTATCTTAAGGACTAGACAATTGAAAAAATACTACGGAAGCGGTGATACTCTTGTTAAGGCCCTGGATGGAGTGGACCTGTCTGTAGAACAGGGAGAATTTCTTGCAGTAGTGGGAACCTCCGGAAGCGGGAAATCTACATTGCTCCATATGCTGGGCGGTCTGGACTATCCCACAGCCGGGAAAGTGGAAGTGGATGGAAAGGATATTTCCAGTTTAAAAGAAGAACAGCTTACTATTTTCCGGCGGCGGAAGATCGGATTTGTATTCCAGAGCTATAACCTGGTGCCGGTTTTGAATGTTTATGAAAATATCGTACTTCCGGTGGAACTGGATGGCAACAAGGTGGATCGGGAATACGTAGAGGAGATCATCGAGATCCTGGGGCTGAAGGAAAAGACGTTCAGCCTGCCTTCCCAGCTTTCCGGCGGACAGCAGCAGCGGGTAGCCATCGCCAGGGCACTGGCATCAAAGCCTGCGATCCTGCTGGCAGATGAACCAACGGGGAATCTGGATTCTGTCACCAGCCAAGATGTGCTGAGCCTTCTTAAAGTGACCAGCAGCCGGTTTGGCCAGACGGTGGTCATGATCACCCACAACGATGAGATCGCGCAGATGGCAGACCGGATCATACGGATCGAGGACGGAAAGATCCGCGGCATGGCAGTTGGACAGGAAGGCCAGGCAGACAAAGGCGGTGAGAGCCATGCGTAAGGTGAAAAACAAGAAGGCTATCCGCAATCTGGCTGATAAAAGTTTCCGCGCCAGCCGGATCAGAAATGTGATCGCCGTGATCGCCATCGCCCTGACTTCTATGCTGTTTACCACGCTTTTTACCATAGGAATCGGGACTATGGAGAATTTTCAGCAGCAGACCATGCGTCAGTCAGGAGGAGACAGCCACGGTGTGATCAAGGACCTGACGCCGCAGGAATATGAGGATCTAAAAGACCATCCGCTGATCGAAGAATCTGCGCCCTGCCGGATCCTGGCAGACGGGATCAACAACCAGGAATTCTTGAAGCGTCATGTGGAACTCTGGTATATGCCGGAATATCACTATGAGCACTGGTTCCTGGAGATCAAAGAGGGAAGGGCCCCAAAGGAAGCAGATGAAGCGCTGGTGGATGAGACGACCCTGGAACTTCTTGGACTGCCCCAGAAGACGGGGCAGGAGTTCACGCTGGAAATACAGCTTGGCCAGGGTGAACCAAAGATCGTAGAGAGGACCTTTACTGTATCCGGGATCCTGAAGGCAAATTCCGTGTTGAATACAGGATTTACGGTGGTGTCCGAAGCTTATCTTACGGCTCATGCTGACGAAGTTTCTGCATTTGAAAAAGGAACGGGAGAGACGAGGGTAGGAGCGATCCAGATGGACGTCAATTTTTCTAACTCCTTTGGAATCCAGAAGAAGCTGAACCAAGTGATTACGGAAAGCGGATACTCTGTGAAGGAGAGCAGTCCCGATTACCTTGCGAGCAATGTCAATTGGGCCTATATTTCCGATGGAGCAGAAAGCGATCCTCTGACTATGGGGGCGGTAGCGGGAGGGCTGCTCCTGATCCTGCTGACCGGATATCTGATCATCTATAATGTGTTCCAAATCTCGGTGATCCGGGATATCCAATATTATGGTCTTTTGAAGACCATTGGAACTACTGGGCGCCAGATCAGGCGGATCGTGGGACGCCAGGCCTGGAAGCTGGCGGTGCTTGGAATTCCCCTGGGTCTGCTCTTTGGATTTTTCATAGGGAAATGGATCGTGCCGTTGGTAGTGGAACGGACCTCCTATGCGGGAGGCAAGGTGGAAGTATCTCTTAACCCGCTGATCTTCCTGGGGGCTATTTTGTTCACTTTGGCGACGGTATGGATCTCTACCCGGAAACCAGCCAGGATGGCCGGAAAGGTATCGCCTATCGAGGCGGTGCGCTATACGGAAGGAAGCGGCGGACCCAAAAAGGAAAAACGGAGTACTGACGGCGGAAAGATCTGGCGGATGGCTCTTTCGAATCTGGGACGGAGCAAGGGAAGAACCGCCATCGTTATCCTATCCCTGTCTCTGGCGGTTATTCTGCTGAACAGTGTGTTCTCTGTAACCAGCTCTATCAGTATGGATCAGTATTTGAAGAAATTTGTGATCTCGGACTTTGTGATCGCCAATGCCCAGTACTTTAATTACGAGTATTACGCCAGTTCAGAGGAGGATATTCCGGAGATCAAACTCAGCGAGTCTTTCATTGAGGCTTGTGAATCCCAGGATGGATTTGAACAGGGAGGCCGTCTCTACATGACCAACCGGATCGGACTGGACAAGGAGACGTATCAACCGACGGAGCATGTACTGGTGGATGAGAACGGGGATTTTTACCGGATGTACGGAGCGGATAAAGAATTTTATCTGCAGAATGAGAATGGAAGCTTTAGGAGCTCTTTCTATGGTCTGGAGGATTATCCCCTGGGGAAGATCGAAGTCTATGAGGGAGAGACGGATCTGGACCAGATCAAAGAGAAGCTGGCTACCGGGAAATACCTTTTGGCAGGCGTGGAAACGGACGACAATGATCAGGTGTATGAAGAGGAAGTCCGTTATCATGCGGGGGACCATGTGACTTTAGTGACAGAAGAAGGGGAAAAACGAGAGTTTGAGATTCTTTCCCTCATTAAGGAAAATTACTATGGATTGACCAACCGGATCGGAGCCAATTTTGCCTTCTACACCACGGCGGAGGTGTTCCAGGAAATGGAATCCGCAGATTTCCTGATGAGTTATGAATTCGATGTGGAAGACGATAAGGAGATAGAGTTTGCCCAGTTTATCGAAAACTATACGGCGACCCAGGAACCTTTGATGCACTATGAGTCTAAACAGAAATGGCTGCAGGAGTTCAACGGGCTGATCGGCCTGATCACACTGGTCGGCGGCGTCCTTACCACGGTAGTAGGCATTATTGGAGTATTAAACTTTGTGAATTCTATCTTGACTGGGATTGTGACCAGAAAGAGGGAACTTGCCATGCTGGAGGCGATTGGCATGACCAAAAGGCAGTTGGTGCGGATGCTTATGCTGGAAGGATTGTATTACGCGGGACTTACGATTTTGGTTTCGCTTGCGGCAGGGTGCCTGTTCTCGTTGACATTGGTGAAAAGCCTGGCAGAGGGAATATGGTTTATGGAATATCATTTCGTGCTGTGGCCTATGCTGCTGGTATTCCCGATTTTGATCATTTTAGGGGCGCTGATCCCCTACCTTGCTTATCTGCCGCAGCGCAGGGTAAGCCTGGTAGAAGAGATTCGAAGAAGTGAGTAGCAGGACTTTTGTCCATTACTGTTCCTGCTTTTCC
>DXGF01000152.1 GCA_019114065.1 Candidatus Dorea gallistercoris
CTGACATTATTTTGAACCTCCTCAATTATTTTGTTGGGCGTGGATGCCCCTGCTGTAATACCTACTGTTTCCACGGACCTTAATTGATTCATATCCAAATCGTCAAGTGTCTGTATATAGTACGTATCCGCACACGCATTTCTGCAGATTTCAAATAACTTCCGAGTGTTTGAGCTTCTCTCATCTCCGATCACGATCATCGCATCCACCCGCTTTGCAATGTCGTAAGCTTCTTCCTGACGCTCTTTTGTGGCACTGCAAATCGTATTTAAAACAATTATATCATACCCCTTTTTATCCATAATTTCAACTAATTCTTTGAATTTATTGTAATTAAATGTCGTCTGGGAAACGATGCAAACTTTCTGCAAGGGGTCTTTTATTGCAAAACCCTCTGCCTCCTCTTTCGTCTGGAGGATCGTCACCGGTCCTTTCGCCCATCCGCTGATCCCTTTTACCTCCGGATGCTCCGGATTCCCGATGATCACAATATGGGCTCCTTTCTCGCTTTCCTCCGATACGATCCTGTGGATCTTCTTCACAAATGGGCAGGTGGCGTCCACGCACCGGACATCCTTCCCCTTCAGCAGATCACAGATCTCCCTGGAAACCCCATGAGACCGGATGATCACTGTCCCCTCTTCGAGGGCCGCCAGTTCTTCCCTGGAATTCAGGACCTGCACCCCTTTCTTCTCCAGATCCCTGACCACTTCATCATTGTGGATGATGGGACCGTAAGTGTAGATGGGCTTCCCGGCAGCCTGTTCCACCTGCTGATAGACGGTATCCACCGCCCGGCGCACACCGAAGCAGAATCCCGCTGTCTTGGCCAGCTCTATCTTCATCCTTCTTTCTCCTCTCACACATCTTTCACCGGTTAGCTACCCGCACAGCTTCACGATCGCGGCCGTCACCTCTTCGATCGTCAGATCGGAACTGTCGATCAGCACCGCATCCTCCGCCTGTCTCAGGGGCGCCGTCTCGCGGGTCATATCCCTCTCATCCCGCTCCCGGATATCCCGCTCGATCTCGGCAAGATCACAGAGAATCCCCTTTTCTCTCAGTTCCTCGCAGCGCCGTCTGGCCCGGGTCTTAACGCTGGCCGTCAGGAACACCTTCACATCCGCGTCAGGAAGGACACAGGTCCCGATGTCCCGGCCGTCCATGACCACATCTTCTTTCCTTGCCAGACTCCTCTGCAGTTCCAAAAGTTTCTCCCTCACCTGAGGGATCGCGGAGCTTTGAGAGGCCATGTTTCCCACCGATTCCTCCCGAAGCCGTCCGGTCACGTTTCTTCCATTTAAATAGACCTGCTGGATCCCGTCTTCATACTGGATCCTCACATCCGCATCCTGGACAGCCTCCACGATTCTCTCCGTCTCCCGCGCCTGGATCTCCCGCTCCAGAAAATGCAGGGCCAGAGCACGATACATGGCTCCCGTATCCACGTAGATAAATCCCTTCTCTTTGGCGACCCTCTTGGCGATGGTGCTCTTTCCGGCCCCCGCCGGGCCATCGATGGCAACCTGATATCCCATAGCTTCCTTCCTTTCTCTCTTTTATAATGAAAGAAAGGCCCTCTGTCAAAGAAGGGCCTTTCCCGATTTTCTTTCTCTTATTCTTTATCTGTCCATCCGGGTTCTCTTCCCCGGTCCTTTTTGAAATCCTGACCCACTGTATCAGTATAGCCGAAATCCTTCCGTGAGACAAGATGCAATTTATGGTTACCGGGTGGACTTGTAACAATCATGGCCGCGCCCGCTTAAAAGCAGGGAGCAGCATTCCTCCCAGACTGTTTCCCAGAGTCATCACCAGCAGATAACCCACCGTCTGCAGTGACCACACTCCCGCCAGGGAAAAATAAAACATGTTGGCGATACAGTGTTCAAATCCGCATAAGATAAACACGCTGACACTGAAGATCACGATCAGAGGATTTCCCCCAGACCGGAACCCTTCCACCGCCACATACATCAGGATCCCGCAGAAGAATGCCAGGATCAGGATGCTGGCCAGGCTGTCTGAGAGTTTGGTCTGACACAAAGCCGCCGCCCGCTCCCGGATATTCCCCCCGATCCGGGTCTGGGAAAGGAGCCCCGCTCCCAGAGCCGTTCCCACAAGATTGCCGATCCAGGTTGTCAGGAGAAGAATCAGATAAGGTTTCTTCTCCTTCTGCTCCACCAGATACCCGATCTTCCCTGTATACAGATACAGACCGTTCAGGACGACCGCATAGAGGCCTACCGCAAAAAGCACGCTCCCGACCACCGGATTCTCCACTGACAGATATACGGTACCGCCAATGGAGATGGCCAGTCCAGACCCGATCCCCAGAAGACAGATGCTTCCGATTCGCTTCATAACTTCTCCTTTAGAGGTCTGCCAGATATCCGGCTCCCCGAAGCACATGGTCCGCCAGGACAGAAGTGGTCACACTCCCCACTCCTTTCGGCACCGGACTGATGTAGGAAGCCTTCTCTTTCGCCTCTTCAAAGTCCACATCTCCGCAGAGATTTCCTTCTTCATCCACATTGATCCCTACATCCGCCACCACGGCGCCCACTCCTACCATATCTCCGGAGATCATCTTCGCCTTGCCTGCCGCCGCTATCAGGATCTGAGCCTGGCGGCAGGTCCCTTTGAGATCTTCTGTACGGGTATGGCAGATGGTGACCGTGGCGTGCTTTTTCAGCAGCAGCATGGCCACCGGCTTTCCGATCACCATACTTCTCCCTACCACGACCGCTCGCTTGCCTTTGAGGTCGATGCCATAGGCTTCCAGCATCGCCATCACCGCCTCTGCTGTACAGGGCGCGAACCCGGTCTCATCTCCCGCGAAGACTTTCGCCAGGTTCACCGCGCTCATGCCGTCCACATCCTTCCTGGGATCGATCAAGGCCTTCACCGGCTCTTCATCCAGATGCGCCGGCAGGGGCCGGAACAAGAGGATCCCATGCACCCCTGGATCCTGGTTCACCTTCTGGAACGCCGCCTCGAACTCTGCCTGGGAGATGTCTTCTGTCAGTTCCAGCACCTGGCAGTCGATGCCCACAAGTTCCATCCGCTTCTTGGCGCCCCGCTCATAAGCCAGGTCGTCGGGACGGCTGCCCACCCGGACGATACAGAGCTTAGGAGAGATTCCCCGGCGTTTTAATTCTTCCGTCCTCCGGATCAGATCTTCTTTCATCGACTTTGCCACGTCTGTCCCCATCATGACTGTACTCATGCCTTTCTCCCCCTTTCCTAACGGATCTGTTCCAATACCTTCTGATAGATCTGCTCCTTCTTTCGGCCGCCTTCCTCTATCATCTCCAGGGTCTTCCGGTTCAGTTCCTCCGCCCGGTCCCGATCTTTCATCAGCTTCGTATTGATGAATACATTCAGTGACGCTCCCTCCAGCGCGGCCTGGGCAAACAGGATGCCCACGCCCACATCGCTGATGGCGATCCGACTTCCTTTCTCCCCGAGAATCTCCAGTTCCTCCATCACCTTCCGGATCGTCTCCATGATCCGGATCGGCACGACACTGGCCTCATAGAGAGCCGCCTCCAGCACTTCTGCCTTCTTCTGTTGCTGCTGGGGCGTCTCCTTGGGAAGTCCGTAAGCCCTGGAAAGAGGCTCGAAAGCCTTGGCATCCTCGTCTGTTAAGCAGACCAGTTCTTTCTGCAGCTTATCAAGCCGCGCCAGGCTCTTCTGGATCTCCTCCTCCACATCCGCGTACTTCTTCTTGCCGATGGTCAGATTCGCCACCATCATGCCAAGGGCACTGGCAAAGGCGCCTACGGCGGCGGAGGCCCCGCCTCCGCCCGGCACCGGTTCCTTGGAGGAAAGCACTTCCAGAAATTCTGTGGTTTTCTTCTCCAGCATCATATTCCCATTCCTCCTAGAACAGTCCTGAGATCACGCCATCTTCATCCACGTCGATCTTCTCCGCCGACGGAACCTTTGGAAGTCCTGGCATCTTCATGATATCTCCGGTCAGAGCTACCAAAAAGCCTGCGCCCGCGGAAGCGGTGATATCCCGAATGGTGATCTTGAAGCCTGTGGGACGTCCCAGCTTCTTGGCATCGTCCGTTAGGGAATACTGATTCTTGGCCATACAGATCGGAAGGCCTCCCAATCCGATCTCTTCCAAGTTCTTGATCTCTTTATTGGCCTTGGTGGTGTACTCTACACCATCCGCCCCGTAGACTCTGGTAGCGATGGCCTCGATCTTCTCTTTGATGGAAGCGTTTACATCATAGACAAATTCCATGCTGCTCCCTCCCTCGCAGAGACGAAGGACTTCTCTGGCCAGTTCCTCTCCGCCGGCGCCGCCTTTGCCCCACACCTGGGACAGGGCCACATTGACACCCAGTTCCTTGCATTTCTCCCGCACAAAGGCAAGCTCCGCTTCCGTATCTGTGGGGAACTGGTTGATGGCCACCACTGCCGGAAGGTGATAGACCTTGGTGATATTCTCAATGTGCTTTAAGAGATTGGGGATTCCCTTCTCCAGAGCCTCCAGATTCTCTTCCTGCAGTTCTGCTTTCGGGACACCGCCATTGTATTTCAGCGCCTTGATGGTAGCCACCAAGATCACAGCGCTTGGCCGGATCCCGGACATACGGCACTTGATGTCCACGAATTTCTCCGCGCCCAGATCCGCGCCGAATCCTGCTTCTGTCACCATATAGTCTGCCAGCTTCATCCCCATCTTCGTGGCAATCACGCTGTTGCATCCATGAGCGATATTGGCGAAAGGACCGCCGTGGATGAAAGCGGGCGTGCCTTCCAGCGTCTGTACCAGATTGGGCTTGAGGGCATCCTTTAAGAGCGCCGCCACCGCGCCTTCCGCGTGAAGGTCTCCAGCCGTCACTGGCTTGCCGCTTCTGGAGTAAGCCACGATGATCTTAGAAACACGCTCCTTTAAGTCCAGGATATCATTGGCCAGACAGAAGACTGCCATGATCTCGGACGCCACCGTGATGTCAAATCCATCCTGCCTGGTCACGCCATCGGCCTTGCCTCCCAGACCGTCCACGATACTGCGCAGCTGCCGGTCGTTCATATCTACACACCGCCGCCAGGTGACACGGTTGGTATCGATATCCAGCGCGTTCCCCTGATGGATATGGTTGTCCAGCATAGCGGCGACCAGATTGTTGGCCGCTCCGATCGCGTGAAGATCCCCTGTGAAATGCAGGTTGATGTCCTCCATGGGGACTACCTGCGCATACCCGCCGCCCGCGGCGCCGCCTTTCACTCCAAATACAGGGCCCAGGGAAGGCTCCCGCAGAGCCACCATCGTCTTCTTCCCCAGCCGGTTCATGGCATCCGCTACCCCGATGGTGGTCGTAGTCTTGCCTTCTCCCGCCGGTGTGGGGTTGATGGCCGTCACCAGCACCAGCTTGGCATCCGGCCGGTCCGTCAGCGCCTCCTTATAATAGCGGTAGTCGATCTTCGCTTTATATCTTCCGTAGTTTTCCACATAACGTTCCGGAATCCCAAGTCCCTCCGCGATCTGGCGGATCTCTTTCATCTCGGCTTCCTGAGCGATCTCAATATCACTTTTAAATCCCATTGCATCTCTCTCCCTTCTATGACTCTATCGTTTCTTGCGGGGCACTACATGGATCGCGCCCCCTTCCAGTTCTTCCAGCGCCTCGCCGATCCCTTCATCATAAGTGGGATGGGCCCGCATCCCCCTGCTCATCTGGGATGCCGTAAGGCCATTTGCCACAGCCGTCACAAACTCGCCGATCATGTCGGTAGCCCTGGCGCACATCATCTGGGCTCCCAAGATCACACCGGTATCTTCCTCGGCCACTATCTTGACGAAGCCCCGTTCCTCTTTCGTGATCAGGCTTTTGCCGTTGGCGCTCATGATAAACTTTCCTGTCCTTACCGGGATCTGCCTCTCCTTGGCCTCATCCTCCGTCAGCCCCACAGAGGCGATCTCCGGGGAGGTGTAGACACAGGAAGGAACCACATTCAAGTCGACGGAAGGCGCTTCCCCCGCCAGTTCCTCCGCCACCACCGTTCCCTGGGCGCTTGCGGTATGAGCAAGCTGCATGCCAAAGATCAGATCGCCAATGGCGTACACCCCTTCGATGCTGGTCTGGAAATGCTCGTCCACCTGGACTCTCCCCCGCTCCATCTCCGGCAGCGCGCCTTCGGCAAAAAGTCCATCCGTATTGGGAATCCTTCCCACGGCGCAGAGCACATACTGAGCCGTCACTGACTGCTCCTTCTCCTTCTCCACAAACCAGCAGGCCAGCCCTTCCTGCGTCCGCTCTACCTTCTGGACTGCTGCCGATGTATGGATCTCGATCCCCCGCTTCTTCAGGATCATCTTCAGATTCTGGGCAATCTCCTTATCCAGATTGGGTACCAGACGCGGCATCGCCTCCAGGATCGTAACTCGGGAGCCAAGATCAGCAAATGCGGTGGCAAACTCCACGCTGATCACACCGCCTCCAATGATGACCAGGCTCTCCGGCCGTTCCCGGAGCTGAAATAATCCGTCACTGGTCAGCACGCCCGGAAGGTCCATGCCCGGGATCGGAAGCAGCAGAGGTTTCGATCCCGTCGCCAGGATCACCTGATCCGCGCAGAGGATCTCTTCCTTCTCTTCTGTCGTCACCCGCACCTGTCTTCCCGGAAGCAGGGTTCCTTTTCCAGAGATCCTTTCCACCCCGTTTCCCTTCAGGAGCTGTTCTACCCCCTGTACCAAAGCCTCTGTGGTCTCCTCTTTATAGGCCAGGATCTTCTCATAGTCGAAGGACACTTCCCGGGCCTCTATGCCGAACCGGTCTCCATGGAGCACCTCCTGGAAGGTTTCCGCCGCGTGGATCATAGCCTTAGCCGGGATACACCCCCGGTTCAGGCAGGTCCCGCCGGCCTTCCCTTCTTCCACGACCGCCACAGATTTTCCCAGCTTAGCCGCCTTGATAGCCGCCACATACCCTCCAGGGCCGGCGCCCACCACAATGATATCATAATGCTGTTCCATCTTTATGAATCCCCTTTCTCTCGTATCACTATAACTCAATGGTACGGAACCACGCAAGGATTTCCTGCAGCATCTCCTGCTCCTGAGGATGATCCTCCAAAGAGCCCCTGAACTCTTCCAGTTTCCGGCAGATCTCTTCCCTGTCATAGCGAAGGCCGGGGAGACGCCGTCCGATCTCCTCCACCAGCTCCGGCTTCAAGGAGTCCGAGTACACCCGCAGATCCTGTATCCTTCCTCCCTGAATCTGGAACTGGAATTGGAGTCCGCCCCAGGAGAACCGATGAGACAGTTCATACTGGAACTGCAGCCGTTTCCCATAGAGCCATTCCCAGGAGGCGTACTTCTCTCGCGCTCTCTCGATCTCCTCCTGGTCAAAGTCCTCTCTGCGCAGTTCCCGGGAGGGACATCCGTATACCTCTTCAAATGCCGCCCGCAGCGCCTTCTTCAATTCCTGGATGGTCAGATCCGGCAGGAAATCCTTCAGATTGGCGACCCTGGACTTGACCGAGGCCACCCCTTTGGACTGGAGCTTATCCTTGGACACGGTAAGATATTCCGTCAGATTGGCGAGATCTACATCGACCATGAGTGTTCCATGATGGTACCACTGTTCTCCTTGCTCGTAGAAGGCATTGCCTGAGAACTTGCGTCCGTCCACCAGGATATCGTTGCGTCCGGACTTCTCCGCCCGGGCACCCAGCTGCCGGACAGCTCGCAGGATCACTTCCATCTGCCGTTCTATACTGTAGTCTTCCCTGCATACCAGGAAGGTGAAGTTCAAGTTGCCCAGATCATGGAAGACCGCGCCGCCCCCCGAGAGCCGGCGGGCCAGATGCCCGCCTGCCTCCGCAAGCTTATCCGTCTTGCACTCCGCCCAAGCGTTCTGATTCTTTCCGATCACCACGGTCTTCTGATTCTGCCAGAGGTAGAGGATACACTGACCCTTCTCACAGAGGCGCAGCAGACACTCTTCCAGCGCCAGATTCCCATAGGGATCAAAAGAACTGCTTTCCACGTATGCCGTCTGATGGATCATGCGTCTGCCCCCTGCGGGGATGTCTCCTCAAACAAATACCGCAGTACCGGATGTCTTGCGGCGCCTACCTCATCCAGCCTGGTCACCGGCGTGGTCACCGGCGCCTCATGCAGCTTCTCTGGATCTGTCTTGGCCAGCTCGTACAGTTCCCGGAATACCTGAATCGCGTCGTCCAGGGTTTCTTTGGATTCCGTCTCTGTAGGCTCCGCCATCAAAGCCTCTTCCACGATCAATGGGAAGTACATGGTCGGCGGGTGGATGCCCCGGTCCAGAAGGCCCTTCGCGATATCCATCGCCGAGATCCCGGTGGTCTTCTTCAGATCCTTCAAACTCATAACAAACTCATGCATACATATGGTATCGTAAGCCATGGAGTACAAGTCCTTCAGCCCATGCATCATATAATTGGCGTTCAGCACCGCATTCTGGCTGGCCTGTGGGATCCCTTCCTTCCCCAGGGTCAGGATGTAGGTGAGGGCACGGACCACCACCAGGAAGTTCCCATAGAAGCTCTTCATCTCACCGATGCTCTCCTTAGCTCTCTCTACCTCATATCCATCCTTCTTGGCCACACGGATGGAGGGCAGGAACTTCTCCAGAATCTTCTTGCAGCCAACCGGGCCGCTTCCCGGGCCGCCACCGCCGTGAGGAGTGGAGAACGTCTTGTGCAGGTTCAGATGGACCACATCGAATCCCATATCTCCCGGGCGGGCCACACCCATGACCGCGTTCAGGTTGGCGCCGTCATAGTAACACAGGCCGCCGCACGCGTGGATAATATCCGTGATCTCCAGGATGTTCTTGTCAAACAGCCCCACTGTGTTGGGGTTGGTCAGCATAAGTCCCGCCACTTCGTCTGTGGCCGCTTCTCTTAATTTTTCCAGATCCACACAGCCGTCCGGTCCAGAAGGAATGCTGACTACCGTGAAGCCTGCCATCACCGCGCTGGCCGGGTTGGTCCCGTGAGCCGAATCAGGGATGATGATCTTCCTGCGCTTCTTATCGTTCCTGCTCTCATGGTAGGCCTTGATCAGCAGCAATCCCGCAAATTCTCCGTGAGCTCCCGCCGCCGGCTGGAAACTCATGGCGTCCATCCCTGTGATCTCACACAGATAAGTCTCCGCCAGGCTCAGGACCTCCAGACAGCCCTGTACCGTGGAAACGGGCTGCAGCGGATGGATCTCTGCAAATCCGGCAAGCCCCGCCATCTCTTCATTGATCCTGGGATTATATTTCATCGTACAGGAACCTAAGGGATAGAAGCCGTCATTCACACCGTGGCATTTCTTTGCCAGTTCTGTATAATGTCTGCTCAATTCCCCCTCAGACAGCTCCGGCAGATGCAGGGCCTGTTCTCTCTGATCCTCTTTCCCAGGCCTTACCAGTTCCACATCACAGGGAGGAAGGAGCTGGCACTTTCTTCCCGGTCTGCTCTTCTCAAATATCAACATGGCTCACACCTCCTTTACGATCTGGACCAACCGGTCCATTTCCTGTTTCGTGTTCATCTCTGTACAGCACCAGAGGATCCGGTGTTCATCCAGCGGATAGCCTCCCAGGATGTCTTCCTTCTCAAGCGCGTCCAGCACCTTCTGGGAAGGAGTGTCTGACCGGGTCACAAATTCATGGAAGAACTCTTTATCGTGCTCCAGAGGGAATCCCGCTTTCCCTAGCTGTTCTGCCAGATAGTGGGCTTTGGAGGTACACTGCAGCGCGGCGTTCTCAAGCCCGTCGCTTCCCATGGAAGCCAGATAAGTTCCCACCGCCAGCGCGCACAGGGCCTGGTTGGAACAGATGTTGCTGGAAGCTTTCTCCCTGCGGATATGTTGCTCCCTTGCCTGCAGAGTCAGCACATATCCCGTCTTGCCGTTGGCATCCACCGTCTGACCTACGATCCTTCCCGGCAGCTTTCTGGTCATAGACGCCGTGCAGGTCATGAATCCAAGGTAGGGGCCTCCAAAGGCAAGAGAAAGTCCTAAGGGCTGACCATCTCCTACCGCCACATCCGCTCCATATTCCTTCGGAGTCTTTAAGATCCCCAGAGAAATTGGATTCACGCCCATGATGAATTTGGTGCCTGCCTCATGGGCTGCCACACCGAAGGCCTCAGCCTGCTCCAGATTCCCGTAATAATTGGGATGCTGGATATAGACGCAGGCGGTCTCGTTATCAATATGTTCCTTTAAATACTTGAGATCTGTGACCCCATCCTTCTCCGGGATCACTTCCAGTTCCATCTCATTGCCAAAGCAGTAAGTCTTCACTGTCTCCAGCACGCCCGGGTGTACCGCGGCTGAAATCCAGGCTTTCTTCCGCTTCCGCTCCTGGCACATAGCGACTCCTTCAGCCGCCGCGGAGGCCCCGTCATAGACCGAAGCATTGGAGGCATCCATCCCGGTCAGCTCACAGATCATGGTCTGATACTCAAAGATAGACTGCAGGATACCCTGGCTGATCTCCGCCTGATAAGGCGTGTAAGCGGTCTGCAGGTCTTCTTTGGAGATCACATTCTTCACCATAGAGGGGATATAGTGCCGATAAGCCCCTGCTCCCCGGAATATGGTAGGAAAGACATGGTTCTTGGCCGCCATCGCGCCCACCGCGCGTCGTACCTCCAACTCCGACTTTCCTTCCGGCAGCTCCAATTCTCCTTTGAATCGGACCTCTTCCGGAATATCCTGAAACAGATCTTCCATGGAAGAAAGGCCGATCGACTTCAACATTTCCTGCTGTTCTTCTCTGGTTCCTGGTACATAACTGCCCATAAACAGGTCACCACCTTTCTTCTGACTCTAGCCTTCTTCTACAAACGCCCGGTATTCTTCCGCGCTCAACAGTTCCTCCGTCTCCGCGATCTCTCCCACCTTCACAAACCAGGCATCGTAGGGCGCCTCATTGATCGACTCCGGCGCGTCCAGAAGCGCCTCATTGATCTCGTTTACCACTCCGGATACCGGAGAGTATACATCGGATACCGCCTTTACAGATTCTACATCCGCGAACGCCTCACCTACCGTTACCTGATCTCCTTCCTCCGGCAGATTGACAAATACCAGATCGCCAAGTTCTGACTGGGCGTAATCCGTAAGTCCGATGATCACCTGGTCTCCGTCTTCTTTTACCCACTCATGTGATTTTGAATATTTCAGTTCCTCTCTTAATTCCATATTTGATTCTCCTTTCCTGCTATATGCGCTACTTATTTCTCTTATAGAACGGCAGAGGCACCATCTCCGCTTCTACCATACGTCCTCTGACTTCCACGCTGACCTTGGTGCCGTCTTCCGCGTGATCCGCATCCACCAGAGCCATCGCCACCGGATACCCAAGATAGGGGCAGTGGGTCCCGGATGTGGTCTGTCCGATCTGGTTTCCATCCAGATAGACCTTCTGCTCTTCCCGGATGATTCCCCGGCCAGTCACCTTAAGGCCCACCCGCTTTCTTGACGGTTCACCCTTTTCCTCCAGGGCTTTCTTTCCGATGAAATCATCCTTCTTCATCTTGACTGCGAATCCAAGACCTGTCTCCAGCGGGGTTACTTCCTCGTTCATCTCATGGCCGTACAGAGGCATCGCGGCCTCCATCCGAAGAGTGTCTCTGGCTCCCAGTCCACATGGGATCAATCCCTCGTCTCTTCCCGCTTCCAGCAGGCGGTCCCACATCTCTTCCGCCCGACTGCTGGACAGATACAGCTCTACTCCGTCCTCTCCCGTATATCCGGTCTTGGAGACGATACAGGGAATCCCCGCCACCTCTCCGTCGAATACAGCGTGGTAATATTTCTTGGGTATGCTCTCCTCCGTCGTCAGTTTACGCAGGATCTCCATCGCCTTGGGGCCCTGGAGCGCAAGTTGAGCGTAATCGTCAGATACGTCGGTGAAGGTCACCTCGCCAAACTGATGATTCAGCATCCACTGGAAATCTTTCTCCCTGTTGGCCGCGTTGACCACGATCAGATAATGTTCTTCGCACCGTTTGTACACGATCAGGTCGTCTATCGTTCCTCCCTGTTCATTGCACATAGGGCTGTATCTGGCCTGGCCGTCCACCAGATTATCAAAATTGTTGGTCAGGAGCATCTGCAGATTGGCCAGCGCATCCTTTCCTTCACACAGTACCTCCCCCATATGGGAGACATCAAACAGGCCCGCCTCCTGGCGTACGGCCATATGCTCCTTGATCACGCCGGCCTCATACTGTACCGGCAGAAGATATCCACCAAAAGGTACGATCTTGCCGCCTGCTTTCACATGCGCTTCATAGAGCGGGGTTTTTCGTTCCATACAATCCCTCCTTTTCAAAGGCCACTCTGTCCATTTCAAAAAATTCAGGGAGATATGGCCCTGCATTGCCACCACAAGCATAAGCCTTCTATCTCCCTGTCCATCTCCAGAGTTTCGTCCGGACCCAATCCCTTTGCCTGAGAGTTTCGATGTGACTCTTGCCCCTTCGGCGTTACTGCGGGATAGCTGCAATAAACTCTCTTGGATCCATCATCCGATTCCTTTGTTTTTTCTTTTGTTTGATTATAACCGCCTCATAATTGTCTGTCAATAAAAGTTTTTTTATTAACATGTTTGACAGTTTATTGACATGAAATACATCTTTCCTCAGCACCTGTTGAGCCCTTTGTCCCTCCTTTGGAAAGCCGAATAGTTATACATAATAGTCTTTGCTCAGCATAGTTTTATTGTAACACGAAAATTTCTCGCTCTTTCATTTTAATTCTTTCAGGATTTCCTTCAAAAATGCCCAGGTACGCTCCGTTGACGCAATGTCCAGCTTTTCATTAAAAGAGTGGACATTCCGAATGTTGGGACCAAAGGACACACAATCCAGATCCGGGCGCTTCCCAAGAAACAGTCCGCACTCCACTCCCGCATGGACTGCTGACACTATCGGTTCTTTTTCAAACATCTTCTCGTAAATCTCCATCATGATTTTGAGAAGCTGAGATTCCGGGTCGAACTGCCATGCCGGATATTCGTTGATAGTCTTGGTTCTCCCTCCCACCATACTCCCGCACTGCTCCAGCTGTTCCCGGAGTTGCTGTTTCCGGCTCTCCACAGAACTCCGGATATGAAAGACTGTGCGCACCGTATCCCTGAAAGTCTCGACTACACCTAGATTCAGCGAGGTTTCAACCAGGCCCGTCAGCTTTCTATTATACTCTTGAAGGCCATTGGGACAAAGCATAAGATAGGCGATCACCTTCTCTGTATCCGACCTTTTCATCGCTTCTCCCTGTCCGATCCCTTCCACAGTCACCGTCACATCCAGCGTAGGCTCCTCACCCATAAATTCCTTCAGCCAAATCCCTTTTATTTCTTCCGCCATTTCCAGAATCCGGTCTGCTGTCTGACGTTGTGCGAGTATTACTGCTTCTGACTCTGACGCTATCACATTATCCTTAGAGCCGCCTGTAATAGATATCAGATTGAAATCCGTCTCTTTCTGTACTCTGTAAAGCAGTCTACCAAGCATTTTATGAGCATTCCCTCTCTGTCTGTGGATCTCATTTCCTGAGTGTCCACCCAGAAGGCCATGAACTTTGAGGCGGATTCTGGTCCCCTCTTTCATCTCCCTCTCTACGGGAATCTTTGTTTCAAATAGAATTCCTCCTGCACAGCCGCAAGTCAGAACCCCCTCCTCTTCTGAATCGATATTCAGAAGCTTTCTTCCTTTCAGTCCTGACAGATCTACCGCTTCCGCTCCCAGCATTCCTGTCTCTTCGTCTACCGTAAACACAGCCTCGATGGGTGGATGTGGGATGTTGTCACTGTCCAGCACTGCCATCGCCATGGACACCGCAATCCCGTCATCTCCGCCAAGAGTAGTCCCTCTAGCTTTTACATAGCCATTTTCCACATACAAGTCCAGCCCGTCATTTTTGAAATCATGATCTGAATCCGGGATCTTCTCACACACCATATCCAGATGCCCCTGGAGGATCACCGGCTCACTATTCTCATAGCCGGTTGTCCCCGGTTTTTTGATGATCACATTATTGACCTCGTCCTGCTGTACCTCCAATCCCCGTTCTTTCGCGAATTCCACACAATAATCACTGATGCGCTTCGTGTCGAAGGTCCCATGTGGAATCTGACACAATTTCTCGAAAAAGTAGAAAACTTTTTCTGGTTTGACCTGGGTTAATACTTCCATATTCTTTACCTCCCGCTTTAAATCCTCTTTTCGCATGAGGTTATTGTTCTCTGCTGCAGACTGCTTCTGATCGAAGCATTAGATCCAGAATCTCTTTATCCGCCTCTCGCAGGCCTGTACGGGCGATATATCCGACATTTTGGATGGTTTCTTCCACATTTCTTCCGACCAGTCCGCACCCGGATGACAAGACCCGCCCTCTTTTGCTCATTTCCACTGCCAAAAACACATTATTCAGCGCAACTGCGATTTTTAACGCACAGGACGGTTTTGCCCCATCACAGAGCATACCTCCTGTCGCCGCAGTGATATTTGTTATAATCCCCGATATCTGCTCATAGTCCAATTTCAAAAGCCAGCCGATACCAGCTCCTGCTCCAGCCGCAGCTGAAACAGCGCCACAAAAAGCAGAAAGTTTTCCGATATAACTCTTTTGATGGATGGCGACTAGATTTGCAACGGCCAAGGCGCTCATCAGCCTTGTCTCGTCTGTCTCAAGATATTCTCCATAGATAATGACAGGCAGTGAAACGGTCAATCCCTGGTTGCCGCTGCCTGAGTTGATCACAACTGGCAGGTTACATCCACTCATTCTGGCATCCGACCCTGCCGCTGCCCAGGCTTTTGCTAAGGTTTCTGGTTTTTCACGATCTTCTGTCTCCAGAATCGTTTTTCCCACCTGAGCCCCATACTTTCCCTTAAGTCCTTCTTCGGCGATCGCTTTATTAAAAGCAATCTGTCTTCGGAGGACCGCAGAGATTTCTTCATTTTTCTCCTGCTCCAGCTCTGCTGCGTAAGTAAGGATATTCTTAATATTCAATCCTTCCATACTCACTGCTGTTTCGCTCTCGTTATTCTCTGCCTGGTACGTCACCACTCCGTTTTTCATAAGCCTCGTAAATTCTGTATGATTCCCATTTAGTTCTGCGGAAGCCGTCTGGTCTGTAGATTTCATCTCAACAAGGATATATAAAGATTCTCTGCCTTCCGCCAGTTCTGTCTGGATCCTTCCAGATCTTGCAAGAGCGACAGCTTCTTCCTGCTGCTCCTTTGTGACCCCGTCAAGAATGCGGAGTTTCCTCGAAGCCTCTCCCACAACAACCCCAAGCGCCGCCGCGATCGTGATCCCTTGTCTCCCTCCAGAGTTAGGGACTAAAACACTTTTTACATTCTTAATGACGTTTCCGCTGCAGTACAATTTTATCTGTTCTGGCTCCTCAGCCAGAATTTCTCTAGCCATTGCGCAGGCCAATGCGATGGCGATCGGCTCTGTACATCCAAGCGCAGGTATCAGTTCTTGTTTCAATAGTTCTCCAAATGAACGAAAGTCCTTTGTACTTGTCAACTGTGTCCCCTCCTTTACAGAAGGGCTGTTTCAACAACGGCCCTTCTGGTTTACTCTGTCTGTATTTTCTGTCCTGATACGCACTTAATCTTCTGTGATTTCTCCGATCACTCCAATTTTTTTCTTCCCTAATGTATACATCAGGATCAAATATATGAAAAATCCTGCCAGTAACGAATTCAAAGCGGCAATTCCTATTACAACAAACTGT
>DXGF01000153.1 GCA_019114065.1 Candidatus Dorea gallistercoris
AAGGGTGTACCCAAACGCAATCAGAGGTGTACCCAAACGCACACTTATCATTCCAGTTTCGAATATCCAAAGCTATTGACAAGCGCCTCCACTCTGCCGCCTTCCTGGCACATGGGGCAGCTCCCCGGATCATATGCCCGGTAATCGGGGACATCCTTGCTGGTAAATATGGTTTTGATCTCCATTCCCGCAACCTTTGTGACCGCACTGAAAATGGCACAGACTCCACATACGGTCCCACCGTAGTACAAAATGGATTCTATCGCCTTGCTGATGGTTTTCCCCGTAGTGACAGAAGCCGCCAGAATCAACACCTGCTGATAGTTGACCATCCGCTGCTTATTGTCCCGGAACATAATCTGTCCAAAGGGCGTATATTCCGGCGTAACTACGGAAATATTATTCCCCGCGCTCAAAGACAACTGACTGGAATCCGCCAAATGCTCTGCCAGAAACGTTCCGATCACTTCTGTCTCATCCAGACAAACGACCGTATTTACAAATGTGTTGGTCAAATACTCACCAGCCAGTTCTTTCGCTGTTTCCCTGGCATTATTATGACGCGTTTTTATTGTGGACATATCGATATACGTATTTAAGTGAGAATTACTGGTAGCAAAATGTCCTTTCATGATCTTGATACGCGTTTTAGAATTTCTCGTTGAACGTAAATCTTCAAATCTCCCATCCATATTTCCCTCTCCTTTCTGCAGACGCTTTCGGTTATTTGATATATCCATTCTATCATAATCATCCCGCAAATTCAGTAAAATTTTCCAGAGAGATTTCCAATCGGGTACACCCCAAAGTTCATTTTGGTACACCCCTTAACACAATTGGGGACGTAGCCTTCCTTCAGAAGGCTACGTCCCCAATTAACTAGTTATTAATCAACTTATCAGAATCGCTCCAGCTATACAGGCTTCTTACCTCTTTGCCGACTTTCTCGGAGGCGTGCTCGGAAGCCAGTTTCCTCATCGCGCGGAAGTGCGCCTGTCCGCCCGCGGGAGACATATCCAGAAGGAACTCTTTGGCAAAGGAACCATCCTGGATATCGGCCAGGATCTTCTTCATGCTCTTTCTGGTCTCGTCTGTGATGATCTTCGGCCCTGTCACATAATCGCCGTACTCCGCAGTGTTGGAGATGGAGTATCTCATTCCCGCGAAGCCGGATTCGTAGATCAGATCTACGATCAGCTTCATCTCATGTACACACTCAAAGTACGCGTTTCTTGGATCGTATCCCGCTTCTACCAGTGTGTCGAAGCCTGCCTGCATTAATGCGCAGACACCGCCGCACAGAACCGCCTGCTCACCAAAGAGGTCTGTCTCGGTCTCGGTACGGAAGGTGGTCTCCAGAACGCCTGCCCTTGCCCCGCCGATGGCCAGCGCGTAAGCCAGCGCGGTATCCAGCGCTTTTCCGGTGTAATCCTGCTCAACGGCTACCAGACACGGGGTCCCTTTTCCGGCCAGGTACTCGCTTCTTACGGTGTGGCCCGGAGCCTTTGGCGCGATCATGGTAACATCTACATTTGCCGGAGGCACGATCTGTCCAAAGTGGATACAGAAGCCATGGGCAAACATCAGCATATTTCCCTCTTCCAGATTCGGCTCGATGTCTTTCTTGTACATTGCGGTCTGTTTCTCATCGTTGATCAGGATCATGATGATGTCCGCCTGCTTTGCGGCCTCTGCCGCTGTATAAACCTTTAACCCCTGGGCTTCAGCCTTTGCCCAGGATTTGCTTCCCTCATAGAGACCGACGATCACGTCACATCCGGATTCCTTCAGGTTCAGAGCGTGGGCGTGTCCCTGGCTTCCGTAGCCGATCACCGCGATCTTCTTTCCTTCCAGTAAAGATAGATTACAATCTTCCTGATAAAAAATTCTTGCTGCCATTTTACCATTCCTCCTACATCTTTAAATGTGAAATTTTATCGTTAAACACCGGCAGAACCTGTCATTCTCCCGCTGTTTAATTTCTCCTACAGCTTTTTGATATTACCGTCCTGATCGATCAGCGTCACATCCCTGGTCCCCCGGGTCAGTCCTGTGATCCCCGTCCTGGCAAGCTCCAGGATCTCATACCCGTCCAGCAGATTGAGGAACGCATCCAGCTTCGACTGGGCGCCTGTCAGTTCCACGATTAGAGATTCCTTCTCCACGTCCACAATCTTGGCACGGAAAATGTCTGCCACGGAAATGATCTCCGCCCGCTCCCCTCTGTCTGCCCGGATCTTCACCATGATCAGCTCCCGGTAAACAGAATCGTCCGGCTGCAGCACCTTAATCTCCACCACATCTTCCAGCTTTCGTACCTGCTTCTCAATCTGGGACAGGATCAGCTCGTCTCCGCTGGCCACAATCGTGATCCTGGTAAACCTAGGATCCGCCGTCACCCCCGCCGTGATGCTGTCAATGCTGTATCCCCTGCGGCTGAAAAGCCCGGATATCCGGCTTAACACCCCTGGATTATTGTCAACTAATAATGAGTAAACTCTCTGCATATGGCACCTCTCTTTCAGATTATTTAAAAAACAGAGTGCGTTCTATTTTTTAATCATAGCAATATCAGGCGGTTTTGTCAAGTACAACCGCTTATCTTCTTTTCACCCCCCTCTTTTCAAAATCTTCTCAATCCACAAAGGCAAACAGTGGCTCTGTCTCCTCCAGCGCCTCCAGCGCCGATCGGATCCGCCCCCGCATTTTCTCCCGGTCCTTTGGAAGTCTTCCGCGCACCCGCACTTCCAGGAAATCATGGAACCCATCGTATTCCAGATCCGGAAGATCCAGAAGCGCAAGAAGCCTGTCCTCTTCCTCCAGATTCTCCCGCTCATCCGCAGGCGCAAAGGTTCCCTTCCGGATCTCCTGGTACAATGGCGCGCCGCGATGCAGGAACAGAGAGAAATTCACGATCCGGCCAGGCTCGGTCCGGTTAAAAAATTCCGCGGTGCGCTCCGCATTCTCAATGCCCCGCCCTTTTCCGGCAATCCCGGTCATCATATGGGCATCGAAGATCAGTCCGGCCTCCTTGGCTCTGCCCGTCTCCCGGAAAGCCTGGGAAAGAGTATGGTCTTTTTTCATAAACCGCAGCACATCATCCAGGCCGCTCTCGATCCCCAGATAGAGATGGCGGACCCCCTCCCGGTAAAGCCGCAGAAGTTCTTCATCTGATTTGTTATGGATCCCCGTCACCGTAGCGTCCATATTGATGGCCTCACACTCCGGAAAATACCAGTGGATCAGATCCAGGATCTCCAAAAGCCTCTCCGTATCCAGATCAAACGCGTTTCCATCACCCAGAAAAATCTTCTTAGGCTGCCCTCCGGCAGCCCTCACCCTCCTGAGTTCTCCTTCGATCTGTTCCAATGGAAGAAGCCGAAATGTCAAATGTTTAAACAACATACAGAACCGGCATTGATTATAGGAGCATCCCACCATGACCGGAAGCATAAAAGCTCCTCGTTCCATAGGAGCCCTGCAGATCTGTCCTTCATATTCCATCTTTCATGCGCACCTCCAACCCCGAAATCTCCGTTCATCTGCACTTTGGTCAAAAATATCACATGATCATACCTATCATAACTTAATTTAGTTCTTATAGTCAAATAAAGATGATAAGAAAGGAAAAATCTATACCCTCATCGCAATATAAGCGTAGATCGCCCTGCACCGCCACCATAGGATATTCCAATCCCTGATATTTTTCCCGTCTCCATAGATCGGCACAGACTTTCCTTGAAACGCATTCGAGATAATATGAGGGATCAGCTTCTCCAGATGCTGATAAGGTCCGTAATTATTGCCGCAATTCGTCAGGTTAGCCGGAAAGGCGTAAGTTATCAATGTAAGATTTTACTAACAGATCTGCCCCAGTCTTGCTTGCCGCATATGGACTGTACGGACAGTAAGAACTGCTCTCCGAAAAAGTCCCATCCTTTTCCAGGGAGCCAAACACTTCATCCGTAGACACATGTAAGAATCTCCAGTCTTCTCTGTAGATATTATCCCCTGTCTCCCACACTCTTCTTGCGCATTCCAAAAGTATCTGTGTGCCGAGCACATTCGTTTTGACGAAATCTTCCGGCTCCAGAATGCTGCGGTCTACATGGCTCTCTGCCGCAAAATGGATCACCCGGTAGATTTCATAGGATTGAAAAATTTCCTGTTCAAGCGACTGGTCACCAATATCTCCTTTAATAAAAGTATAGTTTTCTCTCTGCTTTTCTCTATGAAGATTCTCCTCATTTCTCGCATAGTCCAACTTATCAAGATTGATCACATGTGCAGAATCTTCCTATTTATCAAACAGGAATCGGATGTAGTTTGTACCGATGAATCCTGCCCCTCCTGTGACCAGATATGTCCTCTCCCTCATCCCTATCTTTTAACTCCTATTATTCTGTAGCGCCACCGCAGCTGGAGCCCTGTCCAGCCGTACATCCATAACAATGGTTTCCAAAACAGATCCGACGCGTCCGGAACGACTTCCCTGTCAGGTCGAAAATTGTCTCTTCCCCGGAAACCGGAAGGTCCGCCGCCTGATTGAAATCACAATCATACAGCCTTCCGTCCCAGCCCACAGATATCTGGAATCTGCACATCAGTCCTTGGAGCGTCTTTTCGTTAAAGGCATCGGATAGTTTCTTCATATAACTCTCCAGATTGCCGCTGCGTTTCAGAAACGCCTCAAATCGTCCCATTGGATTATTGGTAATCGTAAAAAGATTGTTGAATACGATCCCGTAATCTTTCCAAAGGCGAGCCTTATATTCCTGCTCCATCGCTCCTTGCGGCGGTGGAAAAAAAGCGCCTGCCGGATTATACACCATATTCAGGATCAAATCTGTGTCCCTCCCATATCCAAACCGGTTCAGTTCCTGTATGACCTGGATCGCCTGGGCAAATGTCCCCTCACCTCTGATCCGGTCCATTTCTTTGGCACGGTAATAGGGAAGGGAACAGACGATCTCCACCTTATGATCTGCGTAGAACTTTGGCAGATCCCGGTATTTCTCTTCTTGCAGGATCACCAGGTTGGTCCTGACGATCACATGGCCGCAGACCTTGCAGGCCTCCTCCACCAGCCACTCAAAATCTTGATTCATCTCCGGCGCGCCTCCCGTGATATCAATGGTTGGTATCTTCTGCTCCAGGCATACCTGCAGGCAGGCCTCCATCACTTTCCGGGACATTACTTCTGTCCGCTCAGGCCCTGCCTCCACATGGCAGTGCCTGCAGGCAAGATTACACAGTCTTCCCACGTTGATCTGCATCACGTCCAAATGATCCTGCGTATACAAGATCTTCTCGTCTTTGATCCTGCTTTCAAAATCCGGAATATTTTCTTGTCTCTTTACATCTTCTAATGCCTGATTCATCTTTTATAACTCCAGCTTTTTTACAATATTTTTCATCTGCACTCCATGCGCCAGACTGGCTCCGCCGCGGATTGCCGCCGCGACATGCACCGCCTCTGTCATCTGTTCTTCGCTGACTCCTCTGTTCAGACAGTCATTCGTATAAGAATCGATACAGTAAGGACACTGCACCGCATGGGCCACCGCAAGAGCGATCAACGATTTTTCCCGGGCCGTCAGCGCACCTTCAGCAAATACTGCCCCATACCAATCAAAAAACTTTTCCGCCAGTTCGGGAGCCTCCTCTCCAATTGTCCCGAACTTTCCCAGATCATCTGGATCGTAATAAGTTTTCATCGATCATTTCCTCCTTTGTTTTCTTTCACTACATATTCTGTTCCCATTATAAGTAAAGGCTGTCTGATTCGTCTAATAGTTAAAACAAATATAGCTATTTTTTATATCTATATTCAAGATATCAAACAACAAGATCAAGGGCTCCCGACAACCTTTTACGTCATCGGAAGCCCTTAGTCTTACTGGATTATTTAATTAAAACTTCCCGGCCTTGGCAGCTTCCTCAATGCTTACTGCCACCGCTACTGTCATACCTACCATCGGGTTATTTCCAGCGCCGATCAGTCCCATCATCTCTACATGGGCCGGCACGGAAGAAGATCCGGCGAACTGCGCGTCAGAGTGCATACGTCCCAGAGTATCTGTCATACCATAGGAAGCCGGGCCTGCCGCCATATTGTCCGGGTGAAGGGTACGTCCTGTACCGCCGCCGGAAGCAACGGAGAAATATTTCTTGCCTGCCTCTACGCACTCTTTCTTATAGGTTCCCGCTACCGGATGCTGGAAACGAGTCGGGTTGGTGGAGTTTCCGGTGATGGAAACGTCAACGCCCTCTTTCCACATGATGGCAACGCCTTCCCGCACGTCATTGGCGCCGTAGCAG
>DXGF01000154.1 GCA_019114065.1 Candidatus Dorea gallistercoris
GGAGATAACACTTACATTGAAAACTGCATTGTAGAGAGTCGTGATACAATCAGGGCAAACACACGTCATATTGGGGAAAATGGTGTGAAAGTAGTTGTTGAAAAGAACGAGAGGTATGCACTCTAGTGCAGGACCGAGGAAGAAAGGGGCAAAAAGAAGATGAAGATCACAGATGTACGCATGAGGAAGGTGGCAAAAGAAGGAAAATTAAAAGCAATCGTGTCCATTACGCTGGATGATGAATTTGCCGTACACGACATCAAGATCATCGAAGGGGACAGAGGGCTGTTCATCGCAATGCCAAGCAAGAAAGTATTGGACGGAGAATATAGGGACATTGCACATCCGATTAACTCTGAGGTAAGAGAAAGAGTCCAGAGCGAGATTCTTTCGAAATACCAAGAGACATTGGAGGGTGAAGAAGCATCAGAAGAAGAGGGAGCTTTTTAAAAAGCTCCCTCTTCTTCTGAAAGCTGGAAAGCCAGATTCTCCTTCGTAACGGGATGGGAAAATTCCAGTCGGCAGGCGCAAAGCATGAGAGGCTGGCCAGGGGCAGCGTCCGGGTTGTATTTTGAGTCGCCGATGATGGGGCAGCCCATGGCAGCCAGCTGAACGCGGATCTGGTGGTGTCGGCCGGTGTAGAGATGGATTTCTAGTTCAATTGGGGCCGTGGTATTTTTAAAAATACCACGGCCCAGATTGAAAAAGCCCTGTCCCTTTTTGACAATTTTATAATGCAGACGGGCCAGTTTCGCTCCGGGGGTATTTTTCTCACATACGTGGGAAGTATTGCTCTTGAGATCTTTTACCAGATAATTTTCCGGGGTGTCTTCCTGATGTGGTGGGATTCCTTCTACCAAAGCACGGTAATATTTTCCAAAGCCCTGACGGGTAAGTTGTTGAGTCAACGCTTTAGCCGCGGCGGGAGTTTTGGCAAATACCAGGATTCCGGACACAGGCTGGTCCAGCCGGTGGATGACGGCCAGGTATGGGGCTTTCCCGGAAGGCGCGCTGGCAGCCAAGTGGTTTTTCAGAAGGCTCACCAGATCGGGCGTTCCGATTCTTTTGGTCTGGGTGGGTATACCGGCAGGCTTTTTGCATACAATAATATGTGAGTCTTCATATAATATTTTAGGAATTTTATTTTCCATAAGAGTCAGATCCTTTCCGTGTTTCGTTTGCGGCATTTTTATTAAAACATACAAAAGGGCAGGATGCAATCGGAACAGGGAGAGAAATGCATTTTCTCAAGTGTTTGCCCTTGACAAATAAAGGGACTTGGCTTAAAATTACGTTTAACTCAAGAAGTTTGGGCGACGAAGAGGAACAGTACATGTAAGCGGACCAAAGAGAGGAGATCAAAGGGTGAAAGATTTCCGTCCTGAACTGCGTGGAACCCGCCTTGGAGCCTCCGCATGAAAGTGTGGCGTGTAAGCCGGCGTTAACGGCAAATGAAGCGAACTGCAGACGGTCTGCAGTTAACGAGGGTGGTACCGCCGAGCTTTTCGGTCCCTTTTGGGGAGCGAAGAACCCGGCGTTTTCTTTTGCCGGAGGCTCCCGACAATATCACACGGGGCAAGGGCCCTGGGGAAAAGAAAAGGAGAAAAGAGTATGGCAAAAGAAAAGAAACTGGTAAAGAATATCACATCACGGGAAGAAAATTTCGCCCAGTGGTACACGGACGTTGTGCGGGAGGCGGAGCTTTGTGACTATTCAAGCGTGAAAGGCTGTCTGAATTATCTTCCCAATGGATACGCGATCTGGGAACTGATCCAGGCGGATCTGGACCGGCGGTTTAAAGAAACCGGGGTAGAAAATGTCTGCCTTCCGATGCTGATCCCGGAGAGCCTTCTGGAAAAGGAGGCCGACCATGTGGAAGGCTTCGCGCCGGAGGTTGCCTGGGTAACTCATGGCGGTATGGAGAGGCTTCAGGAGAGATTCTGTATCCGTCCCACCTCTGAGACCTTGTTCTGCGATCTTTGGGCCAAGTCGGTCCGTTCCTACAGGGATCTTCCGAAAGTATGGAACCAGTGGAATTCTGTGCTTCGCTGGGAGAAGACTACAAGACCCTTCCTGCGTTCCAGAGAATTCCTGTGGCAGGAGGGGCACACTCTGCACGCCACTTATGAAGAGGCAGAGGAACGGACAATTCAGATGTTCCACGTTTACGAAGACTGCTATAGAGAGACACTGGCAATTCCGTTTGTATCTGGAAGGAAGGCAGAGCATGAGAAATTTGCCGGAGCCCAGGACACTTATACCATCGAGGCGCTCATGCATGACGGAAAAGCGCTGCAGTCCGCGACCAGCCATTTCTTTGGAAGCGGATTCCCGGATGCGTTTGACATTAAATACGTAGACAAGAACAATCAGCTCCAGAGCGCTTACGAGACATCCTGGGGATGGTCTACCAGGAGCATCGGCGCCATCATCATGGTGCACGGCGATGACGACGGGCTGGTGCTGCCGCCTCACGTAGCGCCGGTAGAGTGCCGGATCATTCCGATCGCCCAGCATAAGGAAGGCGTTCTGGACCGGGCATATGCGCTGCTGGATGAGCTTAAGAAAGCAGGCTACCGGGCGAAGATCGACGATTCTGATAAGAGTACCGGCTGGAAATTCGCGGAGCAGGAGATGGTGGGAATCCCGACCCGTATCGAGATCGGCCCCAAAGATCTGGAGAAGAATCAGGTAGTAGTAGTGCGTCGGGATAACAGAGAGAAGACAGTCGTATCCCTGGACGAGATTGCCGTAAAGCTTCGTGAGATTTTGGAGCAGGAGCAGCAGGATATGTACGACAGAGCAAATGAATTCCTGCAGAACCATATCGATACAGCCACAACGATGGACGAAATGGAAGAAAAATTCAAGGCCAACCGCGGTTTCGTAAAGGCTTGCTGGTGCGGAGACCCGGAATGCGAAGGCGAAGTGAAATATGTCACCGGCGGAGCGGCCACAAGGTGCCTGATCGAAGACGAAGAAATGATCTCCGATAAATGCATTTGGTGCGGGAAACCCGCCAAACACATGGCATATTGGGGGAAATCCTATTAATTATGTAGTTGGGGCCGTGGTATTTTTAAAAATACCACGGCCCAGATTGAAAAAGCCCTGTCCCTTTTGAAGTGTTTTGAAATGTGAAAGGAGGGTACGAATGCCGAGAAGACCAAGGCAGGAGAGTGGGACAGGATTTTACCACATTGTTTCCAGGGGCCTGGATAAAGAACCTGTTTTCCAGACGAAAGAAGAAAAGGATCGAATGTGGAAGATCATCCGGGAAAATCTGAAAAAGTATCGTATCAAAATGTATGCTTATTGCATCATGTCGAACCATTTACATTTGCTGGTCAAAGCAGATCTAAAAGAATTATCCTTATTCATGGCAAAAATCTTAGCCGCTTATGCCCACTATTATAATCATAAACATGACAGAACCGGTTACGTGTTCCAGGGAAGATTTCGAAGCCAATGCATTGAAAGCGAGGCATATTTCTGGAATTGCCTCCGGTATATCCATTTAAATCCGGTCAAAGCGAATCTCTGTAAGAATCCAGTGAACTATCTTCACAGCAGCATGGCTGAATATATTGATGTAAAATCAAGAAAGCTTTTGGATTCTGAGAGTTATAGACTACTTAAAAGTCGTTTTTACGATCGAAAAGAATTTGAGAAATTTCATCGCTCAAGCAACGGAGATTTCTTTATTGATATTCTGGAAGAAGAATTTCTGGAAAGGAAAGCCATTGCAAAAGAAATTTTGGAGCGAATGCACATGGAAATGGAAGTGTCAGAAAAAGAAATCTTAGATTACATAAAAACGAGAGATTTGTTCGAAAAAGAACTCAAAGAAATGTTTGGGATTTCGAAAAAGAAGGTACAGAAGATTCGGGAAGCCATAAAGATGGAACTCGGACGAAAGAAAGATTAAATCAAAAAGGGACAGGGTATTTTCAATCTGGGCCGTGGTATTTTTAAAAATACCACGGCCCCAACTGAAAATGTGGTATGATAAAGTGTAGAAAATGGAGGTGGCCACATGGACACGCTGAAAATAAATCTACCGGAAAAGGTAAATAAAATTATCCAGATTTTACAACAGGAAGGGTTTGAGGCATATGCGGTCGGGGGGTGTGTCAGGGACTCGATCCTTGGGAGAGAGCCGGAAGACTGGGATATCACCACTTCTGCCATGCCAGAAGAGATCAAAAATATCTTCCGCCGCACGATCGATACAGGGATCGAGCACGGTACGGTCACGGTTCGATTGGAAGGAGAGAGCTTTGAGGTGACGACTTACCGGATCGATGGGGAGTATGAGGACAGCAGGCATCCCAAGGAGGTAATGTTTACGCGAAGTTTGGAGGAGGATTTGCAGCGGCGGGATTTTACGATCAATGCGATGGCTTATAATCAGAAAGACGGATTGGTAGACATTTTTGATGGGCTTTCAGATCTGAGGAAAATGCTGATTAGGTGTGTGGGAAACGCAAAGGAACGGTTCTCTGAAGACGCCCTTCGAATTTTGCGGGGAGTGCGTTTTGCGGCGCAGCTAAATTTTACGATTGACGGGGACACGAGAGAAGGCATGCGGTCATTGGCGCCGACATTGAAAAATATCAGCGCCGAGCGAATCCAGACTGAGTTGGTAAAAATGTTAGTCTCGGACCGGCCGGAGCTCCTGCGGGAAGCCTATGAGCTGGGGATCACCGCTCAATTTCTCCCGGAATTCGACCGGCTGATGATCACGGAGCAGGAGACGCCTCATCATATGTATAATGTAGGGGACCATACACTCTACGCGATGAAAAATATCCGGTCGGATAAAGTACTGAGGCTGACGATGCTTTTGCATGATATGGGGAAGCCGGCCTTGAAAACCATAGATGAGACAGGGAGGGCCCATTTTAAAAAACATGCGGCAGAAAGCGAGGCCATGGCCCGAAGGATTTTAAAACGACTGAAATTCGATAATGATACGCTGCATAAAGTATGCCGCCTGATCCGTTTTCACGATTACCGAATGGATGCCACAGAGTATAATGTGCGCCAGGCGATAAATCTGATCGGCGAGGATTTCTTTCCCTCTTATATGGAAGTGCGCAGGGCCGATGTGCTGGCGCAGAGCATGTATAAGAGAGAGGAAAAGCTACGGAATCTGGATGAGATTGAATATTTATATGGGAAAATAATGCAAGAAGGGCAATGTGTCTCCCTGCAGACATTGGCCGTATCCGGGAAAGACCTGCTGGAAGCCGGTATGGAGCCAGGCAGGCAGATCGGGGAAAAACTGGAAGAATTGCTAAAAATTGTGTTAAAAGACCCAAAACTAAACACAAAAGAGGAACTGCTGAAAAGACTGTAGATCAAAAAGGGACAGGGCTTTTTTAATCTGGGCCGTGGTATTTTTAAAAATACCACGGCCCCAATCATATTTTCCCCTGGAATCTCATAAGTTTAGAGAGAATACATGACAATAACTTAAGTGCAGGGGATTGGTATGCAGGAATATGAGCGGTATGTGCTGGAAAAATATAATATTGACGTGAACGGCACCCGTAAGATCAGGGGTGCTGTTTTATGCGAGACAGATCAGGGACCACTTCTCCTGCGGGAGACGGGCACAGCTCCGGGACGTGTTTTGGCCCTTTGCAGACTGTATGACTATCTGGGGCGGCAGGGGTACCATAATATTGACCGGATCATTCCCAACAAAGAGGGAGAATGTCTGACTATACTGGAAGATGGGACCAAGTATCTTTTGAAGAGATGGTTCCAGGGGAGGGAATGTGATATCCGCAAACCGGCGGAGTTATTGGAGGCGGCCGGGCATCTGGCTAAACTGCATCTTCTGCTGCGGGAAGTGGATATCCAGGGGATCACGGCAGCGGAGCCTTTGGAAAAGGAATACGAAAGGCATGACCGGGAACTGAAAAAAGTGCGGCGATTTGTGCGAAATCTGTCGCCCAAAGGAGAATTCGAGGTGGCTTTTCTGAAATGTTTCGACCAGATGTACCAGTGGGCCGAAGCCGCAGACAGTCTCCTGCGGAATTCTGCCTATGGCGGATTCTATGAAGACAGCATCAGGCAGGCCTGTATCGTCCACGGAGAATATAACTATCACAATATTCTGATGGTCCGGGACAGCTACGGGAAGACTTCGATCGCCATTGTTAATTTTGAAAAATGTAAAAGGAATATCCAGACGGAGGATCTGTACTATTTCCTGAGGAAGGTCATGGAAAAGCAGGGATGGAAGGAGCGCCTGGGAGACAGTATGCTGAATGCCTACTCAGCAATCAGTCCCCTGGAGGACCGGGAAATCGAGTATCTGAAGATCCGCCTTGCCTACCCGGAGAAGTTCTGGAAGATCGCCAACTCTTATTATCACTCAAATAAGGCCTGGATCTCTGCGAAAAGCATCGAGAAGCTGAATACAGCGATCGCCCAGACCAGGGAAAAAGAGCGGTTCCTAAATCATATATTTTCTTTTCATTTATAGCTTCCTGTTGTATAATGGGGACAGGAAAAACAGGAGGTACTCAAAATGGAATATCGTGAAAAATATGAGGAGTGGATCAGCAATCCTTATTTTGATGAAGCCACGAAAGAAGAACTCCGGTCGATCGCGGACGATGACGGCGAGATCAAAGAGCGGTTCTATAAGGATTTGGAATTTGGAACGGCTGGATTAAGAGGCGTGATCGGAGCCGGAACGAACCGTTTGAATATCTATACCGTCAGAAAAGCAACGCAAGGATTGGCGAATTATATCAGTAAGAACAACGGGCAGGCAAAAGGGGTGGCCATCGCCTACGATTCCCGCCGCATGTCTCCTGAATTTGCGGACGAGGCGGCTCTGTGCCTGGCCGCAAATGGGATCAGGGCATATGTGTTTGAGTCTCTGCGGCCAACGCCGGAATTGTCTTACGCAGTGAGATTCCTTGGTTGCATTGCGGGGATCAATATCACCGCCAGCCATAATCCGCCGGAATATAACGGGTATAAGGTATACTGGGAAGACGGGGCACAGATCACGCCTCCCCATGACAAAGGGATCATGGATGAGGTCAGGGCGGTCACGGATTACAATGCCGTGAAGACGATGGAACTTGAGAAAGCCAAACAAACAGGCCTGTACCAGACAATTGGAGCAGAAGTGGACGACGGCTATATGGCGGAACTGAAGAAACTGGTGCTCCACCAGGATGCGATCGACCAGGTGGGCGGCCAGTTAAAAATCGTTTACAGCCCTCTCCATGGAACTGGAAACATCCCGGCGAGGAGGATCTTAAAGGAGCTGGGCTTTAAAAATGTATATGTAGTAAAAGAGCAGGAGCTTCCGGACGGGGATTTCCCGACGGTATCCTATCCCAATCCAGAGGCGGCGGAAGCCTTTGAACTGGGCTTGAAGCTTGCCAGAGAAGTGGACGCAGATCTGGTGCTTGCCACGGACCCGGATGCGGACCGTCTGGGCGTTTACGTAAAAGACTGCAAGTCCGGTGATTATAAGGAGTTTACAGGAAATATGTCCGGCTGCCTCCTGGCTGATTACGAGATCGGACAGAGGCAAGCGCTGTGTGGTCTTCCGGAAGACGGATATCTGATCAAGACGATCGTGACTTCCAATATGGCGGCGGCGATCGCGAAAGCATACGGCGTGGGGATGATCGAGGTGCTGACCGGTTTCAAGTATATTGGTCAGCAGATCCTGGGGTTTGAGAAGACAGGAAAAGGCCGCTATGTCTTTGGCTTTGAAGAAAGCTACGGCTGTCTGATCGGTACTTACGCAAGGGATAAAGACGCGATCGCGGCTACGATGGCTCTGTGTGAAGCTGCGGCTTACTATAAGATCCAGGGCAGGACGCTGTGGGATGCCATGGTGGACATGTATGAGAAATACGGTTATTACAAGGACGCGATCCAGTCGATCACCTTAAAGGGAATCGAGGGACTCCAGAAGATCCAGGAGATCTTGGAGACACTTCGAAAGAATCCGCCATCGGAAGTAGGAGGATATCGGGTGATCCGGGCAAGGGACTACCAGGCGGGCACCATCAGGGATATCGCCACTGGAGAGGAGGTTCCGACAGGACTGCCCTCTTCCAATGTATTGTATTATGAATTAACGGACGAAGCGTGGGTTTGTGTCAGGCCTTCCGGTACAGAACCGAAAGTGAAATTCTATTATGGGATCAAGGGAAGCTCTCTGGAAGACGCCGAAGAGAAATCAGATCGGCTGGGGAAAGAAGTTCTGGCGATGATCAATGCCATGCTGTAAACGGTAAAAAACCCGAAAAACCCCAGGAAATAAGGCGAAATAATCGAAATAACCTTGACAAATATAGGGAAAACGGGTATAACAGTAACTAAAGGCGGCGAGACATGAGAATGTGGAGCCGCTGTAAAATCTGTAGAATTAAAATAAGGGATTCTATGATGAAACAAGAGGAGGAAATTATCCATGAACAAAACAGAATTAGTTGCAGCGATCGCAGACAAAGCAGAATTGTCAAAGA
>DXGF01000155.1 GCA_019114065.1 Candidatus Dorea gallistercoris
TCATTTTTATTCTTGATAGACTCTTCCTTAATTTCCAAGAGAGACTCCTTTTTCTTTGCCTCAGCCGTCTTCACCGCATCATCGATGATCTCCCTCGCCTTGCTTTCCGCGTTCCCAATCTTGGATTCCGCGTTCTTCTTAAGGCTGGAGACCGTGGCGAAATGGCTGATGACCGCCGCTGCCAGGATCAGCACTGCCGCTGCGGCAATTATGATTCCAATCGGCACAGGAGCACCTCCTTATTTAATTTTCATTGTACATTTACAACACTTAAATTTTATACTGTTTTCACAAAGATGTCAAGCATTCCAGTCAGAAACCTGTATCACTTGACGGATATCCTCATAGGAAAAGCCCTTCCTGGTCAGAAAACCAAGCATTTTCCGGCGTTCCTTATCCTCCATCTCTTCCGATGTCCACCCCTTTTTCCTCAGGAGTTCCCGGATCGCCTCCCGGGAATCTTCCCCGGAGTAACATTCTTCAAAAGCCTGATCGATCTCTTCCCTGCTGATCCCCTTCTCACAGAGCTTTGCATAGAGTTCCTTCCTGCTCTTCCTTCCCTTGCGGGTCTCGATAAAATTCCGGGCGTAAGCGGCGTCATTGACATATCCATAGGAACGGACATAGGCAAGGGTCTCCTGGACAACATCCTCCGAGTAATGGCTCTGCCTTAGTTTGGCGCAAAGCTGTTCCTCCGTCCTTCCCATGTCATTCAGGAGATGGAGGGCGCGGGCCTTGGCACGCTTCAAGACCACCTGCTGGCGAATCTGGAGACAGATCTCCTCAGCAATATCACTGCCCTTCGTCAGGTGGTATCTGGCAAGGTCTCCTTTGTACAAGACAAAGGCAGGCTTCCCGTCAAGATAGACCTGATACCGAGTCTTGGACAAGGCTTCAATTTCTGTAATGACCATTTATTTCTCCTTTGCCGTTCCCTTTGCTGTATCTGCCTTCTCCGCGGCTTTCACTCCGGCAGACGCTGCTTTTGCCATACCTCCAGCCGCTCCTTTCTCTTCAGCTTCACCGTCATCTCCCTCGAAATGATAGTGCTCCCGGATCTTCTTATCTAGTTCTTCCATCACGTCCTTGTGCTCTGCCAGATAAAGCTTAGCGTTCTCCCGGCCCTGGCCGATCTTCTCTCCATTGTAGGAGAACCAGGCGCCGCTTTTGTTCACCAGTCCTACATTGACCGCCAGATCCAGGATATCTCCCTCCCTGGAGATCCCCTTTCCAAACATGATATCGAACTCTGCCTCCTTAAAAGGCGGCGCGATCTTATTCTTCACGATCTTCACACGGGTCCGGTTTCCCACCATCTCTCCGCCCTGCTTGAGCGTCTCTGTCCGGCGCACATCCATACGGATGGAAGAATAGAACTTCAGCGCCCGTCCTCCGGTGGTAGTCTCAGGATTCCCGAACATGACGCCTACCTTCTCCCGAAGCTGATTGATGAAGATCACCACGCAGTTGGATTTGCTGATCACCGGCGTCAGCTTCCTGAGCGCCTGGGACATCAGCCTTGCCTGCAGTCCTACGTGGGAATCCCCCATATCTCCCTCGATCTCCTGGCGGGGCACCAGCGCCGCTACCGAGTCGATCACGATGATATCCAGCGCTCCAGAGCGGACCATCGTCTCCGCGATCTCCAGCGCCTGATCCCCGCTGTCGGGCTGTGAGATATATAATTCATCGATATCCACGCCGATATTCCCCGCGTAGACAGGGTCCAGGGCGTGCTCCGCGTCGATGAATCCCGCGATTCCGCCTCTCTTCTGGACTTCCGCGATCATGTGGAGGGCCACCGTGGTCTTACCGCTGGATTCCGGTCCGTAGATCTCCACGATCCTCCCCTTTGGCACTCCTCCAAGTCCCAGGGCGATATCCAGGCTCAGAGACCCGGTGGGCACCGTCTCCACCGACACTCTGGCGGCTGGGTCCCCCAGCTTCATGACCGTTCCCTTTCCAAAATCCTTCTCTAACTTCGCGATCGCCGCGTCCAATGCCTTCTTCTTATCTTCATTACCTGCCATGATAAATTCTCCTCCATTTTCGAACTAATGTTCGTATCTGATTAATATAGTAGTATACCCAAGACAAAATGTCAACTAAAAAAATGGGAATTTCCAGCAGAAACCGCCGGGATAAGCTGTAGATCTACCTCAAAGATAGGTTAACTATAACACAGCTTTTCCCGGCGGTCAATCCCATTTCCCGCCGCTTTAAAGAAACAATGAAAGAAATCCTGCCCAAAGAACAGGACCGCGCCTAGCGCGGTCCCATAAGCCTCTCATATTCTGCTTTCTTCTTCTCCCAATATATTTTGTCCTCCTGGGTGATCTCCCTTAGCACCCTGCAGGGATTTCCCACCGCGATCACATTGTCCGGGATATCCTTTGTCACCACAGCCCCGGAGCCGATGACCACATTGTCCCCGATGGTCACGCCCGGATTGATCACCGCGCTGCCGCCGATCCAGACATTGTCTCCGATGGTGACAGGAGCGCCGAATTCCAAGCCGTCGTTCCGCACCCCGGCGTCGAGGGGGTGCCCCGCCGTGTAGATCCCCACCTTGGGCGCCAGCATCACATTGTCCCCGATCCGCACCTCACACACATCGATGATCGTGCAGTCATAATTGGCGTAAAAATACTCGCCCACATAGATATGACTGCCATAATCACAGTGGAAAGTCTGTTCTACATGGACATGCTCTCCGGTCCCTCCAAAGAGCTCCTTGATGACTTCTATCCGCCGCTCCATCTCTTCTTCCGTCAGAGAATTAAAGATCCGGGTCAGCCTTCTGGCCCTCATGAAATCCTCCTTTAACTGCGGGTCTCCCACGGGATCATACAATTCTCCCTTCAGCATCAATTCTTTGTCCGTCATAGCAAAACATCCTCCTGCTTTCTTTTATCCTTAGCTCACCTGCAGCACCACCGCCTCGCAGGGGCGCAGCGTGAGACTGTTTCCAACAAGGAGGGGACTTCCTTGATTGGCAAGGAGCACCTTTTCCACCTGCTCCTTCAGATTTAATTCCAGCTTCTCTTCCCCGAAGTTGGCCAGGATCAGA
>DXGF01000156.1 GCA_019114065.1 Candidatus Dorea gallistercoris
CGGCCCATCGATAATGATATAGTCATACACCTTCCGGAAAGCCACGATCATCTTCTCAAACCGGTCCGTAGACAATAACTCCGTCGGGTTTGGGACTACCGGACCGGAGAACATAAGATAAAGCTTGTCTATATTTTCCACCGCGTAGACCGCTTCCGACACCTGACACTGGCCCGCCAGGAAATGGGACAGTCCATACTCGATCTTCCCCACCTCCAGCCGGGATACCATGACGGACTTGCGGATATCCGCATCCACCAGCATGACTTTCTTCCCCAGCTCCGCCAGGGAGATTGCCAGATTCAGGGCTGTAGTACTCTTCCCCTCACTTGCCACCGTGCTGGTCAACAGGAGGACCCGCTTATCATCTCCGCAGAACTGGATGTTCGTCCGCAGTGTCTTCAGTTCCTCCCGCATTTCATAGGTGTATGTGTTTTGTTTGATCTCGATTTCTTTCATGCCCTTGTCCTTTTTATGTTTTCTTATTTGACCGCGCGGCGATGGCCCGCTCGATCAGATTTTTCCTGCCTTCTCTTTGTTTTCTCACTCTTCTGGCATCATCTAATATATGTTCAGGGTTCTCCCGGAATATTTTTTCCGCGTAGGAGGCGCCCATTTTTTTCGTTACATATTTTGCGCATTCTCCCAGGTTTGGATACCGGTATTTAATCCCGTGCGCATCGCTGGCAATAAAATGGAGCAGATCTTCCTCCATCACCTGCCTGCAGAATTTCTTCACCTTATTTCCCGCCCCTCCCATGATCGCTCCCGCGTTGATCTGGATCCTGGCTCCCAGGCCGATCAGTTCTCTGACCCGTTCCAGGTCCTCCTGCAGACATGGATAGCGCTCAATATGGGCGACGATCGGTTTATATCCTTCCGCGATCAGTTCATAAACCTGATTGCGGATCTTCTCATAATTATGTGCCCCGGAGAATTCCGTCAACACATAAGTGCTCCCCACCATAGTGGGCCGCCGTCTCTGCCGGAGGTCCTCCGTCATCCGGCTGTTGGTGTGGTACTCACATCCCAGGTATAAGCGCAGTCCCGGCGTATCCTTGGCCGCCACTTTGCGCATCCCCTCGTAATAGTGAGCGATCCTCTTCATAGAAGGTTCAAACATCCCTTCCCGATAGTGGGGCGTGGCTATAATGGTCCGTACCCCGTCTTCATATTCTCGGCGCAGCATCTGCCTCGCCTCTTCTACACTGTCAGCGCCGTCATCTACCTTGGGCAGTATATGACAGTGGATGTCTGTCATCTCCAACATGGCTGCTCCTGTTCCCGATACCGCCTGGCCGGGCCAAAGCCCGGCAGACGGCATCAGAATGAATTAAAATGCTTTTCTCTTAAGCCCGTAAGCTCCTGCTGCCGCAAGAAGAGCGATTCCGCCGATCAGTACAACAGTGGTAGGCTCACCAGTCTTCGGAGAAGCAGTGCTGCTACTGCTGCTGGACGCAGCTGTGTCAGCAACCAGCGCTACCGGTGACAGACTTGCAAATTTAGCTGTGATGGTTCCATTTCCAGCAGAAACGCCAGAAACTGAACTGGTTTCCCATTTGGATCCATCGTAATGAAGTACCGCTACATTAGAATTTGCTGTAACTCCCGGAACACTGAAGGTGATCGTAACTGGCATCGGAGTTCCTGCCGGAACAGACACGTCAATCACATCGATCACATGCATGCCCTCCACGAAAGCAGATCCAAGGATCTGCTGTAAATCCGCAACAGATGGGCCGGCAACGTTGGTACTTGAGATCGTAACCGGTACGTCGCTGGTGGCATCAGATGTCACGCCGCCTGTAGAAGCGCTGCCTGCCGCGAACGCGGTCATGCCAAGCGCAAGGGCGAGCACCATTGCGGACAGAAGAGCTGTCAGCTTCTTTGCCTTCACTTTCATTGGCCTGTACCTCCTTATTTTATTAAATCATTTTATGGCCGCCCCTCATTACTGCTGGACAGGTACATAAAATAATTCCAAGATTAATTCGTACAGGGCTTCTTCATCTACATAGTACTCATCATGTTCTTCCCCCGCACGTGTCTCACCGGGCGCCTTAACGGTCCCTGTGAATTCATAGTCTGACATCTCTGCCAGCTGATCTGCGCTCATATCAGTCACGATATAATCCTGCAGATCGTTAAACATCTTTGTATAGAAAACGACGTTTCCGCCGCCTTGCGTCATCTTCTGCGCCAGCGCCTCCAGATACTGGGCCTGCCGCTCCATGCGCCCGTCATTGCTCCCCAGGACCGTGATGTCTCTGGTCTGCACGTATTTCCGGGCCAAATCGCCATCCATCTCCACGGTGGCGCCCTGCTCAAAGGCCGGGTCGATGGCCGTGTAATCCTCCGGCACCGTCAGTGTCACTCCGCCCACCAGGTCGGTGGCCACGGAGAACCCTTCCAGGTTCATGGCGAAATACCCATCGATCTCCACTCCATAGAGCAGCTTGGATACCGCCTGTTCCATCAGCCAGCAGCTTTTCTGCTTCCCATCTCCATAGGCATACTGCAATGTGATCTGTCCTGGCTCTGTGGTGAATTTCTCTCCGCTGATATCATAGACATCAATATCCACGATAGTGTCCCTGGATATTTGGAGCGTCCGGATCGTCTGATCCGAGGGATCCATAATGAACACCAGGATACAGTCCGCCTGGCCTCCCCGGCCCGGGAGATGCTCCGTCAGTTCCGACTCCCGCTTATCCACTCCCAGAAAGAGCAGCGTCTTTAGTTCCTTGTTGTATTCATAGACCTGGCCGTTGTGGGTCACCTGACCCTCTTCCAAACCAGACCCGGAGCTGGTCTCATGCTGCTCTTCCTGCGCCCTGGCCTCCTCTTTCCTGGGAAGCCAGCTGGCCAGACCTGCCACCCCCAGCACCAGAGCCGTCACCAGGATCAGGCCGATGGAAAGATAGTGTTTTCTGTTTTTTGACTTTCTGTTTCGTTTTTTTCTTTTATTCTTCATTGACAAGAACTGCCTCCACCAGGTATCTGTGATTGTCTTCAGAACCAATACATGTACTCATGGTGATGATCCGGTCTGAGGTGGTCACCGCCACATCGCTGTCGATATAACTCCTCATATCCCGCAGAGTATTGAGTGAGTCCAGGAACTCCTGCCGTCCATCCTCCGCCTCAAAATTAAAACTCTTCATGATGTGCCGGTCATCGTAGACCACTGCCGCAAAGATCTGGTAGGTCAGCTTCTTCTCCGGCGTGTAGATGATCACCTGGGAATTTTCTTCCAGGAAGGCACTGTCCTCATACTCATGAAGATCGCCGAACATGGTGCCGTCCTTCATGTTGTGCCCGTAGATCACCGTGTTGAAATCTTCAAATTCCTTCCCGTTGACGCTCTCTGTGTAGATGGAGCCGGGATATCCCTCGCTGCCGTCCAGGTTGTGGTTGAGATAATAGCCATCGTCAGTGGGACTCTGGAGGATGGGGTAATCCACCTGGGTCCCGGGGATCTCGATCCAGGCGTAGACGTCCGGATTCATCTCCCACAATGCCTCGAAGTCGATGGGGATCACCGTCTCCGGCTCCTCCGCCGCCGGCTCTTCTGCCGGTTCCGGCTTCGCCACTTCTCTCGCCTCCTGGTACACATCTTCATTCTGATTCAGGGAGACCATATAGTAGACCACATATCCGATCCCGCCCACCGCGATGAGCGCCAGGCATACGATCAGCAGGTTTCTTACTTTTTTATTCATCTTGCGCTACCTCTTCTGCACTTTCTTCTTCTCTGGTTTACTCTTCTTCCCAAACTTTCTGCGCTTTCCTTTATGTTGCTCATGATTTCCTCCGGAGGGATCTGCCTTCTCATCCACCGGAAGGGCTGCCAGTGTATTCAGATCCAGATACTTGGTCACATCCTCCTCCGTCTTGATGGTATCATCCATCAGGAACCGCAGGATGACCACAGCCATAGCCAAGATCAGGCCGATCGCTCCGCCAATGGCGATATTCTTCAGAAGGCTGGGGCTGGAAGGTTCTTCCGGCGCCACCGCATCTTCCACAATCGTGGGCCGGTCGGTGCTCATGATCTCCGCCACCGCATCCGCCGTGGTGTCCGCCAGAGCATTGGAGATATCCGCCGCCAGCTGAGGGTCCGGATTCTCCACATCAATCTGCAGGATCCGGGTGTCTGTAGGATTGCTCACCGTGATCATATCCGCCAGTTCCTGCCGTTCCATGTCCAGATCCAGGTCCTCGATGACCTGCTCCAGCGTGGGGCGGCTGGTGGCCAGCATGACAAAGTCTGTGGTCAGCTCGGATCCTAGCTGGATATCTGCTAGGGAAGTCACACTGGTGGTTTTCGTCAGAATGAAGATCATCGATGTACCTGTATACTGAGGGGTGATCAGGAACCTGGTCACTCCTCCGGCGATCAGGGCGCCCGCCAGAAGACACAAGATCAATACTTTCAGCTTCCGTATAAGGACCCCGGCGATCTCCCGCAGGTCGATCTCAATTTCATCATTTGCAATACGCTGTTCTTCCATGTGCTACGCTCCTGTGTGTCTTCCTTCCTTCTATCTTATGACGCTCCCGTCCCTTTAAGGACCACCGCCACTGTCTTGAAGATCAGCTTGATGTCCAGGGACAGGGACCATTCCGCTAAGTATTTGGCATCCAGCCGGACCACCTCTTCAAAGTCCGTGATGCCGCTTCTCCCGCTGACCTGCCACAAGCCTGTGATCCCGGGCTTGAACGCCAGCCTCTTCCTGTGGTGGGATTCGTATTCTTCTACCTCCGCGGCTGTGGGAGGCCGGGTCCCCACCAGACTCATTTCACCTTTCAGGACATTCCAGAACTGGGGTAGTTCATCGATGCTGTACTTGCGCATGAATCTTCCGATAGGGATGACTCTGGGGTCATTCTCCATCTTGAACATATGGCCGCCCATCTCATTTTGCTCCATCAGCGCCGCTTTCTTCTCCTCCGCGTCCAAGCACATACTCCGGAATTTGTACAGGCGAAAGGGCCTGCCATGTCTTCCGATCCGCTCCTGAGAGAAAAAGATTGGCCCCGGAGACTGGTGGCGAATAATGGGACCAAAGATCAAAATGGCGATCCCGGTCAGGATCAAGCCCGCAATCGAGCCGACGATATCCAGCGCTCGCTTGGCCAGCAGTTCCAGCGGGGAGACGATCTTGATGCTGCTGGTCAACACCAGATAATCCCCGAATTCATCCAGTTCCTTATTCATCACATCCAACGCGTATTTCCCCAGATTGATGTGGACCGTCACCCCAATATTCATAAAATACGTCATCAGGTCATCCGCCATCTCCGGCTTACCTGGGATACTGATGAACACTTCATCCACAATATGATCCTCGAAAATACTCTGGTAGTTGTCCATATCGGCGATCACCGGAACCCCGGCGATGGTCGCCTCCACTACTCCCCTGTCCAGAACCCCGATCCCTGTGATCTGGTAGTCTCTGTAATACTGGCGCCGGAAATCCCTGGCGATCTTCTCCGCGTGATCATATTCTGTCAGCAGCACCAGAGATCTGCGCTTCCGATTCTTCTTCCTGCGGTTGCGCAGTACTCGCTTCCACGCCAGCCGCGCCGCCACCATAAGGAAGATCGCCGCCACGTAGAAGTAAAGAAAAACGAGTCTGGAAAAGGTAGCAGAAGTTTTCGCGAAAAACATGTAGATGGTCAGGCCGGCTATCAGCACCGTGTCATGCTTGATCACCTGGAATATCTCCTTCATGTACCCCCTCTGGATGATCCCGCTGTAGCTTTTCAGCAGAGAGACCGCACAGAGGTCCAGGATTACAACCGCGACAGCCATGAGCCGGTAATCTTCTGATGCGCTTAACAAAGTGTTGTGATGTCTCAGGCTGTATGCAAGAAAAAAGGAAAGTTCCAGTATCACAAGATCCAGCACGGCAAAATCAAGGTGCTTTATCCAGCTGTTTTCTTTCCTCTTGTACATCCCAAATACCCCCCCCCCGGAATTTTCAGAATATTTCCGTTCCAGGAAGCAAGACTTCTTTTTTAGTTTCAGAGTGATTATCTCTGTCTTCGTCTATTCTAGTGTTTTTTTACTAAAATGTCAATAGCATTTTTTCTCCACATTCTGGCAGAGTTTCCATGGTTTTTTATGGATTCTGTACAATGGTTCAAAAGGTGATCTCCATCCTGGTTCCTTTGCCCACCTCACTTTCCACATGGATCTTGGCGTTATGGATCATGACTCCGTGCTTGACGATGGATAAACCAAGGCCGGTACCCCCTGTTTCCTTAGAGTGACTTTTGTCTACCCGGTAGAAACGCTCGAAGATCCGCTCCTGCTGGTCCTTAGGAATCCCGATCCCGGTATCTGTGACGATCACTTTCTTCCCCTGCAGGGTGCTTCCCACCCACACGCTGAGAGATCCCCCTTCCTTGTTATATTTGATCGCGTTCTCACAGATATTATAAATCATCTCATCCAGGATCTGCCGGATTCCGTGGCAGGCCACCGGCTCCCCTGTCACTTCCACATGTACCTTCCTGGCGTTTGCCTGAGGGGCCAGCCTGCTGCAGATCTCCCTGGTCAGTTCGTAAAGGTCCACATCTTCTTTCTCGATCTCAATCTCTCCTTCATCCAGCTTGGAGAGTTTGATGATATCCTCTACCAGCGTGATCAGTCTGCTGGCTTCATTATAGATGCGCTCAGAGAATTTCTTCATATCCTCCGGTCGGACCATGCCATTCTTCATGATCTCAGCATAGCCAGATATAGATGTAAGCGGAGTCTTCAGCTCATGGGATACATTGGCTGAGAATTCCTTTCTCATATTCGCGACCGCGTCTTTCTCTTTGTTCTGCTCATCAATCCTGTTCAGCAATGGTGTTATTTCCTCATAAATCTCATTGTCCAATGGTTTCTCCAGCTTTAGTTCATTGATCGGCCGGATGAGCCGCTTCACCTGCCATCTGCTCAGCAGATAGGCGAATGCCAGCATGGCCGCTCCGATCAGCCCCATCGCGGGAAGGATTTCAAAGGCTGTGTGGAGCACGTTGTCCATGGATTTGGCCACTCTTAAGACGCTACCGTCCTCCAGCCGGACCGCGTAATAGAACATCTCCTGGTCCATGGTGTCCGACCTGCGGACATCCTGGCCTTCCCCCAGGAGGAATGCCTTGCGCACTTCCGGCCGGTCCTTATGGTTCTCCAGATCCGCCTCCTGAGTGTGGTCGGAGTCATAGATCACGGTCCCATCCTCATCAATCAGCGTCACCCGCGTGTGATCTCCTGCTTCTGCCAGCTGGTCCAGGTAATCGCTTCCGGAATACTGGATGGCGGTCTGTATGTACGCTGCCTCCTGTCGGATCTCATCCTCCACCAGCCCCACGTTCTGGCGGTAGATCACTGCCGTCGTCATGGCGTAGGCTGTCAGGAGGGTGGCTCCGATCACCAGTATCATGCTTTTCTGTATCTTTGTTCTAAGTTTCATAAGATCATGACTCCTGCCTGCTCATCCGATATCCAACGCCTCTTACGGTCTCGATCTGTTCCCCGCAGCCCCCCAGCTTCTGCCGCAAGGTCCGTACATGTACGTCCACGGTCCTGGTCTCTCCGTCAAAGTCATAGCCCCAGATCTCTTCCAGCAGACGGTCTCTGGTCATCACCACATTCTGGTTCTCCATCAGTCTCTTTAAGAGTTCGTACTCTTTCAACGTCAGATTCACCACAGTTCCTGCCGCCGTCACTTCGTGCTTCTTCGTGTCGATCTCAATGTCTCCCGCCGCCAGGATGCCCTTCTGGTCCCTGGCGCCGGCTTCGCTGCGGCGCAGGACGGCTTTGATCCTGGAGACCAGCTCCATCATGCCGAAGGGCTTCGCTACATAGTCGTCAGCCCCCAGATCCAGGCCTTTCACCTTGTCGTACTCCGATCCTTTGGCGGTCACCATGATCACCGGGATCTCCCGGGTCCTGGACGAAGATTTCAGCTTCTTGAGGATCTCGATCCCATCTTCCCCCGGAAGCATGATATCCAGTAAGACCAGCCTGGGAGTTTCCAGGGCAAGGGTCTCCCAGAATTCTCTCCCATCTTCAAAACCACGTGCCTGAAAGCCCGTGGTCTCCAAAGTATATACGACTAACTCCCGAATGTTGCTGTCATCTTCTACGCAAAAAATCATGCTCTGTCTCCCTCGCTTTTATACCTGACTGTCTTTGTGGATTCCGGTAATAGAGAATTCCACCCACTCCGCAATGTTGGTGGCATGATCCGCGATCCGTTCCAGATACTTGGCCACCATGATCAGATCGATGGCTTCTTTGCCCTGATCTCCTTTATTCTGAGCGATGAACTCGATCAGCTCCTTCTTATTATCTTCGAACAGAAGGTCTACCTCATCGTCTGCGGCCATCACCTGTCTGGACAGTTCCAGGTCCTTGTTCACGTAGGCCTGCACGCTGTCCCGCACCATCTTGGCCGCCGCTTCCGACATCTTGCCGATTTTGGAAATGTCATTTGCCTCAGACTTCTTCTCGGAAATGATGATCTCCGCGATGTCCGCTGTCTGATCCCCGATCCGCTCCATGTCTGTGATCATCTTCAGGGCCGCTGAGATCTGCCTTAAGTCTCGGGCCACCGGCTGCTGCTGCAGGAGCAGCTTCAAGCACAGGCGCTCGATGTCCTTCTCCATCTGATCGATCTCTTCATCGGCGGCGATCACTTCTCTGGCCTGATCGTAACTTCCCTGCTGCAGGGCGCTGGTCGCCTTATTGATGGCCGTCTCGCACAATTCTCCCATACGGATCAGCTGCCCGTTCATAAGTTCCAGCTGCATATCAAATTTATTACGCATATCTTAACCAAACCTCCCTGTAATATAATCTTCTGTTCTCTTGTCTGCCGGTATTGAGAATAACTTCTCTGTGTCATTGTACTCGATCACCTCTCCCAGCAGAAAGAAGGCGGTGTTGTCTGACACACGTACTGCCTGCTGCATGTTATGGGTTACCATGACAATAGTATAATCCTTTTTCAGCTCCATCGCAAGGTCCTCGATCTTCGAGGTGGAGATGGGGTCCAGGGCGGATGTGGGCTCATCCATCAGCAGCACCTCCGGCTGTACCGCCAGGGCTCTGGCGATGCACAGTCTCTGCTGCTGCCCGCCGGACATGCCCAGGGCGCTCTTCTTGAGACGATCCTTGCACTCATCCCAGATTGCCGCGTCCCGCAGGGATTTCTCCACGATATCGTCCAGCTTTGCTTTGGAGCGGATCCCATGGGTCCTGGGTCCATAGGCAATATTGTCATAGATGCTCATGGGAAATGGATTGGGCTTCTGGAACACCATGCCCACCCGTTTCCGCAGCAGGTTCACATCCACGTCCTTGAAAATGTCTTCTCCGTCCAGAAGGATCTCTCCTTCGATGCGGCAGCCTTCCACCAGATCGTTCATACGGTTGATGGATTTCAACAGCGTGGACTTCCCGCAGCCGGAAGGCCCGATAAACGCTGTGATCTTATGTTCTTCTATCTCCAGGTTGACATTCTTTAATGCCTTGAAATCACTGTAGTATAAGTCCAGATTTTTAATACTTATTTTCGACATTGCTCTCCCTCTCTATGCTTTCGTTAATCTCTTTGCCACCACACTGGACAGGGTATTGATCCCAACCACCAGGACCAGCAGGATGACTGCCGTGGCGTATGCCTGATCCATATACAGACCCTCGCTTGCCAGGTTGTACATATGCACCGCAAGGGTACGGCCGGAGTTCATCACACTCTCAGGGATATCCGCCACTGTTCCCGCTGTGTAGATCAAAGCCGCCGTCTCACCTACGATACGTCCGATGGCCAGGATCACGCCTGCCAGGATGCCAGGGATGGCGGAGGGAAGGACAATGCGGAATACGGTGCGGAGCTTCCCGGCCCCAAGCCCGAAGCTTCCTTCCCGATAGGAATCCGGCACCGCTTTCAGCGCTTCCTCTGTGCTCCTCATGATCAGCGGGAGCACCATGATCGACAAGGTGAAGGCCCCCGCCAGGATGGAGAAGCCCCAGCCGCAGGTGGTCACGAAGAACAACATGCCGAATAGTCCATAGACGATGGAGGGGATCCCCTGCAGGGTCTCTGTGGTCAGCCGGATGACTTCCACGAATCTATTGCCTCGTTTTGCGTACTCCACCAGGAAGATCGCTGAGAAGAGGCCGAAGGGGACGGCGATCAGAAGCGACAGGGCTGTCATGATGACCGTATTGATCAGAGCCGGTGTAAGAGAGGCGTTCTCCGAGGAATACTCCAGGGCGAACAGGGACGGCTTGATATAGGGCACGCCGTTGATCAGGATATAGGCGATCAGGAAGATCAGTACCGCAAATGTTATGATCGCCGAGAGCATGACCAGGAGCATGACGATCAGCGAGCCCGGTGTCCTTTTATAGCTTTTCAGTTTCTGGATGACTGTCCTTTCGTTTCTACTCATGGCTGTTCCTCCTGTTCAATAATGCTACACAGAAATTGATGATCAGGATAAACACGAACAGCACCACGCCTGTGGCGATCAACGCTTCCCTGTGGAGGTCGGTCGCGTATCCCATCTCGATCACGATATTGGCCGTCAATGTCCGGATGCCCCGGAAGATCCCCTGAGGCATACGGGCCTGGTTGCCGGCCACCATGATCACTGCCATGGTCTCGCCGATGGCCCGGCCGATACCCAGCACAATGGCTGCCACCACGCCGGATTTGGCCGCCGGGAGTACGACCCGGAAGATGGCCCGCTCATGGGTGGCGCCCAGGGCTACCGCCCCTTCATAATACTGCTCAGGCACGGCTCTCAAGGAAGACTCTGTCAGGCCGATGATCGTGGGCAGGATCATCATGCCCAGAAGAATGGAAGCAGTCAGCATACTGCTTCCATTTCCTCCAAATCCAAGATCTCTTCCAAGCTGACGGATCAGTGGCACCAGCACCACCAGTCCAAAGAAGCCGTAGACCACCGATGGGATTCCTGCCAGCAGCTCTGTGGCCGTCTTCAATGGCTTGTAGATCTTCCTGGGACAGTAGAACGCCATGAACACAGAAGTCAGGATCCCGATGGGGACGCCGAAGATGATCGCGCCTGCTGTTACGTACAAACTTCCTACGATCATAGGAAGGATTCCATAGATATCGTTATTCGGCTTCCACATAGTCCCGGTAAGGAAGTCACCAAAGCCGATCTCTGACATTGCGGGAAGGCCATTTGCAAACAGGAAAATACAAATGAGAGCTACCGCCAGCACCGAAGCACAGGCGGCAATGAAGAACACTCCCCGCATGAATTTTTCAGTCCATGCATTTGATTTCATAATTATTCTGCTACCTCATCCCATGTAAGAGCTTCACCGGTGTAGATCGCCTTCACCTGATCACTGCTCAATTCTTCTGTCGGGTTGCTGTTGTTTACGATCACCGCGATACCGTCTGTGGCGATCACCTGAGCCTCAAGGCCTTCCGCAAGTTCTTCCTCTTTCACTTCTCTGGAAGCCATGCCGATGTCATAGGAGCCGCTGATGGCAGATTCCATACCTGTGGTGGAGTCGGTGGTCTGCAGCTCGACGTTGGCGTTGGGGTTTACTTCCGCGTAAGCTTCGATCAGTTTCTCCATCACCGGTGATACGGAGGAGGAACCGCCTACCACTACATCTCCTGCCGGCGCCGCGCCTGCATAAGGTTCTGCCCCGTCAACCGGAATGTAGCCTTCCTCAGAAACTACAGCCTGGCCTTCCTCGCTCATGATGAACGCGATAAAGTCATCTGCCGCCGGGTTGTCCATATCGCTCATTGTAGCGATGTTGAACGGACGGGATACTTTGTAGTCTCCGCTCTTTACATTGTCGGCAGTGGCCTCCGCGCCGTCGATCCTGACTGCTTTTACACTGTCGTCCAGAGACCCAAGAGATACATAACCGATCGCGTACTCATCGCCGGCTACCGTTGTCAGCATAACGGAGGTGCTGTTGGTGATCTGGGCTTCTTCTGTGGTCATATCCACATCTTCACCGTCAACCTCTTCCTGCACGCCAAACAGTTCAACAAACGCTCCTCTTGTACCAGAACCATCCTCTCTGGAAACGATCGTGATGTCCATAGAGGAATCCCAATCGCCTGTGCTTCCTGATCCTCCCTCGTCAGAGCTTGTGTCAGATCCGCCGCCGCAGCCGACCGCAAGTCCTGCTACCATAGCCGCTGTCGCTAAAACCGCAATAAACTTTTTCATTTTCATTTCATTACTCTCCTTTTGTTTTCTGATTTTTCATATCTATATCTATCTTCTTCACAAGTGATATCATATCGGCCCAATGTTAAATCCGAAATCTGTGAAATGTTAAATCTATGTAAAACCCCATCGGGAAGCATCAAAAAACAGGATGCCCATTTACATCCTGTTTTATTTATCCATTCTACAATTTATCCGGCTTCTACAGCCGCTTCTCGAAGTTCCCCTCCACAGAGCAGCCCTCTGTAAATATCATGAACGCGTCGGGGTCGATGCTGTGGACGATCTTCTTGATCTGAGCCACTTCGTATTTGGAGATCAGAACGAACAGAATATAGGAAGTCCTATTGGTGTAGGCTCCCTCACCGTCCCAGTTGGTCACCCCCCGGCCCATCTGGTCCATGATCGCTTTGGAAATCCCTAATTTCTTCGTGAATATCATCACGCTGGTGTTGATATTCTGGATATGTACCCGGTCGATCGCGATGGACAGCACCGTGGTGTAGATCAGAGAATATACCACGATCTCAATGTTGAACATGAACAGGCAGATCACGTATACGAAGATGTTCATCAGGATATTGATCTTCCCCACGCTCACGTTCTGATATTTCTTGGAGCAGCAGAGCCCGATGATGTCCTGTCCGCCTCCGGAACTGCGCCCCCGCAGGACCAGTCCCGTTCCTGTCCCGGCAACGATCCCGCCGATGATACAGGCCGTCAGATAGTCGTCGATGATCGGCGAACCCGGAATCGGGATCACCGACAGCCAGAGACTCTGGATCCCGACGGTGATCAGCGTCTTCACCGCGAACTCCCTGCCCAGGATCCGCAGCCCCATATAGAAAAGGGGGATATTTAAAATAAAATAGATCACACCGGACAGGTCCACTCCCGACGGCACCGGCACATGCAGAAAGCTTACCACAAATGTCCGCAGCAACTGGGCGATCCCCATGAAGCCTCCGTTGTACAGGCCTAAGGGCGTGATCAGGAGATTCACTCCCGCGGCAAACAGAAGGCTTCCCCCGACCGCGTAGACAATTTGGACCAGCCACTCCTTTTTCTTTGTGTCTAACATATTTCCCATCTCTTCATCCCTCTCTCAAGATCACAAAATCTTAGACAGAAACTCTTTCAACCTCGGATCCTTGGGATGGTCAAAGAATTCTTCCGGCGGCGCCTCTTCTTTGATCTCTCCCTCGTCCATAAAAAGCACTCTGGATGCCACTTCCCTGGCAAATCCCATCTCGTGGGTGACCACCACCATCGTCATGCCGTCTCTGGCCAGCTGTTTCATCAGTTCCAGCACTTCCCCCACCATCTCCGGGTCCAGCGCGGAGGTAGGCTCATCGAACAGGATCACATCCGGGTTCATAGCCAGTGAACGGATGATCGCCACCCGCTGCTTCTGTCCGCCGCTCAGAGTGGACGGGTAGGCATCCGCCTTGTCATCCAGGCCGATCCGTTTCAGCAGTTCCAGTGCGTGGTTCTTAGTCTCACTCAGGATCTGCTCTTTCGTCTCGCTGATCGGGACCAGTTCTTCCTTGTGCTCCGCTCCCCGGAACAGGTTCCGGAAACGGATCCGGGAATTCTTCCGCTTCGCCTTCTTCAGGTCCTGACACCGCAGGTAGGCCGGCGCCAGCATCACATTCTGCAGCACCGTCTTGTTGCTGAACAGATTAAAATGCTGGAACACCATCCCCATATGTCGGCGATGTACGTTGATATCCACACTCATATCCGCGATATCCACGCCCTTGAAAATGATGCTCCCGCTGGTGGGATCCTCCATACAGTTCAGACACCGCAGGAAGGTTGATTTCCCGGAGCCGGAAGGACCGAGTACCGCCACAATGTCCCCCTTATTGATGGTGATATTGATATCCTTGAGGACCTCTGTATCTCCGAAGCTTTTCTTAAGATCAATTACTTCTATCACTCTTCTTCAGGCTCCTTTCCATCAATCGGATCAGCAATGTGATCAGCAGCACCAGTACGATATAGATCAGCGCCATCACCAGGTACGGTACCATGAACTCATAGCTGTTGCTTCCGATGTAGTTAAATGCTACGTACAGATCCGCCGCTCCCACGAAGCTGACCACTGAAGTCTCTTTGATCAGAGCGATGAACTCATTGCCCAGGGTGGGGAGGATGTTCTTGACCGCCTGGGGGATCACGATCTTGGTCATGGTGGTGCCGAAACTTAAGCCCACCGCCCGGCCGGCCTCCATCTGCCCTGGATCCACAGACTGGATCCCGCTGCGCATGATCTCAGAGATGTAGGCGCCGCTGTTCAGACCGAACACCAGCATCGCCACCTGCACTCCTGTGATCTGCCATCCGATGATGGGGAGCAGCACATAATAGAACACCAGAAGCTGCACCACTGTCGGCGTCCCACGGAACAAGGCCACATAGAAACTGCAGATCCCATTCAGGATCCTGGGAAGGCGCTTATATTTGGGAAGCACCCGCACCGTCGCGATCAGAGTACCGATCAAGATCCCCAGGATCAGACCGGTGACCGCGATCAAAAGCGTATTCTGGAGGCCCTCGATAACTCTCACGTAGCCGTTCTGATCCAGAAAAATCTCTATAAACTTATCTACTTTCTGACTGAAATCGCCCATTATTTCCCCTTCTTAAAAGAAGGAAGGCGCTGTCAAACACATGGCCGCCTTCCTTTTTTGCTCATCCTGTTCTTACCGTAAGTCCTCTACTGCATCTCGTTGATGGATTCTGTGATCGCCGCCGCGGGAGCCGCGTCAATGATCACATACTGGATCTTCCCGTTGAGCATATCCTGCACAGCCAGAGAGCCACTCTTATAGGGAACGCATTTGGCCGGAAGTCCTGGGAATCCCCAGTCCTCATCGCCTTCTACGTAATACTGTCCCGTTGTTCCCTGCTGAACGCCTACAGAATCAGAAGACTCAAGCTCTGCCAGTTTTGCCGCTACCGCGTCCGCGTCTTCACAGTCGTCAAAGGAAGTGTCGCTGCTTGGCACGATCAGACGCTGAGAAGCCTCATAGTAAGGATCGGAGAAGGTCACATACTCTTCTCGCTCTTCATTGATCGTCAGACCGGCCATGGCAATGTCACATTTCTGCTGGCTGACAGACAGGCAGACCGCGTCAAAGTCCATGTTCTGGATCACCAGTTCCTGTCCAAGTTCTTCTGCCAGAAGGGCCGCGATCTCCATATCGATCCCGTAGTAGTCCTCGCCCTGTGTATATTCAAATGGTTCGAACGCCGCGTTGGTCGCCACCACCAGCTGATCCTTGGAAGTATCCAGGGCCGCGGACTTCACAGCCTCCGGCTCGCCGCCGCCAAAATACCGGTCGCAGATCTCATCGAACGTTCCGTCTTCCTGGATCTGGGCGATGAAAGCGTTCACCTGCTCCAGAAGCTCCGGCTGATTCTTGTCCACGCCGAATGCGTACTCTTCACTGGTCAGATCTACATCGATCACCTTCGCGGTCGCCGCCTCGTCACTTCCTTCTTCTCCGCTTCCCCCGCATCCGACAAGAAGGCCGGCCGCAAGGATCATCGCCAGAAATAATGCTGTCACCTTTTTCATCCTTTTTCCCTCCGTTTTATTTAAAAATTGTATAATCATACAGATTATCTTTATAATTATAACATGCTTTTCCTAAAATACAAGCCCTCTCCCGGAAACTTTCGGTGAAACTTCAGGCCAGGATCCACTGCACAAACGCGGCGATCAGCACGATCGCCCCCAGCACGATCCGATAATACCCGAATACTTTGAAGTCATGCTGCTTGATGTAGCCCATCAGGAAGCGGATCGCCACAATGGACAGGCCAAAAGACACCAGGCAGCCCAGCAGCAGATAGCCCAGCTCCGCCGCCGTAAAGTTGAAACCAAAGCCGATCAGCTTGATCAGGCTGGCGCCGAACATGGCCGGGATCGCCAGGAAGAAGGTGAACTCTGCCGCCACTTCCCGGGAGACTCCGATGATCAGAGCGCCTACGATGGTAGCGCCGGACCGGGAGGTGCCGGGGATCAGCGCCAGCATTTGGAAGACTCCGATCCAGAGCAGCATCCTCACGGAAAGTTCTGAGATCTTGGTGACTGCGGGACGCTGTCCCTGATTCCGGTTCTCGATCACGATAAACAGCACACCGTAGACGATCAGCATGAGCGCCACCGGCACCGACCAGTAGAACAGCCGATCCAGGGTATCGTTGAACAGGAGGCCCACGATCCCCGCCGGGACCGACGCGATCAGCACCTTGATCCACATCTGCCAGGTCAGAAGTTTCTGCTTCCTGGTCTTCGTTGGCGAAAATGGGTTTAACTTGTGGAAATACAGCACTACCACCGCCATGATGGCGCCCAGCTGGATCACCACATTGAACATTTCCATAAATGCATCGCTTAAGTTTGGCTGGAGCAGATCCCCCAGCAGGATCAGATGTCCGGTGCTGCTCACCGGAAGCCACTCTGTGATCCCTTCCACGATCCCAAGCAGGATTACTTTCAGTACGTCTAACATATTCGCTCTCCTCTCTGACTTTCTTCCAGACAGCGGCGGATCGTACGGGCCACCCCGTCTTCATCGTTGCTGCCCGCCAGGATATCTGCCGCGGCCAGCGCCTCCGGGACCGCGCTTGACATGGCGGCGCCGATTCCGGCCGCCCGGATCATCTCCACATCGTTGGCCCCGTCTCCAAAGGCTAAGATCTCCTCCCGCCGGATTCCCAGTCGTCCTGCCGTCCACAGGAGCGCTGATCCTTTGTCGATCCGGTCGGCGTTGACTTCTATATTATAAGGAAGCGCCCCTGTCACCGAGATCCCGCCAAGCCGTTCCAGCCGCTCCCAGGCTTCCTTTTTCTCCTCATCTGAGGCAAAAAAGGCCTGCACCTTATCCGCGCCTCTATGCCCTTCCCTGGATCCGGCCAGCAGATCGGGCACTGTCGTCCGGGTCGTCCGAAAATACGCTTCCATGACCGGATCTGGGATAAAATGGCTGACCCTTTCCATCTCTTCCTTCTTCACGCAGCCTTTTCCGTCATAATAGATCTCTCGTAGTGTATCATACTCTCCGAAAATATCCAAGACCTTTCGGGCTTTTTCGACAGAAACCAGCCTCTCCCAGACTGTCTTGCCCTCTTTCGCCCTCACGATCCTGGCTCCATTTGCCGTGACCGCGTACTCCACTCCCGGCAGTTCCAGGATCTCCCGGGGGATGGCCGTCAGCGGACGCCCTGTAGCCGGAAGCAGGCAGATCCCATTCTCCGCCGCCCATCTCAGGGTTCTGCGTGTCTCTTCCGTCACCCGTTTGTCCGTTGTCAGGAGTGTGCCGTCCAGGTCAAATGCGATCAGTCTTATCATAAGCAGTCAATTCCTTTCTCTTCTGTGAAAACAACATCAGCGAGGTGCTGATCCTCTCTCCCTCCCTCTCGTAAGCGCCCCTGCCGTGCTCGACCATCTTCTCCACCACCTCTTTCTGTCCCGCCGGCGCGAACAGGACCGTATCTTTCGATGGCGCCATGATCACCAGATCATCTTTTAATTTGTCCACGCATACCTGCCAGATATGCTTGAAACACAGGGAACTAGCCTCGTGGACTCCGTCCGCGAGGATGGCGAAGGCGCCGTACCAGGTGTTCCCGATCACAAACTCCACATCCCGGACCAGGTTCTCGCAGGCCTGGTGATAAAGTTTCTCAATGTCTGTCTCCGGAGGCAGCATGTTGTCCTTCAGGATCTCGTAGCTGTCCTCTCCCCGGCGGATGGCGAAGATCACCTTCAGATCGCCAGCGAAAACGATCACCGGCGTGTCCTTTTCCGACAGATTCTTTCCGTTGAGCGCATGGCTGTCCCGCAGTTCCTTCCGGATCCAGGGGTAGATATTCTTCCGGATCTTCTCATAGCGGTAATGTTCTTCCTCGTATTTTTTCATCTTGTTTTCCTTTCTTCTATAAGCTTATTGAATGATCTGTCCTGTTATGTTACAATTCTATTACATATATTTTAACAAAATTTGCAATATAAAGCAATTTGTTGTATAATGGACTAGCACTCGTAAAAGACAGAAAGGAAAAGGTATAGGATAAGTATGAAAAAGAAACAGATCTTACGGACTGCCTTAGGGCTTCTATGCGCCGTAACGCTTGCTTCTTCCGGAATCTCTGTATATGCCGCGCCCTCAAGCGAGGAATTGGAACAGAAGACCTCTGATCTTCAGGGAGAACTGGATGATCTGAACAGCGAGCTTGCCACACTGAGCAAGGAACTTGAGGAGACATCCGCAGAGATCGAGACACTTTCTGCCGATGTAGAAAAAGCGAAATTAGATCTGGCCGCGGCCAGGTTAAACGAAGAATCCCAATATGAATCCATGAAGAACCGGATCAAGTTCATGTATGAGGGCGGAAGCGTCTCTCTGCTCGAGATCCTGTTTTCTTCTGAGAACATGGGCGATTTCCTAAACAAAGCGGAGTATGTGACCACCATCAGCGATTACGACCGGGACATGCTGACAGAATTCCAGCAGATCCGCGCTGATGTGGAGCAGAAGCAGCAGGACCTGGAGGACAAGCAGCAGGATCTGGAATCCCTGCAGGCGGATCTGACCAGCCAGCAGGATACGATCAACGCAAAGATCTCTTCCACATCCGGAGCGCTTGAGGATTATGAATCCCAGCTTGCCAGGGCCAGGGCCGCTGAGGAGGCCGCAAGGACCGCTCAGAATAATCAGGTGTCCGGCTCCACAACGACCGGCACCGCAAGTTCTGGCGGAAGCTCCGGCAGCTCCACGACGAACACCGGTTCCTCCATCTCTGTTGATGTCTCCGATGTGGCTCTTCTGGCCGCCATCCTGGAATGTGAGGCCGGCTCAAGCTACGATGGGATGCTGGCTGTGGGGACAGTCATCATGAACCGTGTGGCTAGTTCCCGTTTCCCCAACACGATCCGGGGAGTAATCTACCAATCCGGCCAGTTCTCACCCACCTGGAACGGCGCTCTGGAGCGTGTTCTGGCAAGAGGTCCATCCTCTTCCGCCTATTCCGCGGCACAAGCAGTGCTTGGAGGCACCCGCTACGCGGCCGTCGCAGACTGCTATTTCTTCAACGCCGCATGGACAGGCAAGGATGGGATCAATGTGGGCGGAAATGTATTTTGGTAAAATAGATCTAGAAAAAGGCGGTACACAATGTGCCGCCTTCTTTTTCTGTCTTTCTATCTATCTGTTCTGCCGATGGGCCGTATGCAGCAGTCGGTGGGCTCTGCGGGACAGTGGTTTCTCAAAGAATTCCGCGTACATCTGCTGGATATCTTTGTTCTCGTGAGAGAACCGCACGTTTGCGTGTTCATCCAGGTAATACAGCGTCTTTCCTCGGTCGAAAGCCATCTCCTCCCCGTCATGGATCGGCTGGCCGCCTCCTCCCACGCATCCGCCGGGACAGGCCATCACCTCCACGAAATCATAATGGACCTCCCCCCGCTCAATCCGCTCGATCAGGTTCCTGGTATTCATCAGGCCGCTGACGGCGGCAGTCCTCACTGTGACATCACCGATAGCGAATTCCGCTTCCTGGACCCCCGCATTCTCCTGGAATCCCTGGCTCCTCACCCGTCGGAACGCGTCTGCCGGCGGATTCTCGTTTTTCAGGAGATAATAAGCGCTGCGAAGAGCCGCTTCCATCACGCCTCCGGTGGCCCCGAAGATCACACCTGCGCCGGACCCCTGCCTCATGGGCCGATCGCCCTGGATGTCTTTCAGCGTCCGCGGATTTAAGTGGGCGGCCTGGATCATTTTCACCAGTTCCCGGGTGGTGATCACCGCGTCGATATCGTGGCCGGCGTATTCATTGTAGAACAGCTCCATCTCCCGCTCTCCTTTTTTGGCTACGCAGGGCATCACAGAGGCCGTGTAGATCTTCTCCGGCGCTATCCCCAGCTTTTCCGCGAAATAAGTCTTCATCACCGCGCCGAACATCTGCTGTGGCGATTTGGCGGTGGACAGCTGTCCTGCCAGATGCGGGTATTGGGATCTGACAAAGCGGACCCAGCCGGGACAGCAGGAAGTGAACATGGGATATTTCTTCGTTTCTCCTCCCTGGTAACGCTCCAGGAACTCATGGGCTTCTTCCATGATCGTCAGATCCGCGGAAAATGCGGTATCAAATACATAGTCTGCCCCCAGCCTCTTCAGGGCGTCCAGGATCTTGCCTACAGGCGCCTCTTCCGGCTTCAATCCCAGGCTTTCCCCCCAGGAAGTCCGCACTGCCGGTGCCACCTGCATTACCACGATCTTGTCCGGATCCTCCAGAGCCTCCCACAGTTTCTCCGTGTCATCTCTGGCGCTCAAGGCTCCCACCGGACAATGGGTGATGCACTGACCGCACAGAGAGCAGTCCGCCTCCTCGATCTTCCGGTGGTCCGACACGTTGATGGTGGTCCTGGAACCGGTGCCTTCCACATCCCAGATATTCAGCCCCTGGACCTTGTCGCACACCTGTACGCAGCGCATACACTTGATGCATTTGGAGTAATCCCGGATCAACGGGAAATTCTTGTTCCAGGGTCTTTTCTCGATCTCCATCTTGTAAGGGATATCGAAAATGTTCAGGTCATTGGCGATCTTCTGCAGACCGCAGTTTCTGCTCCTGGAACAGGTCACACATTCACAGTCATGCTGGGACAAGAGCAGTTCCACCGTTGTCCGTCTGTGTCTGCGCACTTTCGGGCTGTTGGTGTAGATGATCATCCCTTCCTCCGCCACATTGTTGCAGGAGGAGATAAGCTTCTCCTTGTTCCTCAGTTCCACCACGCACACCCGGCAGGCCGCGATCTCATTGATCCCCTTCAGGTAGCACAGTTTCGGGATCATGATCCCCAGCTGGGCGGCAGCCTCCATGATGGTGGTATTTTCCTCCACGGATATCTCCTGTCCGTCTATCGTAAGTTTTACCATAATTTCTCTCTGCCTCCCTTAAATATCCCATAACCAAAATGATCGCAGCGCAGACATCTGGAAGCTTCCTGTTTTGCTTCCTTTTCTGTCATACATTTCTCCACGCCTTCAAAATCATGGACTCTCTCCGACGCCTCCCGCTCAGTCATGTTGATCCTTCCGCAGGGAAGGCGGTCGTCCAGACGAGGTTCCGGGATCTCCACGTCGCAGGAGATCTCATGGTGATACCCCAGATATTCATCGATGTTAGCCGCCACCACCTTTGCCGCGGCAATGGCCTTGATCACAGAGGCGGGGCCGCTGGCGCAGTCTCCTCCCGCGAAGACTCCCGGCATATTCTCAAAGGTTCCGCTGCTCTCTGTCTCGATCTTACCCCGTGACACAGGGATCCCAGCCTCCTCGAAATGGCGGGTCTCGATGTTTTGTCCGATGGCTACGATCAACACATCGCAGGGGATATAGAGATCTTCCTCCCCTGTGGGCCGGATGCTGGCCCTTCCGTCCCGGATGGCGCTTACCATCTGCGGAGTCACGTAGATCCCCCGGATGTGATGATCTTCGTCTACATCTATGGCGGACGGGGACTTCAAAGTCTGTAGTTCTACTCCCTCTGCCACCGCGCCTTCGATCTCTCCCGGGAGCGCTGTCATATCCGCCACTCTCCGGCGGTACACGATGCTGACCTTCTCCGCGCCCAGCCGCCTTGCTGTGCGGACCGCATCCATGGAAACATTGCCGCCGCCGATGACTGCCACCTGCTTCCCGGTCAGATCCAGGATCTGCTCCTTGCCCACATTCCGCAGGAACTGGACCGCGGATATCACGCCGTCCGCATCTTCCCCTTCCAGCCCCAGCTTCTTATCCGTGCTGGCGCCGATGGTGATCAGGACCGCGTCATACTCCCTGCGCAGTTCCTGGATGCTGATGTCCTCTCCGATCTTCAGCCCGTATTTTACTTTCACCCCAGTCTTTAAGATGCTGTTGATGTCGTCGTCCAGCCGCTCCTTGGGCAGCCGGTAATTAGGAATGCCATACCGCAGCATCCCTCCCAGTTTGGGAAGCATCTCATATACCGTTGTCTCGTGTCCCATCAACTGCAGATAGTAGGCTGCGCTCAGGCCTCCCGGCCCTCCGCCTAAGACTGCCACACGCTTCCCGGTAGAGGGCGCGCACTGCGGAGGATCCACTTCCCCGGCGTAATCCGCCGCCACACGCTTCAGTCCCCGGATATTGACTGAGTCATCCACCATATTCCGCCGACATCTCGCCTCGCAGGGATGCTCACAGATAAACCCACAGGTAGTGGGAAATGGATTATCCTTCCGGATCAGACGGACCGCGTCCGCATAGCGCCCTTCCCCAACCAAGGCCACATATCCCGGGATATCCACATGGGCCGGACATAAAGACACACAGGCCACCGGCTGATTGTAGCTGCAGGTGCAGCGTCCGTTCTGGATATGTTCTATGTAATCATCCCGGTAACCGATCAATCCTTTGTAGACCATATTAGCTGCCTCATAGCCGACCGCGCAGTCCGCGGTCTCCATGATGGACAGAGCGGTTTCCTCCATGATATCCAGCGTCTCCAGTGTGGCGTTTCCATCCAGCACATCTTTGATGAAGTAGTTCAGCTGGCCAAGACCAATCCGGCATGGCACACATTTCCCACAAGTCTGGGCATGGCAAAGTTCCAGGAATGCCCGCGCCATATCCACCGGACATAAGCCCGGAGGACTGGACTCGATCCTCTGCTCCAGATCCTTGTACAAGCCCTCCATGACGATCCTGGCCCGCTTTGGGGAATCAATCTCCAACCTGCTCATCACATACCTTCCTTTCTTATGCACAAATTGTTGTCCATTTCGACACACTTCTTCTATTATATCACCTAATCCAAAATAAAAAACCAATTTGCCATAAGTAGATAATTTAACACACCAGTTCCGCCATAGAGAAGTCCTGCGGCAACGCCGCAAGAAAGCGCCAACGGCGCGGGGGCTTCGAATCCCGCGGGGGCGCGGGCGGAACTGGGGGCTATTCCCTACCCCACACGCCCAGAGCGCCCCCGCTAGCGCATCTCGGGAACTTCCTCCGACTGATACAGCCCCCACCAGTACAGCAGTGGAAGGATGACATCCACCACTGCCGCGAATCCGAACAGCCCCATCCGCACTGTCTGGACCAGGGAGACGACCACCAGAAGGGAATAGATCCCGGCAAACAGGACCGCCCCTTTCCTGGATCTGCCGCTGACACCCATGACCCCGGCACCCACGCTGGCAACGCTGCTCACGACAGATATGGTCAGATTCAAAGGGGTCATGGCCTCTTTGACCAGACTCAGATCCATGCCTTCCATCGCTTCCAGTTTCGGCAGCATTGCATAACTAAATCCGGTGCCGATCAGTCCCAGGACACCCAGGATGATAAAAATGACGGACATTACTTTTAATAATCGTTTTGGCTGAAACATGGTCTTTCCTCCTTCTCATTCTCAAAAATTATTGGTCAGGACTCCGCGTTCTGCTGCCCGCGAAAGTCACAATTGGCGCAGCGCCTCGATGGGGCTTAATCTGGCCGCTTTTCTGGCGGGATAAATCCCAAATACGATCCCCACACCGCAGGAAAAGCAGGTCGTCAGTATCACCGCCGCCGGCGAGAGTCTGGCTGAAAGTCCGCCGATCTCCAGGGCGGAGATCACCCCTGCCGTTCCGGCTCCCAGAAGGATTCCTATGATCCCACCGATGCCGGATATGATCGCCGATTCGCACAGGAACTGGACGATGATCGATGTGGTCCTGGCTCCCAGGGCTTTCCGGATGCCGATCTCTCTGGTCCGTTCTGTGACGGATACCAGCATGATATTCATCACGCCGATCCCTCCCACCAGAAGGGAGATTCCCGCCACGAACGCCACGAAGGCTGTCACACCATCCAGTATGCTCCCCATCGCTTCGGTCATATCTAAGGGCTGCTGCTTGATGAACAGCTCTTCTCCCTCATTTCGATGCCGTGAATCCAGAAGCTGGACCGCTTCCTTTGCCACTTTGTTTTCTTCTGCTCCCTCCGCCAGGTACAGGGTCAGAGATGAGAAATTTTCCGGCTCTTCTCCCCAATTCTCAGAGACCGTGTAGGGTACTTCCAGGAAAACCGGCATCTCCATTCCGAACATCTCCATGGCTTCTTCATTTGCCGCCATCACCTCCGTATCCTGGTCCCGCACTCCCTTGACCTGGAAGATCTGCAGGCTGTCCTCTATCTGAACATCCAGATCCATGCCGATGATGTCGTCGGTCCCAAAGAGATACAGGGCGCTTCCCCGGTCCAGGACACAGGCGGCAGAGCCATTTTCCACATCGTCCTCGGTAAAATAGGCGCCCCGGATGATAGGATACTGGAGTGGGTCATATTCCTCATCCGGAGTCGTCAGGATCAGATAAGCGTCAAAACTTCCTTTCCGGGTCTCCACTGTCCCTATCACCTGGGTGGTGTTCACCACGCCGGTCACCTGTGTTCCAAGCTGAGTTTTCAGCGCCTGTACGTCCTCCCAGGTGATGAGCTGTGTATTCGGGCTTTTCTCCGGGTCTGTCATGACGGCCACACTCTTGGTCTCTGTACTGGACATAACGTCCGCTTTCAGCCCGCTGCCGATGGAGACGATCGTGATCACCGATGAGATGCCGATGATGATCCCCAGCATGGTCAGAAAGGAGCGACCTTTATTTTCCCGGATATTGTAGAGTGCCATCTTCACATATTCGCTGAACTGTCCCATGGCTTACTCCCCCTCTGGCTCTTCCACAAGACCGGTGGCTTTCATACCTTCGTGTACATTGCCGGATACATCCGAGATCACCTCGTCTCCCTCTTCCAGCCCGCTTACGATCTCTGCCCTGCTGTCAGAGGCGATGCCCAATTCCACTGGCTGTTTTTCTACCTGGCCGCCCCGGATCACATACACAAAATCCCCCTGTGCGGATGTGTTGACCACTTCATTGGGGACATACAGCACATCCTGCTTCTCTGCCACTGTCAGGGTCACTTTCGCCCCTACGCCCACGCAGATCTCCTGATCCGGGTCCGCGATGCTCACATCCGCGTGGATCACAGAACTTCCTTTCTCATTGGTCAGGGCAATCTTATCGACAGATTCCAGAATCCCCTGGTAGCTGTGCTCCCCGATGGTGATCTCTGCCTTGCTCCCCTGCGCTAAGTGGTCGAAATCGTTGGCTGGAACTTCCAGCCGCACTTTTATATCCTGATTGCTGACCAGGGTAAATAGTTCCATTCCCTGTGTGGCTGTGCTTCCTTCCAGCACTTTGACATCGGAGATGATCCCGTCATATTCTGCCTTGATCCCTTCCCGACCTTTTTCCAGAAGTTCCTCTGTGCTCATCTGGGTCAGCCTGGCAAGTTCCTCTGTCACTTCCATATTCTTCTTCTGGCCGCTGGTCACACCCGTATCTGCTGTGGCGGCTCCCGCGCTGCTCTCAAGTTCTCTTAGGCTGGTCTGGAGCGCTTCCAGTTCCTGCCGAGCGGCCACAAGATACTGGGATACACCGGAACCTTCTGTGCTCCCCAGGCTGTTCAGCTGGCTTTCCAGGGAACGATAGGTCTTCTCCAGGCTGGAGATCTTGTCTGTCGCCCCCTGGGCAGCAGACAGAAGTTGCTGGATCTGGGCGCTGCTGCCCGGGTCTGTCTCGTCCAGCTTCTCTAACTGACGCTCCGCGTTCTCCTTGACCGCTTTCTGCTCAGACTGGGCGTCCAGATTCTCCTGCATCTGTTTCCTGATACTGGCGGCTTTGGAAGCGTTCTTGGCAGTCTGACTGGATTCGGAAGCCGCCTGCTTCTCCAGGCTGCTGATCTCCCCCTCCTTCTCCTGGATCTCTGCCCGGATCTGCGCGGCGGACTCTTCCGCCTGGGCCGCCCCCGCCGCCGCTGCCTGGGCTGCGCGGCTGCTCTGTTCCAGAGCGTCTTCGTTGGTATATTTCGCGGATAAGGCGTTCAGTTCTGACTGCTGGTTATCCCGCTCCAGATTCGTCACGTCAAAAGCCACCAGAAGATCCCCCTTCTTCACCGCGCTCCCCACCTTGGCTGAGCACGCCTGCACAGGCGCGTTGACCGGAGAGTAAAACACCTTCATCTGTTCGCTTTCTACTGTTCCAGAGGCATGGTAGACCTGGCGGATATCTCCCTTTTCCACAGTGACCACGGAGAGCCGGGCTGCCCCTTCGCCCGCGGATAAACGGGAGACAGCGAAGAATACCAGGACGACACATCCCAGGATCGGCAGGATGACCCATCCTGGAAGCTTCTTTCTATTCTTCCTTAACACTTTATACATCTTTTCTGTTCTCGTCTTCATTGCTGTCGTTCCTTTCTGCTCTTTCATTTCTATATTCCTGTTCGATCCTCCCATCCTTGATACAGATCACCCGGTGAGCCTGCCTCGCGATATCCTGGTCGTGGGTTATGATGATCACTGTCCTGCCGGCTCTGTGCAGTTCCTTCAGGATGTCCAGAATCTCTTCCGTCGTTCTGGAATCTAGATTTCCCGTGGGCTCGTCTGCCAGGATCACCGGCGGACGGGCTGCCACCGCCCTGGCCACCGCCACTCTCTGTTGCTGTCCTCCTGACATTTCCGCAGGCTTATGCCCCAGCCTTCCGCTAAGCCCTACCAGATGCAGCGCCCTCCTGGCAGCCTCTCTGCGGCTCCTGCGGTCCATTCCCCGATAGATCAGCGGCAGTTCCACATTTCCAAGAGCATCCAGGTTATGGATCAGATTGAAGCCCTGGAAGATGAATCCAATCTCCCGATTTCGGATTCCTGACAGCGTATCGTCAGACATGCGGGAGACATCTCTTCCCCTCAGATAATAATGGCCTGAGGTAGGTACATCCAGGCAGCCCAGGATATTCATCAGCGTGGACTTCCCTGACCCAGAATGCCCTACGATCGCCACGAATTCTCCCCTGGCGATCGTAAGACTGACACCGTCCAGCGCACGGACCTCATTTTCTCCCGGATGATAGATTTTGTA
>DXGF01000021.1 GCA_019114065.1 Candidatus Dorea gallistercoris
AACGGGGGCCTTGGCAAAGCGAGAAATACCGGGATCGTAAACGCCAGGGGAAAATATCTGATGTTTGTGGACAGTGATGACTATATTGACAGCCGTATGCTGGAAGTGCTCTATGAGAATATCACCCAAAACGGCGCGGATGTGGCTTCCTGTGGTGTTTACCACGTGTTCCAGCAGAGGAAGATACCACAGTATGATAAGATCGAAAAGTTCTTATGTTCTGCGGAAGAAGCATTTGGCCTGCTGCTGCTTGGCGATAAGATTCCCGGGACTGCATGGAACAAACTCTACCGTGTCGAATTGTTTGAAACGCTGAGATTTCCGGAAGGTATCTTCTATGAGGATATACAATTCCACACGGATTTAATGCAGATGATCGACCGCTTCTATGTGGATACGACACCGCTGTATTATTATCTGCATCGGAGCGGCAGTATTACAACGATGAAGTTTGATTCCCGTGCGATGACGTACATTTACGCATATGAAGATACCCTTAAGGTGATAGAACAGAAATATCCGGCGATCATCCCGCAGGCGAGGTTTAAGCTGACGTGGGCGTATTTTTGTATCTTTGACCGTATGCTGCAGCAGGACGATTTTAAGAAGATCAAGGAATATCACAAGGTAAAGACCTTTCTTAAGAGAAATTTTCTTCGGATACTTATGAGCCCGTATTTCAGTCGGGCCAGAAAGATGGGGGCGCTGGCTCTCTTCTTGAATGTAGAAGCCTATCGTTATCTGACAGCGATGAATGATAAGAAAAACAAAGGTGTAGTTTCATAGGTGGAAGTTATGAAGAACATATGTCTGGTTGAGTTTGATATGTCTGTAACGGGCGGCGTGGAGCACGTCACAGCTTCTCTGGCAAATACGTTCTGTTCCCGCTATGAAGTGTATATCTACGAGATCAACCACGGTGGCGACTGTGCGTATGAATTGGATGAGAGAGTGACTTATCTGCCGGGAGCTGTAGGGAATACCCGGCTCCGTCAGATGATAAAGGGAACGTTTCTGTCATTTATACGCTTTGTGAAGGAAAAGAAAATAGACGTTATCCTCCTTATGGAAAACCATCCGGCGCTGATTGTTTCGTTTACCCGCTTTTTCACAAAGGCCAGATATATCTACTGCGATCACGGCGGACTGATGAACCAGTGGCATCAGAAGGATATAACGGCGATCCGGTTCTGGGATGCCCTGTGCGCCCATAAAGTCGTGGTCCTGACTGAGAAGACCCGGAACGATTACATCCGGCGGTTCCACCTGCGGCCCAGGAAGGTCCGCTGCATCTATAATTGGGTGGAGGACCAGGTGGCCAGCCAGCGAAAAGAATACAATGCGAAGAGCCGGAAGATCCTGTCGGTGGGAAGATTTGGCAGAGAAAAGGGATACGATCTTCTGGTGGAGATGGCAAAAGAGGTCCTGCCTCAATATCCGCAGTGGTCCTGGGATATCTATGGGACAGGAGAGACCTTTGAGGAGATCAAGGCGAAGATCAAAGAGGCAGGCCTGGAGCGTCAGGTCTGCCTGAAGGGGAATGTGAAAAACGCGTATCAACACTATTGGGAATATGCGTTCCTGGTGCTGCCTTCCTACCGGGAAGGCCTTCCGATCGTGCTGCTGGAAACCCTGGCGCTGGGGATCCCCATGGTAAGTTTCGACATTGAGACGGGGCCCAATGAGATCATTGAAGAGGGAAAGAACGGGTTCCTGATTCCGCCCTATGATCTGGGAATGATGGCGGAGCGGATCAGGCAGCTGATGGAGAGTGAAAAATTGCGCAGGTCTTTTGCCGAGTATGAGGGACAGCAGGAAAAATTCAGCAAACAGAGGATACTACAAGAATGGATAAAGGTGATCGAAGAGTAGGATGAGAAGCAGACAGGCAGCAAAAAATATGATCGCCAGTATTTTTCTGCAGGGTGTAGTCTTTTTGTCGGGGATCATTCTTCCCAGATTCTTCCTGCGGGAATACGGCTCAAATATCAATGGTATGGTGACGTCGGTCAATCAGTTTCTGGTCTATCTCGGGCTTGCGGAGGCCGGGATCGGCACCGCGTCTTTGGTGGCGCTGTACGCGCCGCTTGCCAGGCGGGATCAGGATGAGGTCAATGGGGTCCTGTCGGCCTCCCGCCGATTCTATAACCGCTCCGGGTATCTGTTTGGGGCACTGACAGCCGGGCTGGTCCTGATCTATCCGTATCTCATCACCCAGCAGCTGAGCGCCTCACTGGTCCGTACCATGATCGTGATCCTAGCCAGCAGTACCCTGGTGGACTATTTCTGCCTTGGCAAATACAAGGTGCTGCTGACGGCGGATCAGAGAGGGTATGTGGTATCTTATATCCAGGCATTTGGGACGATCCTGAATATGCTGGTGACGATCCTTCTGATCGGTCAGCACGCCAATGTGCTGGTGGTAAAAGCGGCGGCCACGCTGGTGTATATCCTGCGGTTTTTCTTTGTGAGAGCTTATGTGAGGAGGCATTATAAGGAAGTGGATTTCCAAGCCCCTGCCAGGATGGACAGGCTGAAGCAGAAAAACGCGGCCCTGCTCCACCAGGTGGTGGGGGTGATCGTAAACAACACAGACGTGGCGCTGCTCACTATCTGCCTGGGAAGCAGATCCCTTTTGGAAGTCAGTGTATACGGCACCTATAATATGGTGGTGTACGCCATCAATCTTTTCATGAATTCTTTCTCCAATGGTCTGACAGCCGGGTTTGGCGAGGTGATCTCTAAGAAGGAGAAGGAGGTGCTAAAGCAGAGTTTTTCCGGCTATGAGTATGTATTTACCATGGTCGTGTTCTGCATTTTTGTCTGTGTGTGGGTGCTGCTGCTCCCATTTATCTCTGTGTATACGCTGAATGTCACAGATGCGGAGTACATCCGACCGCTGTCAGCGGTGCTGTTTACCCTGATCGTGCTGCTGCAGAATATCCGGATCCCCGGCCTTACCATCATCAGCGCGGCGGGACATTTTCGTGAGACCAGGCGCCAGGCCATACTGGAGGCGGTGATCAATATCGTCGTCTCTCTGGCGCTGATCTGGAAGTACGGAATGAACGGCGTGCTGTTCGGCACGGTATGCTCCTATGGCTACCGGTCGTTTGAGATCCTGGTCTATAACAGCAGACACCTGATTCCCGGGACAGGAAGGACCACGCTTGCGAGAATTCTGAGAAACGCGGCGGTGTCAGCGGCGCTGATCGGGATCGGCCGGACAGTCGTTCCTTGGCAGATGACGTCATTTATGGGCTGGGGCCTGTATGGGGCGGCAGTGTTCGCGGCGGCGGCAGTCTGCCTTGGGCTTGTAAATTACCTCTGTGAACCGGAAGAATTCCAAAGATTATTCCGGCGGTTTCAAAATATCATGCAGAAAGGAAAGTGAGAAAATGTTTGATTACCTGATCGTAGGAACGGGTTTGTTTGGGTCTGTTTTCGCCCATGAGGCAAAGAAGGCGGGGAAGAAGTGCCTGATGGTGGAAAAGAGAGATCACATCGGCGGCAATATTTACACGAAAGAGGTGGAAGGGATCCAGGTGCACCAGTATGGCGCCCACATTTTCCACACCAGCAATAAGCGGGTCTGGGAATACATGCAGGATTTCGCGGAGTTTAACCGGTACACCAACAGTCCGATCGCCTATTATAAGGGACAGATCTACAATATGCCGTTCAATATGAACACCTTCCATAAGATGTGGGGAGTGGTGACGCCCAGAGAAGCCATGGAGAAGATCCAGGAGCAGATCCGGGAGTATGGCGTTGAGACGCCCAGGAATCTGGAGGAGCAGGCGGTCAATCTGGTGGGGAAGGACATCTACGAGACGCTGGTCAAAGGTTACACAGAGAAACAGTGGGGCCGGCGCGCTACGGAACTTCCCCCGGAGATCATCAAGAGACTTCCGGTCAGACTGACCTATGACAATAACTATTTTAACGATCTGTATCAGGGAATTCCCATAGGAGGCTATACAAATATCATTGAAAAAATGCTGGACGGCATCGAGGTGAGGCTGGGGACCGATTATCTCAAGAGCAAGAAGGACCTGGACAGTCAGTGCGAAAAGGTGGTATATACAGGAGCCATTGACGCATATTTTGATTACATGTACGGGGAACTGGAATACCGCTCGGTGCGGTTTGAGACGGAGGTCCTGGACGAGGAGAATTACCAGGGGAACGCGGTAGTCAATTACACGGAATATGAGGTTCCCTATACCCGGATCATAGAGCACAAGCATTTTGAGTTCGGGACCCAGGAGAAGACAGTGATCTCCCGAGAGTATTCCGCCTCCTGGAAACGGGGGGATGAGCCGTACTACCCGGTCAATGACGAGAAGAATAATCTTCTCTACCAGAAGTATGAGGAAGAGGCGGAGAAGGAAGAACACGTGATTTTTGGCGGAAGACTGGGAAAATATAAATACTATGATATGCATCATGTGGTGGCGGAAGCATTGGATTGTGTCGAAAAAGAGCTGAGATAAGTTGCTTTTTTGCATGGAGTATAGTAAAATAGCATAGATATTCTTACAAACCATAGAAAAGAGAGGCTGATCATGGCGAAAAGAAGAAGACAGCTGAAAGCGGTACAGGCGGCGAAAGCCCGGAAGAGACGCAGGAGTAGAAGGCGGAGACGGGCTGTGCTTCTGGCTTTTGAGATCATCATATTGATGATGCTGTTGGGGACAGCCTATGTAATGGCACAATATGATAAATTTCAGACGGTTACGATAGACGCGGAAGATGTTGAGATCAATGAGGGGGCAGAAAAGGAAGGATATACGACGATCGCGCTATTCGGCGGGGACTCCAGAGACGGCCAGCTGGAAGAGGGGACCCACGCGGATACGATCATCATCGTATCGATCGACAACCAGAGCAAAGAGATCCGGATGGCATCAATCTACAGAGATACCTTGCTTCAGCAGATGGACCGGGAATACAACAAGGCCAATTACGCTTATTTCCACGGCGGTCCCAAGGAAGCGATCAATATGCTGAACAAGAATCTGGACCTGGACATCGAGGATTACGTTACCGTTGATTTCAAAGCGCTTGTGGACACGATCGACCTGATGGGGGGGCTGGACATCGAGATCAAGGAAGAAGAAGTGGACGCGGTGAATGAATATATGTGGGAGACCGCGGAGGTGGCCGGAACGGAGCAGGAGCTCTTGACCCACGCGGGAGAGCAGCATCTGGACGGGACCCAGGCGGTTACTTATGCCAGGATCCGCTCTACCGCGGGCGGCGACTATACCAGGACCGAACGGCAGCGGCTGGTGATCGAGAAACTGTTTGAGAAAGTGATCCACACAAACCTGGGAACGATCAATGAGATCATCAACACTGTATTTCCGCAGGTATCCACCAGCTTTACGCTGAACGAGATCCTGGGGCTGGCGTCTGGCATGACCCAGTATGAGCTTGCGGAGAGCGCCGGATTTCCTTTTGATAAAACGGATGGGATCACATACCAGAACGCAGGGAGCGTGGTAGTCCCGGTAGGACTGGTGGAGAATGTAGAGCAGCTACACGAGTTCCTGTATCCCGAGGAAGAGAGAGCAGGCGTTTCCGAGACCATACGGATGATCTCACAAGATATTTCTTACATCACCGGCGTGGTCCGGACTTCGGATTACGATGAGGAGCAGGAGACATCTGAGGAGGCGGAGAACTCACAGCCGGAGGAGGATACCTCGGATATCCCGGTCATCACGGAGCGGTCTCAGGAAGATCAGGAGTAAGGCCGTGAGGATCCGTATCAAACTGATGAATATTTTGTAAAAATATGTTTAAGGAGAAAGAGGAAAAAACATGAAGATAATCAAAAAAATCGGTATTTTATTTATGAGTCTGTGTTTATGCATTCCTTATTTTTCTATGGTGGCTCACGCGGAAGACGGCAGGATCTCCTTTACAGACCCACAGACGACGGTGGGCGCCATGGTGGAAGTGACCTGTGCGGTCCGTTCTACCGCCGGGAATGTGGGGGATGTGGAGATCAGCCTGACTTATGACAGTACGTATCTGAGGTTTGACTCGGGAGACGGAGTCACAGCCAGCGGCGATGGGGCGCTGACCTATAGTGGATCGGGAAGCTCCTCGGAACTGACCTTCACCATGACTTTCCAGGCGCTGCAGGAAGGAACGACAGAGATCGGGATCGCCAGTGCCACGGTTTCTTCTGACGGAGGGACGACTTTGACCATGACCCAGGGGCAGTCCAGGGTGGAGATCGGGGAAGGAGATCCGTCTCTGATCACAGAAGGCTCTGCGGCGTCAGCATCGAGCGCGAATGATATCCAGGTGGACGTCAACGGGACGACGTATACATTGACCGATAATTTCGCGGATGCGGATATTCCCAGCGGTTATGCCCGCACACAGGTGGAACTGGACGGCCAGCAGCGTCAGATGGTGACCAATGAGACCAGCGGAGCTACCCTTGGTTATCTTCTGGATAGTGCGGGAACAGGAGATTTCTTCCTGTACACCGCGGATAATGCCACGTTTTCTCCTTACGAGGAGATCACGATCTCGGATACTACATCGATCATTGTGCTGAGCGATACTTCTCAGGTCAATCTGCCCTCTTCTTACCAGGAGGCAAATCTGACTCTGAATGGCAAAGACTTCCCGGTATGGCAGGATACAGCCAGGGAAGGATTCTATGTCCTGTACGCGATGAACAGCAATGGGGAGAATGGGTATTATCAGTATGACCAGGGAGAGAATACCTATCAGAGATTTGAAGTGACAGATACAGCGGACAGCCAGCAGGATGAGCAGGATTCTTCTTCCCTGCTGGGCCGGCTGCGGAATTTTATCAACGATCATTTTAATCTGTTTTTCATTGTCGGCGGGCTTGTGGGACTGATCGTGCTGATCATCTTGATCGTGATCGCGGTGAAGCTTCATAATCGGAACGCGGAGATTGATGAGTTGTATGACGAGTATGGCATCGACATGGAGGATGAGGAGCCGGCGAAACCGGCCGTAAAAGAGAAGAAATCCAGATTGGCGCGCCGGGAGAAAGAGGAAGAGGACTTCGACGACTACGACGATGAAGACTTTGACGACGAGGACGTTGATTTTGATGAGGAAGACTTCGGCGACGAGGAGTTTGAGGAAAAAAACTCCAGAAAGGCAGAGCGCAGGAAGGCGGATGTGAAGGCCGATGAGCCAGAGGAAGACGACTTCGATGATGAAGACTTTGATGATTTTGACGAAGACGACTT
>DXGF01000157.1 GCA_019114065.1 Candidatus Dorea gallistercoris
CTGATAAATATATTTCTCACAGAATTCTTCTACTTCTTTGGTGTAGAAGGGGCTTGGCGAGAAGGTTCCCATTCCACCGGTGTTCAGTCCGGTATCTCCATCCCCTGCCCGCTTATGATCCTGAGCGGAGGTCATGGTCTTGATAGTCTTTCCATCCACAAAGGAAAGCACGGAAACCTCCCGGCCAGTCATAAATTCTTCAATGACCATCTCGTCTCCGGCAGAGCCAAACTTCTTATCCTGCATGATCGTTTTGACCCCTTCCCGGGCTTCCTCCAAGGTATTACAGATCAGAACGCCCTTTCCCAGGGCCAGTCCGTCCGCCTTCAGAACGATCGGGAATCTGGCCGTTTCAAGATATGCAAGCGCTTTTTCTGGATCGGTAAAATTCTCATAAGCCGCTGTCGGAATCTTGTATTTCTTCATCAGATCTTTGGAAAACGCTTTGGAGCCTTCCAGGATCGCCGCGTTCTTCCTGGGGCCGAAGGTACGGATCCCCGCGGCCTCCAGCTCGTCTACCAGGCCGCCTACCAGCGGATCATCCATTCCGACTATCACAAGATCTATCTCCTTTTCTTTCGCGAATTCTGTGATCTTGTCAAATTCCATGGGACCGATAGGAGCGCACTGCGCATACTCCGCGATCCCCGCGTTTCCCGGAGTACAGTAGATCTTATCCACCTTCTCACTTTTTGCCACACTGTAAGCGATCGCGTGCTCTCTTCCGCCGCTGCCTACGATCAATACTTTCATCTGGGGCCTCCTTTTTATTCTAAGCTTCTTCTTGTTCTAAGTATTCTCTGCCATCCACTCTCGTTGTCTGCGTGTTTATGGCTGTTTTATGACCGCTCTTCCATCCTGCAGGGTTACCCTGCCTTCCGCGATCAAGCCGATCGCCTGGGGAAGAATCTGCCATTCCGCCTCTTCCATCACCCGTCTCTGCAGGATTTCGGGTGTGTCTTCCGGCTTCACTTCCACCGCCTTTTGCAGCAGGATCGGTCCAGTGTCCGTCCCTTCATCTACAAAATGAACCGTCGCCCCTGTCACCTTCACACCCCTGGCCAGGGCCGCCTCATGTACCTTTAGCCCATAGTAGCCTGTCCCGCAGAAGGAGGGGATCAAAGAGGGATGGATATTGATGATCCGGTTCCGATATCTCTCGATCATCGCCGGAGGGATCACCACCAGGAATCCAGCCAGCACGATCAGATCCGGCTCCAATTCGTCTACCACCGCCAGGAAACCTTCATTGAAAGCCGCCCGGTCCGCAAATGCCTTTGGCGACACACATTTTCCCGGAATTCCGTGGAGCTTCGCCCGCTCCAGGGCGTAGGCGCCAGGATTGTTGCTGATCACCCCCACAAGCTTTGCTCCTGAGAGCTCTCCAGCCTCTGCTTTATCAATGATCGCCTGTAGATTCGTTCCGCCGCCGGAAACCAGGACCGCAACCCTTAACATAGCGTAACTCCTTTATCTCCATCCTGGATATGTCCTACCACATAAGGCTCTTCGCCGGCTTTCCGGATGGCGGCCATTGCGGCCTCCACATCCTCCGGCGCCACGGCGACGATCATTCCCAACCCCATATTATAGGTATTATACATAGCATACTCTTCAATATTTCCTTTATCCGCAAGCATTTTAAAGATTGGCGGGATCGGATAGCTACTCTTCTCGATCACTGCGTGGGTTCCTTCTGTCAACATTCTTGGAACATTCTCATAGAACCCGCCGCCAGTGATATGACTGCACGCCTTGACGGTAACACCCGCTTTTTTGACCGCTTTTAATGCTTTCACATAAATCTTGGTCGGCGCAAGGAGCACTTCTCCCAATGTTCCTCCCAGTTCTTCATAATAAGTATCCAGAGCTTCTCTGGACATCTCGAACACCTGACGCACCAGAGAGAAACCATTGCTGTGGACACCAGAGGAAGCCATTCCGATCAGTACATCCCCTGCTTTCAGATCCTTGCCTGTGATCATATCTTTCCGGTCGCATACGCCTACCGCGAATCCTGCCAGATCGTACTCGTCTTCTTCCATCATCCCCGGATGCTCCGCGGTCTCTCCGCCGATCAGAGCCGCCTCTGACTGGAGGCAGCCTTCTGCCACACCTTTCACGATCGCCGCGATCTTCTCGGGATAGTTCTTCCCACAGGCTATGTAGTCCAGGAAAAACAAAGGTTCCCCGCCTGCGCAGGCAATATCGTTGACACACATGGCTACCGCGTCGATCCCAATGGTATCATGCCGATCCAGGATCATCGCCAGCTTTACTTTTGTTCCACACCCGTCCGTCCCCGATAACAGGACCGGATCTTCCATCTCCTTGATCTTCCCAAGAGAGAAAGCGCCCGAGAAGCCTCCCAGACCTCCCAGCACCTCCGGGCGCATGGTTTTCTTCACATGCTCCTTCATCAACTCTACTGATCTGTAGCCAGCCTCAATATCCACACCTGCTTTTTTATAATCCATCGCCAATCTCCTTTTTTACTCTTTAGCCCTTCTGCTCCAGATAAGCCTCGTAGCCGATCTCTTCCAGCTTAGCCGCTTTTCCCTGTACCGTTTCCTTCATCTCTTTGGTGTAATCTTTTAATTTCTCCAGCAGTTCCCCGTCAGAAGCGGCAAGGATCTTTGCCGCCAAGATCGCCGCGTTCATGCCTCCATCGATGGCCACGGTAGCCACCGGGATTCCAGGCGGCATCTGAACGATAGAGAACAAGGCGTCCTCTCCCGCCAGATTCTTACCTGACATCGGCACACCGATCACCGGCATCGGAAACAAAGCCGCGCACATTCCCGGAAGGTGGGCCGCCATTCCGGCTCCCGCAATGATCACTTTCATTCCTTTTCCCTCAGCCGCTTTCGCCCACTCAAAGAACACATCCGGCTCCCGGTGCGCGGAGATGATAGTCATCTCATAATCAATCCCGAACTTGTCCAGCATAGCGGCAGCTTTGCTCATTACCTTCAAATCCGAGTCGCTACCCATAACAATTCCTACTTTTGGCATAATCTTCATCCTTTCAGCACATTATTATTTAAATCATAGTTACTATGATGATACCCTATTTATCCATATCTTTCAATGGCTCGTTCAGAATCTCTGTCCCCGGGAGGACGAATCTGCCATCCTGGATGAGACAGATCTCACTCCCCTGAGCAGTCACTACAGAGATCTTCTTTAATTCCTCAAATGGGATCGTAATATCCGTATGACAGTGGAAGTACGCTTTCGACACATCTTCCTTCCTCTGGATTGAGACAGAGTTGTCTCTTGCGATGATCTCTTTCCCATTGGGGTTATATACCTTGATATCCTCGCTCCAGCTATAGCAGGTATCGCCCACCGCAAAATGCGGCCCCATCTTTTCAGCGATCAGGATCGGAAGTTTCTCTTCGATCCCATATTTCCTGGCCGCCACATAAGCGGTGGTGTTGGTTCCGATCGCGAATTCCCCCAGAGGAAGGGTGGGATGACGGTGCAGGATATTGTCCCGGATATATTCCTTATTTTCCAATTCTCTCTCAAAGTTTCCGCAACTGTAGTCCTGGATCATTCCATTGGCGAAATGGAGCTCCAGATCAAGGTACTGCAGCTCATTGAGATAGACTCTGCTTACATGGAGCACGCCTGAAGTCCCTTCCAGGACTGGAGAGGTAAATACTTCTCCTACCGGGATATTCACATCCGCCACACAGTTTTCGAAAATAGTCTCCTTCCTGGGGTCCTTAAGCTTATGAAGCTGGACCTTGAGATCCGTCCGGTTGTCCCCCGCCCCCAGGATATGGACATATTCCCCCTGATCCAGGGCATCGATCAGCGTCTGCTGCACCGTCTCATACAGCTTGGCGTCCAGAGTATTGATGTGGATGATCTCCTGGAATATCTCCTCATACCGTTCTCCCACTTCCGGCACCGGATAAGCCACAATGGTAAAGCTGCGTTCCTCTCCTGGAATATAGGTATTGGTGATCTGGCTCTGCCGGGCATCAAAAGACCTGCCGATCTCTTCCTGGGCTTTCGTCAGTCTCACTGCCTCTTCCTTATGCTCCGGTGAGAAAGGCGCCTCCCCAAAGGTCTCGATACATGCCGGACCCGCAAACGCTCTTGCTTCTTTCTTGTATTTCTCATAGGTATTCTGGATCACTTCCAGCTTGCGCTCAACAAACTGCTTATCCAGGAAAAGCGCCTGATCGTCCTTGTGATCGTACTCGTACTGTTTGTTCGGTACACCTCCGCAATAGCCGATCTTCAGATGCTGACGCTTCGTCAATACACTGACCCCGGACCGGTAAATGATGGGTTTCAGACCCATAGTTTCAAAATTCTCGATCACTTTACGGACCATCCGCTCAAATCCAAGGACATAACGGATATTGACGGAGGACTTCCTGGAGAGATCTTTCCCGGTATTTACAAACCCTCTTGCGTACCCTTCCGTGCAGGTATCCGCCATCTTCCGGATCTCCTCTTCCTCAAGACTTGCCAGGTACCCTGCGGTCTTCCGCTCATTTTTACTGATATATTCCCCGAACTGGTAGAGATACTCTGGAGAGGACAGATCACTTTCCATGATCAGGCTGACTGCCGGCGATTCCCCGGGGCACACCTGCTCCCGGATGCGATCTGCCACAAACACATCGCAGTAATCACTGGCATACCAGTAGATGGTTTCTTTAATATTGGAAATCTCAGGCAGTCTAGTCTCTTCAAACTGGTTATAGATCTCGATCAAAAGTTCCATGAGGATATCCAGATATTCCGTCCGCCCCTCAAAGGTATAGACGATGGCGCCCCGTATTTCCCCGTAGAGAAAACACAAAAGTCTCCCATGATCCTCACCCAGCCGTTCCGCCGCAAATACGGGATTCCCGTAACTCATCTCATAATTTTCCGGCATGATATCCTGATACAGTCTGGTGTTCCAGCGCTCTAGTTCCTCCAGGGAAGCCTTCTGATAGGTTCCCGCTTCCAGTTCTTTCTTCAATTCGTCGATCATAAGGAAGAATTCCGCCATTTTGTGAAAATAATCCTGGAATCTTTCCTCCACGCTGGCTTCTCTTCTCATTTCCAGAAGCCGTCCGATCGCCAGCTCATATCTTTCTTCTGTCATTTAAAAAAGCCCCCTGACAAATATTCCGCACATGCCAAGGATCAGGGCAATACTGATCCCGATCCCGGCCTTACATGTCGCATAATTTTTTTCTCTCTCTTTCAGTCCGCGAACTCCGGAAACAAGCCCGGCAATGGACAGCGCCAGGATACCGATCCCGGCAAATCCCACCAGCGCGCTCAATTCTCCCTTTCTGAGGAAGGAGACGGCCAGCAGGAAAACCAGGAAAAAGACGGCGGTCCCAGCCAAAAAACAGGACTTGACTCCCTTTTTGGAATGCCTTAGCGAAGCCTGTCCGTATTTGGTCCGCATCCGTTTTCTTCTGCGTTTCTCCTTAGAATCATCTCTTTTTATGATCATATCTTCTCCTTATCCATGCACAGATCACAAATATCACATGCCCTGTCACGCCTCCGATGGTGTTCAGAAGCAGATCATCCACGTCAAAGCTTCCAACTTTAGAAAAAAGCTGGAATGTCTCCACGCACAGGCTCAGACCAAAACTGTAAAACAAGGTCGAGAACAAGCTTCTGTATTTACTTGCCATGGGCATGAAAAATCCAAAGGGCACAAAAATCAGAACATTTCCAAACAGATTGGTAAACACGGCGAACATTCCCAGCTGTTCCCGGTATTCCCAGAATCGTTTGATCTCTTTAAAGAGCACCAGATTATAGTGATACTCTTCCATCACGCCCTCTCGCCCGTACCACTCTGAAAAAATGAGGAAATAAATGATAAAAAGGATATACAGAACAAACAAAACTTTTCCAAGTCCGCGGATTCTTTTCCTTTTTTTATAATTCAAAAATCAGCACCCTTTCGGCTTAAAATGTCAATCCTTTTCTGTCTTTTAACAGACGTGAGCCAAACACGATCGCGATCGAGCCTGCCGCGATCCCTGTGGCGGCCACGACAACTCCAACCACGATACTGGCAACTCCGGCAATACTCATGGATTTGTATGCTTTTTCACTCATAACTGAACCCCTCCTTGGATTTATTTCACGCCATACTGTTCATAATATGCGTCGATCGCGGATTTTAATGTATCATCAATGACAATTTTCCCCTGACATTCCCGGTCATATAGATATTCTACTACTTCCTCCATTGTGACGATCGCCGCCGTCTCAAAGCCATAGAAATCCCGGATCTCATCCAGGGCGCATTTCTTCCCGCCTTTCCCGACTTCCATCCGGTTTAATGACACCATCAGACCTTTGATCGTCACGTCAGCGGCGCCTCGTACCTTTGGCACCGTCTCTTCCATGGATTTGCCGGATGTGGTCACATCTTCGATCATGATCACCCGGTCCCCATCCTGTAGCTTACTGCCAAGGAAGCTTCCCTTGTCAGCTCCGTGATCCTTTTCTTCCTTCCTGTCACAGCAATAGCGGACTTCCTTCCCGTACAATTCGCTGTAGGCAATGGCTGTCACAACCGCCAGAGGAATCCCCTTATAGGCAGGGCCAAAGAGTACGTCAAAATCATCCCCGTATGTCTCGTGGACTGCCCGGGCATAGTATTCTCCCAGTCGCTTTAACTGGGTTCCTGTCACATAAGCGCCCGCATTCATAAAAAAGGGAGATTTCCTTCCACTTTTCAGTGTGAACTCTCCGAATTTCAGCACATCGCTTTCTACCATAAATTCGATAAATTCCTGCTTGTACGCTTCCATATTGATAAAACCTCCATCGTTGTGGGTTTTTAAATTCCATTCAATTCTACCATATCTAAAAGGGATTTTCAAATCTGGCGGCTACTTTTTGCAGCCATTCGCGGATCGGCAAATGCTGTGGACACATCTTCTCACATTGTCCGCACCCGATGCAGTCACTCGCCTTGCCAAACTGCTCTGAAAAATGACTATACAGCATTGTCTGTGCTGTCCATGCTTTCGTTTCCAGTTCCCTCATGTCTGCATTGTAGAGCGCAAAGTATTTGGGGATAGCAATATTTTTCGGACATTTATTGATACAGTAAGAACATCCGGTACACGGAATCGCAACACTTTTGTTGATTATTTTCGCGGCTTCGCAGACCAATTCAAATTCTTTCGGCGTAAATGGCTTAAAATTTATCATATAGGATAAATTGTCTTTTAACTGTTCCATATTGCTCATACCGCTTAAAACCAGCATGACATTCTCATGGCTCGCCGCAAAACGGATTGCCCACGAAGCGACAGACATGTCAGGATGATAAGACTTTAATAACTTTTCCGCTTCTTCTGGAATATCCGCAAGAGTACCGCCCTTAGAAAGAAAAACCGATATGCTTTACCAGACCAGCTTCTTTTTTCCGCGCAAGAAAATCA
>DXGF01000158.1 GCA_019114065.1 Candidatus Dorea gallistercoris
GCAGCTTTCCTCGTAGATCCAGAAGATCCACCGGCAGATCTGCAGAAGCATCTCTCCCAGAGGCTGGAAGAACCACAGCGTCAGGCTTCCCACAAGCCCCAGCAGAAGCAGCAGGGAAAAGAGTGGGATCACCAGAAGGTTCAGAAGCAGGGAATAAGGCGGAACTTCAAAGAAATACCAGGCAAGGATTGGGAAGATCACCAGGTTGACACACAGACTGGACCAGAAGCCCTGGAAAGGAAGATCGGCGAAACAAGGCAGGATCACCAGCATTCCCAGGACTGCCCCGTAGGAAAGCCAGAATCCTCCGTCGTAAAGATACAAGGGGCGCCAGAGGATCACCACCGCCGCGGAAAAGGACAGGGCCGTCAGGCCGTCGTAATGGCGTCCTGTAACGTCCGCCCCGATGCGGAACAAAAACATAAGGAACGCCCGGACTACAGAGACCGACAATCCGATCATCAGGACATAAAGTCCCAGAAAGCAGATGCCGGCCGCGCCTCCCGCCACATAAGAGCCGGTTCCTCTGCGCAAGATGTGGTAGGCCCCCAGGCCGATGAAAGAAATATGGAGACCGGATATGGCCAGGATATGGCCAATGCCCTGGTCCTGGTACAGTTCCTTCATCTCCGGGTCCATGCCCGCTTTCTCGCCCAACAGGATGGCAGAAAGGGCAGCCCCGTCCTTCTCTCCCATCGCCTCCAGAAGTCCCTGCCGCCAGGTCTGCCGGAACCGGTACAGCCCTTCTCTCAAATGGTCTGTTCCCCGGTCCGCCACCTGGATCTTGTCCGCCCACACACTTCCATAGATCCCCCGCCTGCGGTCGTACAGCTTTTGATCAAAACCACCCGGATTGCGCGCCTCACTCTGAAGAAGCACCTGACCTTCCACGATCAGCCGATCCCCGATGGTAATCTCTATTTTCTTTTCGTCATAAACCATGATTCCGGATACCTGGAACGAATGTTCCTTAGATGTTACAGAATTCTCTTTTAAGCTTAAGATCTGATACTCGTCTTTTATCTCCCGCTGGTAAACCTGGCCCGCAAAACGGATGGTCTCTCCGTCCCGTCCGCACGCTTCCAGGGGCGAGGGCTGAAGCTCCCGCAGAAACTTCTCTCCCCCGGCCCAGACTGCCGCGCACAGTAGAAGAAACACGGCCAGGCACGCAGCGCATAATGGCCGATGTCTCACTGCTCCTCCTCTATAAGCTCTCCGTTCATTGAAAACGGCTGACTGATATCAATAGCTCCCTGATAGGACAGGTCGGTCTCCCCGTTGACAAGGATCTGGACCTGGCCCGCCTTCCCACTTCCCACGATGGAATTCACGACGGAGTAAATGGTAAGTCTTGGGTCTATATTCTCTACCGGTGTCAGAAATTCTTCGCTGAAATTCACATAGCAGACTCCATCTCTGACAGAGATCCCCAGAAGCCTGGTGTTCCCCGGCAGGGTGGGCAGCAGATCCTCCCCGGATGGTCCCTGGATCAACTGCTCCACGATCATTTTTTCCACCGAGTTATTACTGTTATACCGCACGCTGACCTCCTCACGCACCAGCTTGTCTCCCTTACTGCCGGCAAAATACAGGCTGAAATCTCCCACCTGATAAGAGTGCAGGGATGAGCCCACGTTCTGTACAAACTCTTCCGCCGTCATGGCTCCCACTGTCTCTCCGTTCTGACTGACAAGAGGCCCATCTCCCACATAAAATTCTATTGAACCTACACCATCAATCTGTATCAGCGACTGGACCACCGCGGCTCTCAAGAGCACTTCCGCTGCCCGGTCCATTTCCTGGTAATCTTCGGTAAAGCGCAGGGTCAGCTTTCCACCTTCCAGCGTCCAGTCCTCTATCGTCACCCCCTGTGGGAAAGCGCTTTTATAGTCTATGGAATCGGTGGCGTCCTGCAGGTCATCCAGCACAGACTGGATGACCTGGCCTGTCTCCCCTTCCAGACTCCCGACCTCCTGCTTGACCAGGCCTGTCCCTTCCGTGTTGGCGTAGTAGAGGAACGGCCCATCCCCTTCACTCTCCTCGTCCTGGCCACAGCCTGTAAGGAAAGACACTGCCATCAGCAGAAGCAGCCAAAAATATATCTTTTTTCTGTACATCCGCTCCTCCTTCCCCTATGCCACATAGGTCAGCGGGATCCGAATGGTAAAGGTGGTCCCTTCGCCCGGCTGACTGAACACCTTGATCGCTCCCCGGTGCATGACGACCGCGCTCCTAGCGATCGAAAGCCCCAGGCCAGTCCCGCCGATCTCCCGGGAATGGGACTTATCCACCCGGTAAAACCGCTCAAAAATATGCTCTACATCTTCCTTGGGGATCCCGATCCCCGAATCCGCCACTTCCAGGTAAAAATTCTTGTGGTCCGCGTTCAGGGAGACATGGACCCACCCGGACTCCTTATTATACTTGATGGCGTTTTCCACCAGATTGGAGATGGCAAGGGACAGCTTGACTTCGTCCACTTCCGCCGTCACCGGACGGAAACTCTCGAAGATCACTTCAACGTTCTGGCTGGCGGCAATGGGACGGAGCCGCTTCAGGATCCGCTCTACCAGATCGTTTATATTCTCCGATTTGATGTCCATCACATTTGCTGTTTTATCCAGCTTCACCAGAGACAACAGATCATTGATGATCTTATTCTCCCGCTCAATCTCCTCCGAGAGATCCCCCATAAACTCTTTGTACAGTTCCACCGGGGCATCTTCCTGGATCAGCAGGGAATCCGCCAACACCTTCATGGAAGTCAGCGGCGTCTTCAGCTCATGGGACACGTTGGAGACAAATTCCTGCCGGGAATCATTCAGCACCTTCATCCTTCCCAGCATCTTGTTAAACGCTTCTGAGATCAGCTTGGTCTCTGTGTAGGCATTCTCGTGGAGATACTGGTCTTCGTACCCTTCCGTCACCGCCCCGATGGACCGGGTGATCCTCTGGAAGGGCCGCACCATCAGAAATCCCGCCACGATCGCCAGTAGCACCACCACCAACGTCGCCGCGGCCCAGGCGGCCCAAGTCTGCTCCTGCATGACCGCGAGCTGATCGGCGATCACATCTGTGGAGACGCTCATCAGCATGACCCCTGTCACTTCCTCAGAAGACCGGTCCAGGATCGGAGAAGTCACCTCGATATACCGGTTTCTCTCGTCATAATGGCTGGTTCCTTGCCCCCGGAAGCAGCGGATCACATCTTCTGACACGATGGTCCGCCCCACATCCATATCGTAAGTATCTTCCACGATCTCATATTCGCTGTTGATGAGCATGACGCGCCCATTATAAATATTCGTCATCTGGGTAAGTTCTGTCTGGATGATCTCGGACGCGACCCCGCCTGAGTAGTCCACACCGCTCAGCTGGTCGCAGAGAATAGTACACTGATTCTGTATCTCAGCGGTCCGCATCTGGACCGCCCTGTCTTCATATCCGCTCAGGATCACTGCCCGCATGATCAGTCCCGGCACAATACCCACGAAAATGATCAGCGCGATGATCTGAAAACGGAGACTCTTGAGTATGCCGATTTTGATATACTTCTTAACCCCTGAAATAATAACCAACTCCCCACTTGGTATATACATATTTCGGATCACTTGGGTTCGTCTCGATCTTCTCCCGCAGCCTTCGGATATGTACATCTACCGTTCTCGCGTCGCCAGGGTACTCATACCCCCATACGATATTCAACAGGTTTTCCCGACTGTATACCTTTCCCGGATTTGTCGCCAGAAGTTCCAGAAGATCGAATTCCTTTGCCGTCAGGTTGATCTCCCGGCCCGCGATAACCACCCTTCTGCTCTCACAGTCGATGGTCATATCACCCTTGGTGATGATCTTGTGATCTGATTTCTCCTCCTGCCGCTTCCCGGTGCGCCGCATGATGGCCTTGATCCTTGCCTTGACTTCCAGTATATTGAAAGGCTTTGTTATATAATCATCCGCGCCGTATTCCAGGCCAAGGATCTTATCCATATCGTCCCCCTTCGCCGTCAGCATTACGATCGGCACATCAGAGAATTCCCGGATCTGCTGGCATACTTCAAACCCGTCGTGTTTCGGCAGCATCACATCCAAAAGCAGGATATCATAGTCATTCTCCCTGGCCAGCTTTAACGCCTCTTCTCCGTCATAGGCGCAGTCCACTTCCATCCCATCCTGCTCCAGACTGTAGCGAATCCCCTTAACGATCAGTTTTTCGTCGTCTACGACCAATACCTTTTTGCTCATTGTCATCTCCCCTGTCAAATCTTGATCTGATCTTCTATCTTGCTGAATATCCCATCTTTGATCCCATCAATCTTTTTTAGTTCTTCCGTGGACTGAAAGCCCCCTTTTTCTTCTCTGTACTTCAGGATTGCTTCCGCTCTGGCCTCCCCGATTCCAGAGAGAGTCATCAATTCTTCCTTTGTGGCCGTATTCAGGTCCACTCTCCCATCATCCGCCTGGTCGGTCTGACCTGGCAGCGTCTGATGGGCAGCCGCTTCTTCCAGGGACGGTACATAGACCTGCTGCCCGTCCTCCAGCTTCTGCGCCTGGTTCACCTGCTGGGTCGCCGCCTCTTTAGTCATCCCCCCGGCCGCCTCCACCGCCTGATAGATCCTGCTGTCCCCCGGCAATTCATAGACTCCGGGGCTTTCGACCTGCCCGCAGACATGGACATAAATGTTTTCCTGCTCCCCGCCGGCCTCCGGCTCTTCCTCTGTCTCTTCTTTCTGGATCCGCGCTTCTTCCAGAGGACGTTCCTCTGCCTTCTCTTCCCGGCAGCCTGCCGCCGCCATGAGTACCATACCCACCATCAACAGACTGATTGTTCTTAAAGTCCTACGCATAATCTTACTCCTTTACAGTTTGTCAGACTGTAAATACCCCTCTTATGCCTAGATAGAGTTATTGTACTATTTCCACTGGAAAATTGCAACTCCAATCAGCGCGATTCCCATGCCGATCACCTTCCGCCACTCCAGCGGTTCCTTGTCCACGCCAAACAGGCCGAAAAGTTCGATCAGATAGGCCACGATCAACTGAGCGATCACGATCAGCAGGGCGGATTTAGCAGGCCCCAACTGCTCCATGCTCTTGACGACTGTCCAGGTAATCCCTGCGCCGATCACACCTCCCAGGAGAACATATTTGGGCTCTACCTTTAAAAGCGCCCCGACACTGTCCCTTCCTGCGAAAAACCAGGCCACAAGGCAGGCGACGAAGGCGCTTAGCTGCACCCAGCCATTACTGACCCACAGGCCTGTCGTCTTGGTCACCTGCGTGTTAAATACTCCTTGGATACTCATCAGCGCTCCGGACAAAAGAGCGATAAAAAAACCGATCATCGGTATTCCTCCTCTCTGCTTCCAGATAGTATATCCGATGATCGGTTTTTTATGTCTCATCCAACTACAAGACTTTCTTTAATTTTTCTATAAGTTCATCTACATGCTCCTGCTCAATGACCAGCGGCGGCACCAGACGGACCACGTCACTTCTGGCGCTGATCACCAGCAGCCCTTCCTTCAGGGCGTCCTGGCAGATCTCCCCTGCCGGCCGGCTGACCTTCAGCCCCTGGATCAATCCTCTGCCCCGGCGTTCCAGAGCGCCGTCACAGGTCTGAACCACCTCTTCCAGCTTCTCAGCCAGATAGGCTCCTACTTCCCGTACATGCTGTACGATCTGTCTCTTCTCAAAGATCCGGATCGTCTTCTCCACCGCCGTGCAGACAAAAGGATTTCCTCCATAAGTCGTTCCATGGTCTCCTGGCTCCAGGGAGCTTTCCGCCACCTTCTCTGTCATAGCGAAGGCTCCCACCGGAGCGCCGCTTCCGATGGCCTTGGCCATGGCCATGATATCTGGTTTTGTGCCGTAAGACTGCCAGGCAAACATGGTGCCTGTCCGTCCCATGCCGCACTGGATCTCATCACAGATCATCAAGATGCCTTCCTCGTCACACAGCGCGCGGATGCCTTTCATGAACGCGTCGCTGGCCGTGTTGATGCCCCCCTCTCCCTGGAGAGGCTCCAGAATGATGGCACAGGTCCGGTCGGTCACCAGGGCTTTCACACTGTCCAGATCATTAAAGCGGGCAAATTTCACCCCTGGGATCAGGGGTTCAAAAGGCGCCCGGTAAGCTTCATGCTCGGTCACAGACAGAGCTCCCAAGGTCCTTCCATGGAAGGAATTCTCCATGGCGATAAACTCATATCTGCCGGTGCCCTTCTTCCAGGCGTATTTCCTGGCGGCTTTCAGAGCTCCCTCAATTGCCTCCGTCCCGCTGTTGGTGAAGAAGATCCGGTCCATCTCCGTGATCCTTTGCAAGGCTTTCGCCGCTTTGCCGCAGGTGGTATTGTAGTAGAGATTAGAGGAGTGCATCAGGCGATCGATCTGATCTTTCAGCGCCTGGTTCATCTCCTGATCGCCGTATCCCAGTCCGCAGACCGCTATCCCAGCAGCGAAATCCAGATATTTCCTGCCTTCCGCGTCATAAAGATACACGCCTTCCCCCCGGTCCAGAACGATGGGAAAGCGGTTATAGGTATGTACCAGACTATTGTTGGTCTCTTCCATGTATTGATTCATCATTTCACTCTCCATAATAATACTGCTGTTCGCCCTCATTTAAAATTGCCGTTCCGATCCCCTTGTTGGTGAATATCTCCAGAAGGAGACAGTGGGGGATCCGACCGTCTAAGATATGGACTCTGGAAACTCCATGCTCGATCGCGTCGATGCAACTATTCAGCTTCGGTAGCATCCCTCCGCCGATGAAGCCATCGTTCATCAGCTTCCTGGCTTCCGATACCCGCAGCTCCGAGATCAGAGTATCCGGGTCCTTCGGGTCCCGGTACACGCCTTCAATGTCCGTCAGAAACGCCAGTTTCTCCGCCCGCATGGCCTTGGCGATAGCGCAGGCCGCATCGTCCGCGTTGATATTATAAGTATGATAGTCGTCATCCAGCCCTACCGGGCAGACGATGGGAAGAAAATCTTTCTCGATCAGGTCATATAAAACCTCCGCGTTCACCTTTTTGATCTCCCCCACAAATCCAATATCTTCTCCCTCCGCGTATTTCTTGTTGACAGACAGGAGCTGTCCGTCCTTGCCGCTGATCCCGATGGAGCGCACTCCCAGGCTTTCTACCAGCTGCACCAGACTTTTGTTCACCC
>DXGF01000159.1 GCA_019114065.1 Candidatus Dorea gallistercoris
ATGTGTAAAGGCATAAGGAACTTAGAGGAACAAGTAATCCTGGAAATGCGGGATGTGACATATTGTTATGAAGGAGAGACGCTTCCGGTGTGGAAGCATCTCTCTTGCTGTTTTTATAAAGGAAAGATCCATGCCATCAGCGGTCCCAGCGGATGTGGAAAGAGTTCGATCCTCTACCTGCTGGACGGCCTGGTGCCTCATATGTATGAGGGGGAACTGGACGGGAAACTACTCTTGAAGGGAGAAGAGGTCACTGACCTGCCGCCCAGAGACCGGTGCGACAGGATCGGCTTTGTCATGCAGAATCCGGAGAGCCAATTCTGTACCTTTACCGTGGAAGAAGAACTGGCCTTCGGCATGGAGAATCTGGGTGTGCGGCCGGAACTCATGGGAGAGAAGATTCAAAAAGCGCTGGCGTTCGTTGGAATGTCAGGCTTTGAGAAGACGGATTTAAATAACCTGTCCGGCGGGCAGAAGCAGAAGATCGCCATCGCCTCTCTTCTGGTGACAGAGCCGGAGATCCTGCTTTTGGATGAGCCGACGGCCAATCTAGACCCGGAGAGCCGGCGGCAGATCTTCGACCTGATCCTCCGCCTGTCCAGGGAGGAAGGAATCACGATCATTCTGGTGGAACATAATATCGCTGAGATCATAGATCAGGTGGATCATGTCCTGGCGCTGGATGGAAGCGGGCATGTGACTGCCAGCGGCACAAGAGAAGAAGTGATGAGAGAGGGCTGGAAAGTCCTGGCGGAGGACCGGATCGAACGCAGGGCGGTGGATTTGTCCACAGAAGAAGAAATCCTGCGGATCGAAGGCTGCAAGTTCGCCTACCCCATTCCCGGAAAGAGAAAAAAGGATAAGGAAACGGGAAAGCAGATCCTGAAAGGTCTGGACCTGTCGGTGCGCAGACAGGAATTCCTGGCGATCGTGGGAGAAAACGGTGTGGGAAAGACCACGCTTATGCGGCTGATCTTTCGCATCAATACCCAGGAGGCCGGAACCATCCATCTGTTTGGCAGACCCATAGAGAGCTACCGCAAGAAGGAGCTGTACCATCTGATCGGGCTGGTCTTCCAGAACCCGGAGAATCAATTTATCAAAAATACGGTCTATGAAGAGCTGATGTTCAGTTTGAAGAGGGTCCGCATAAGCGATGAGGAGAAAGAGAGACGGGTCCAGGAGATGCTGGAGAAATTCCATCTGGACCAGGAGAAAGAGAAAAGCCCCTTTGTCTTAAGCCAGGGGCAGAAGCGGCGGCTCAGTGTGGCAGATATGCTTCTGACCAACCAGAAGATCTTGTTCCTGGATGAGCCTACCTATGGACAGGACTTTGAGAACCGGCAGGAACTGATGAAGGATATGCAGAAGCTGGTGGAAGAAGGAATCACCATCGTGATGATCACCCACGACCTGTCCCTGGTGAGACAATACGCCACCCGGGTGGTGGAACTGGAGGACGGAAGAGTGAAGCAGGATCTGCCGGCGGAAGATTATTTCACGTGGAGAGAAGCGGAGCGGGAAAGGGGCGATGAGACATGTTCGCGTACATAGAGAAGGATTCGTTTCTGCATCGGAGGAATCCGATCATCAAGTTGTTGTTGATCGTGGCAGTGACGATCATCGTCTGCCTCTCTTATTTCCCGGTGCTGCCCTTCCTTACCTTTGTGATCTTTTTCCTGGGAACCTGGCTGGGAGGCAGGATTCCATTTCCCAATCTGCTGCGCCGACTGCTGCTCTTCCTGGTGGTGAGCTTTCTGTTCATGGTGTCTATGATCGTGCTGCGGGGACTGAACGACGAGCCGGGGATCATTTGCCAGCTGTGGATCTTCCGCTGGACCCAGCGGGATTTGGTCCATGGATTGTCTCTGGGATTCCGAATCCTGGCTCTGGTCACCATGTCTATGGGATTTGTACTGACCACAAGGCCCAGCGATCTGGTATTAAGCCTGATCACTCAGTGCCGCCTGTCGATTACTCACGGGTACGCGACCATGGCCACTTATCGGTTTCTGCCGGAACTGCAGTCCCAGGTGGAGGCGATCCATCTGGCCCAGGAAATCCGGGGAATCCCTTGGAATAAAGGGATCCTGTCCAGATTCACCTCGCCATTTCGGGTCATGCTCCCGTTGTTCTGCGTGGCGGCCAGACGGGGAGAGCGAGTGGCCTGCGCCATGGAGAGCCGGGGCCTGGGCAGAGAAGGGGAACGGACCTTTTACCGGACCATGAAAATGGACCGGGCAGACTGGATCTTCCTGGTGATCTCGCTTCTGTTGTACGCGGCGCTGGTGGCGGCCCTGGCGCGATTCGATCTGTTCCGCTTCAGCTTCGCGTCGATCCAGTAAAAGAAAGGAGAAAGATTATGCCATATAAACATAAGAATATCGAATATGGCCTGCCCCACGAACGTTATCCTAAGGAGCAGGTGGAGGAAAGCCTTGAGATGTTAAAAGGAGTGATCGGCCTGGAATCGGAGCCGGTGGGGATCACTTTGTTGTTTACAAAAGAAGACTATGACCAGTATCCGGTGGAAGAGACGAAGACGGCGATGCCCTACTGTGTCATGGTCAAACAGGCGGCGTTGCGGGGGACGGCGATCAAAAGCAGGCTGGAACATCACAAATGCGATGGAGCCACAACTGCTCTGGCGCTGGAGCCCAGCACAGAGCGGATCGAGAGCGGGCAGGAGTATTTCTCCTACCAGCTGTATTCCTCTGTGGCGACCGCGGCGCGGCTGCGCAGATCTATCAAAAGCCTGCACCGGCTGCAGGTGTCTACCTACGGGGTGGCGGTGGTGCCTCTGAAGCAGTGCGTGCAGACGCCGGATATCGTGATTATCATGACGAATGCGTACCAGTCTATGCGGATCGTGCAGGGCTACGAATACAACACCGGGAAGAAGCCAGCGATCGACATGGGGGCTATGCAGGGGATGTGCTCTGAGCTGACGGTGTCCCCCTATCTGACCGGGGAACTGAATGTCAGCGTGCTGTGCCCCAGCACTCGTATGCTGTGCAAGTGGAGTGAACATGACATGGCCGTGGGGATTCCCTTTGAACTGTTTGAGCAGATCACGGATGGAGTGGTGGCGACACAGCCGAATTATTAGGGGACAGAAGGTTGACAATAAGAAAAAAACGATTATAATATATTTAACAAGACAACTGGGATAGACAGATGAAGCCTATCCGTTCCGGGCAAATATTAAGCTATAAAGTAATCGCCGGTTTATCTGCCAGGATACGGGCGATTACTTTTTTCGGTTATCATAGAAGCTTTTTACAAGAGTGATGACTGAAGCAATCAGTAGCATAAATGTAAATAAGTCGTCATATGTAACGTACATAAGCACCCCTCCTTTCGCAAGACCTCGAAACGGATGGGTTCGCCCTCCCAGTTGCCTGGGTAAATATACTATAAAAAGTGGGATAAGATTAAAAGAAATACATCTTTTGAAAAAATATAGATACAAAGATATGTCAATATACTAGGGTATATTTGTTGAAATGTCAATAGGAAAAAGGGACTTGGGAAGGGTAATTGGTGTGCTACCCGTCAAGTAGACAATGAAAAAAATATAAAATTTTTTGTATTGCCCGGTTTGTTCCGGGCAATATTTATGCGGCTAATAACCGTTCATGAAATTCTAACGGTGTTAATACATCAAGGCACCTTTGCGGGCGGTCATTTATGTAATAGTCTATATATGCCGTTATCGCTTGTACAAGTTCCTCTCTGGTATGATACTTCCTTCCATAATACATTTCACGTTTTAGGATCCCCCAGAACCCCTCCATAGGTCCATTATCCGTACAGTGCGCAACTCGGGACATGCTCTGTGTCATTCCCGCATCTACCAGCTTTTGGTGAAACGCACGGGAGGTATATTGGAAGCCCCGGTCACTATGAAAGATTGGATGAGCTCCTGGATTGTTCTTTACTGCCAGATCGAAGGTATCAAATATCAGCTGATTGTTATTGTGGTCACTTAACACATATGCAACTGGACGATGATCGCATAAGTCCAGAATCACACTCAGGTAAAGCTT
>DXGF01000160.1 GCA_019114065.1 Candidatus Dorea gallistercoris
GGGGATTTTTAAAAATCCCCCGGCCCCAATTGAAAATGCCCTGTCCCTTTTTGCATATCATACTAGTTCACATAACTCTTCCGGTTTTTCTATGATCCAGTCTGCGCCGGCCTTTTCTAGTTCTTCTCGGCTTCCAAATCCGTATAAAACACCGATGCAGTCTAATCCTTCTTTTCTTGCGCCGAGCACATCATGTTCCCGATCTCCCACCATAACTGTTTTCTTTCGGTCAGTAATACGGCAGCTTCGCATGGCGTAAGCAATGACTTCCGCCTTCGTTCCCCGGCCTCCGTCTAGTTCCATACCGGCCACATATTCAAAATAAGAGGCCAGTCCAAAATGCCGGATAATCTGCCGCGCAAAAGGCTCCGGCTTAGAAGTCGCCACCATCAGCCGCTTCCCTTTTTCTTTCAATTGTCTCAACGTCTCTTCGATTCCCTCATAGACTCTGTTTTCGAAAATCCCGGTCTCCCGGTAATACTCCCGATAAAATTCTACCGCTTCTATAGACTGCTCCTTAGAAAATCCATAGAATTTCTGAAAAGATTCGGTGAGAGGCGGACCGATAAACGCGTAAAGTTTCTTCGGGTCTTCTTCCTCGATCCCATACTTTTTTAACGCGTACATCACAGACTTTGTGATTCCAACCGACGAGTCTGTCAGCGTTCCGTCCAGATCAAATAAAAAAATATCATATGCCATTTCTTTCTCCTTTTTTCAATCGGGGCCGGGGGATTTTTAAAAATCCCCCGGCCCCGATTGAAAATGCCCTGTCCCTTTTTATACTAACAAGGATTTTCCTGTCATTTCTTTTGGCTGCTCCATTCCCATCAACTGGATCAAAGTTGGCGCGATATCTGCCAGGCAGCCGCCTTCTCTTAACCGATACGCCGGATCTGCGTTCACCAGGATAAACGGCACTGGATTTGTCGTATGCGCGGTAAACGGCTCGCCGGTTTCCTCATCTATAAGCTGTTCCGCATTCCCGTGATCCGCGCAGATAAACATCTGTCCATCTACTTCTTTGATAGCCTCTACCGCTTTTCCCACGCACTCGTCTACAGCCTCAATGGCTTTGACCGCGGCCGCTTCTACTCCGGTATGGCCTACCATATCTGGGTTCGCGAAATTGATGATGATCACATCGTACTTTCCGGAGCGGATTGCCTCCGTCAGTTTGTCGCACACTTCATACGCGCTCATCTCTGGTTTCAGATCATAGGTGGCAACCTTTGGCGATTTGACCAGAATCCGGTCTTCTCCTTCGTTTGGCTCTTCTACACCGCCGTTGAAGAAAAATGTTACGTGAGCGTATTTCTCTGTCTCGGCGATCCGGGCCTGCTTCAGTCCATGAGCTGCCAGGAACTCTCCAAAGGTATTGGTGATCTCTTCTTTTACGAATGCCACCTGCTTATTCTCAATGGTCACATCGTATTCTGTAAAGCACACATACGTGGTCTTCACCCGCGCTCCCCGTTCAAATCCGGTGAATTCATCGTCGCAGAATGTCCGAGTGATCTCCCTTGCCCGGTCCGGGCGGAAGTTAAAGAAGATTATGGAATCCTTTTCTTTAATGACAGCCGTAGGCTTCCCGTCTTTTACCACTACTGTAGGAAGTACAAATTCATCGGTCTCATCTTTATCATAAGACGCCTGGATTCCTTCCGGGCCGCTTGCCGCCTGCTCTCCTTCGCCATATACCAGAGCCCGGTAAGCTTTCTCTACCCGGTCCCACCGATTATCCCGGTCCATAGCGTAGTAACGTCCCATTACCGTAGCCACTTCTCCAACGCCAAGTTCTTTCATCTTCGCTTCCAGCTGCTCCACATATTCTTTTCCAGAGGCCGGAGGTGTATCCCTGCCGTCCAGGAAACAATGCACGTAAACCTTCTCTATTCCCTGTCGCTTTGCCAGTTCCAGCAGACCGAAAATGTGCTCGATATGGCTGTGCACACCGCCGTCCGATACCAGCCCCATCAGATGCAGGCTGGAACCATTCTCCTTCACATTTGCGCAGGCCGCAAGAAGCGCCTTGTTCTCAAAGAAATCTCCATCCTGGATTGCTTTCGTGATCTTGGTCAGATCCTGATACACGATCCGACCGGCTCCCATATTCAGATGTCCCACCTCAGAGTTTCCCATCTGTCCGTCCGGCAGGCCGACCGCCATGCCGCTGGCGTTCCCTTTTACAAATGGATACTCCTTCATCAGCCGATCCATGACTGGGGTCTTGCCCTCCGCCACCGCGTTGCCTTTCACGCTGTCATTCAATCCATATCCATCTAAGATCATCAATACTGTTGGTTTCTTACTCATGATTTGCTCTCCTTCTATCGTTTCTTGTCTATTGCCAAATTACAGTGCTCGCTGCCGCTTTCCCCAAAGCAGTTACTTCTCGCATAACCGCTTTAGCCAAGCTTGCGCCAAATCGATCCAGCATTGGCAGGATTCCTCCACGCCAGATCCATCCAGCCGCTCCACCAGCGGCGACGCCAGGCTCAGTCCATGGGCTCCTTCCGGGAAAATATGCAGTTCCACCGGAACGCCTGCTTTTTTCAGCGCCATTGCCATAAGGAAGGAATTCTCTACCGGCACCGATTCATCTGCCGCGGTATGCCACAGAAAAACAGGCGGTGTATCCTTCGTCACTCGCAGCTCCAGAGAAAACCTCTCTTTTTCCTTCTCAAATTCTTCCCCCAGCAGATTGCGGAAGCTTTCCAGGTGCCCTTCCGGGTCCATCGCTGTGATCACAGGATAACTCAGAAGCAGTCCTGCCGGACGCAGCGTCTCAGCCGTTGTGCCAAGCCTGTCCGCAAGCCATTCCTGGTTCCAGAACACTCCCAGCATTCCCGCCAGATGGCCTCCTGCCGATGCGCCGTGCAGGATAATATGGCTGGTATCCACATGCCATTCTTCTGCATGCCCATGGATCAGCTTCATTACCTCTCCCAGCTCCAAAAGCGGCGTCGGATACCTTGCGGGCAGCACCGAATACCGGAGCACACAGGCGTGGTATCCCTGATTCAAAAAATGAATCGCTAAGGGCTCGCCCTCCCGGTAGCTCAGCTTATAGTAGCCGCCGCCCGGACAGATCACGATCATCGGCCGCTTCTGGATCCGGATCTTCTCGCCCGGCGTATCCAGGAGATACGTTTCTAACCTTGCGTATTCCAGGGAATCTTCTGTCTGAATCGGTATTTCAAGATATTTCATATAAATCCTCCTTGTTACCGGATGCTATTATACAACAATTTTCCAATTTTGAAAACCTTTCTTATCTTTCACAGATCAATATCCACCTGGTACTTATCCCCGATCAAAATATATTCCTCTCCCCAGTCTGTACACTTTTCTAAAATCTTCCTGTTTTCCTCCAACGCGGTTTCCATCGTATATCCACTGTCATCCAGCCG
>DXGF01000161.1 GCA_019114065.1 Candidatus Dorea gallistercoris
AGCTTACAAGAGCCATATCTTAACGAAGAAATCCGCGAAGAGAAAGAGGAATCTGAGAAAAGCGACGATCACGGACGCGACGAATGTAAAGAACATGAAGAAAGCGATGCCATATTTATAAGAATTGGCAGAAGAGTGAAGGAGGAATAAGACATGGCAAGAATCAAAGGCGGAATGAACGCGAAAAAGAAACATAATAGAGTATTAAAGCTGGCGAAAGGATACAGAGGCGCCCGCTCCAAGCAGTACCGGGTGGCAAAGCAGTCTGTGATGCGTGCCCTGACTTCCGCGTATGCCGGAAGAAAGCAGCGCAAACGTCAGATGCGTCAGTTATGGATTGCCCGTATCAACGCTGCCGCCAGAATGAACGGACTGTCCTACAGCAAATTTATGCACGGCCTGAAGCTGGCCAACGTAGATATGAACCGTAAGATGCTGGCTGAAATGGCGGTTCACGATGCGGAAGGTTTCGCTACCCTGGCACAGACAGCCAAAGAAAAACTTGCATAAATTTCTTGACAATGCCACGTTCAAGTGATAAAGTAACTGTAAACTGATGAGGAAGAGTAAGTATCTGACGTTGGAACCAGACAGAGAGCCGCAGATGGTGGGATTGCGGCGGATGAGACGACAGAGAATGGGCTTTTGAGGGCGAACTGAAAGGGATTCCCAAGTAGGCGGGCCGGAGCAGGACTCCGTTATCAAAACCAGCGTATGATGGTACGCATGAGTGGATATACGATAAGTATATCAAGCCGGGTGGCACCGCAGGAGTAGTTTTTGATACTCTTGTCCCTGCAATTGTAATTGTGTGGGATAAGGGTATTTTTTATTTGCCGGAGAAGCTTTAAAGAAGTACCCTTTCCCAGGAGATTTGATCAGAGAAAGGAGAAACAAAAATGAGCGAGCAGAAGATCCCTTACAAAATTTACCTGGAAGAGAGTGAGATGCCAAAGACCTGGTACAATGTGCGGGCGGACATGAAGAACAAGCCGGCGCCGCTCCTAAATCCCGGGACCCATGAACCGATGAAGGAAGAGGAACTTTCTGTGGTGTTCTGCAAAGATCTGGTAGAGCAGGAGTTAGACAATGAGGACCGCTATATTGAGATCCCGAAGGAGATCCGGGATTTCTATAAGATGTACCGGCCAGCTCCGCTGGTGAGAGCCTACTGTCTGGAGGAACGGCTGCAGACACCGGCTAAGATTTACTATAAGTTCGAAGGAAATAATACCAGCGGCAGCCACAAATTGAACTCCGCCATCGCCCAGGCCTACTATGCTAAGAAGCAGGGACTAAAAGGAGTGACCACGGAGACAGGCGCTGGACAGTGGGGGACCGCCCTTGCCATGGCCTGCGCTTATCTGGAGCTGGACTGTAAAGTATTCATGGTAAAATGCTCCTATGAGCAGAAGCCATTCCGCCGGGAGGTGATGCGCACATACGGGGCCAGCGTCACGCCATCTCCTTCCATGGAGACAGAGGTGGGAAGAAAGATCCTGGCAGAGCATCCGGGAACTACCGGCAGCCTGGGCTGCGCCATCTCTGAGGCGGTGGAAGTGGCTCTTGGGACGGAAGGATACCGGTATGTACTGGGAAGCGTGTTGAACCAGGTGGTGCTCCATCAGTCTATCATTGGGATGGAGACAAAGCTGGCCCTGGATAAATATGGAGTGACCCCGGATATCATCATCGGGTGCGCGGGAGGCGGCTCCAATCTGGGCGGACTGATCTCACCGTTTATGGGAGAGAAGTTAAGAGGCGAGAAGGATTACCACTTTATCGCGGTGGAGCCGGCTTCCTGCCCGAGCATGACCAGAGGCGTCTATGCCTATGATTTCTGTGACACTGGAATGGTGTGTCCGCTGGCTAAGATGTATACTCTGGGAAGCGGATTCATCCCATCCGCCAATCACGCGGGAGGGCTGCGCTACCATGGAATGAGCCCGATCCTGTCTCAATTATACGCGGATGGCTATATGGAAGCCCGCTCTGTGGAACAGACCGCAGTGTTCCAGGCGGCAGAGCAGTTTGCCCGGATCGAGGGGATCCTTCCGGCGCCGGAGAGCAGCCACGCTATCAAGGTGGCCATCGACGAGGCTATGAAGTGCAAAGAGACGGGAGAGGAAAAGACCATCGTGTTTGGATTGACGGGAACCGGGTATTTTGATATGGTAGCTTATGAGAAGTTCCATGATGGGAAGATGGAGGATTACATTCCTTCCGACGAAGACCTGCAGAAGGGATTCGACGGGATTCCCAAATTCCCGGGAAACATGGAGTAAACATTAGAAAACAGATGGAGGTGGCTCTAATGAAGGTACTGGTAGTGGTGGATATGCAGAATGATTTTGTAAATGGCGTTCTTGGGACGAAGGAAGCGGAGGCGATCGTCCCAAAGGTAGCAAAAAAGATCGAAAGCTTTGAAGGGAAGATTTTTTATACCAGAGACACACATGAAAAGAATTATCTGGACACCCAGGAAGGAAAGCTCCTGCCAGTGCCTCACTGCCTTTTAAAGACGGGAGGCTGGGAACTGGTCCCTCAGATCAAACGACTGGCAGGAGAGAGCAAGATCATTGACAAACCCTCCTTTGGCAGCGTGGAGCTCTGCTATGAGATCAATGAGGAATTGCTGGACGAGGAAGCTCTGGCAAATGGAGAGA
>DXGF01000162.1 GCA_019114065.1 Candidatus Dorea gallistercoris
ACGAATTTTAATTTTCCTTTAATTTTCCTACAGTATGATATACCCATAACAGAGAAATACTTATCGTATCAAATGAATGGAGGAAAAATATGAAGAAATTAAAATTATTAGGATTATCAGCGATCATGGCATTCTCATTCACTCTCGTGGGCTGCGGCATCAACAATGACGCAGAAACCAGAGAACTGGAATCTAAAGTACAGCAATTGGAGCAGGAGATCACCAATCTTGAAAAGAACAATGGCCAGAGCACCACTTCTGAGGATCCTGCCACCTCTTCCTCTTCTGCCGCGTCGGCAACGGACAACAGCGGCCAGCAGACAGACCAGGCAGCCCAGTCTTCCGGACAGACAGCAGCCCTGACTTCTGACGATACTTTGGAAACTCTGGAACAGGCTGTCAATGATGTTGTCGCTAAGGCCGAGAGCGCTCAGCCTTCCGGCTCCGCGCAAGAGAACAGAGATCAGTTTTTCTCGCTGAAAGATGAATTAAAAAGTGTAGAAAACCGCCTAGATCTGTTTGACAACACCATTGAGTCTCAATACTGGCAGGGAACCTTATCTCTGGATAATTACCGGTCTCAGGAAAGGACGCTGGAAGTTCTGGAAGATCAGCTGGACATGGCAGAAGACCGATTAGAATACACGTTTGGAATGGACGATTAGAATATGGAAATGCCATCGGCAGGGGAAATAGCCGTCTCCCCTGCCGATATTTTTGTGTTCTCTTTATCAGATTTCAAAAAGCCGTTCTAATTCAACCGCTACTCCATCCTCATCATTTGACCCTGTAACCCGGTCCGCCGCCGCCTTACAGCCAGGGACCGCGTTCCCGACCGCTACCCCAAGTCCTGCCAGGCAGAGCAGGTCTTTATCATTATCTCCGTCTCCAAATGCCGCCAGCGTTTCCCTTTCCAGACCCAGGTGCTCCAGCAGAAATCTCATAGCCGACGCTTTTCCAGCATCTTTATAAGAAATCTCCAAAAGCTGTGGGACTGAGGACGTTACATATACTTCTCGGACCTGTTCCTCAATCCTGGTCCAAAGCTCCTTTTTCCCTTCGCGGAGCACCACGTCGATGCTGTCCAATTCTTCTTTGTTCCGCAGGATGAAACTTTTCATATCTTCCACCGGCCTTCGTGTCCGCTGGATGTAAGCCACCGCTCCCGGCGGCGCCCCATACCGGACCGGATCTTCCACATAGGAAGCCTGGGCGTAAGGCATCCCGCGGATGAAGGTCTCATAGGCCACGTCCATGGAGGCTGTCATATCAAGGACCGCCTCCACTGACTCCGGCGTCAGCTTATATTCCCGCAGTATTTCCTTTGACCACAGATCCCAGATCACTGCTCCGTTAGAAGTGACCGCATACCGGATTCCCGGAAGCCCCGTCACTGCCGCCGGGAGAGAACCGAGCGGCCTTCCACTGGCAATGATCACATGAGCCTGCCGCTCCAGCGCCAGTTCTATGGCCCGCTTCGTCCTTTCGCTCAGCCGTCCCTGGCTGTTCAAAGTCGTTCCGTCCAGATCCAGGGCGATACACTTGATCTTGTTTTCTTTCATAATTCCGATTTTTCCTCCTTCAGGAACACATAGGTGTCATCTGTGGACAGGGACTTGCTGAACTGATAGCCCAGACGGTCAAATCCCCGGATTCTTTCCAGATCTTCAACCTCATTCTCCGCCATGTAGCGGACCATCTCTCCCCTGGCCATTTTCGCCAGGGTTCCTTTCTGCCGGACTTTGCCGCCGGACCATTCCCCAAACACACACGTCAGGTATTGGTCTGCCGGCTTCAGATATGCTTCCACGCATTTTGCGTATTCTTTGGAGGCCAGATTCAGAATGACCTCCCCCTCCCCGGTTCCAGTTACTTCCTGATAGATTTTGTTTCCCCAGAATTCATAGAGATTCCTTGCTTTTCCCAGGTGCGCCTTTGCCTGCATCTCCAGGCGGTAGGGCCTGACCCCATCCAGAGGCTTGACCACACCGTAGAAACCAGATAGGATGCAAAGATGCCGCTGGATATATTCCATGGCTCTCTCCTCAAACACCGCCGGAGCCATATACTGATACTGGATTCCCTCGTAAGAGAGGATGGCCGGGGTCAATTGAGTTTCCAGATCCATGGTCTGGACCCTGTCGTAATTCCAGGCCGCGATTTTATCGTTACAGTTCCAGAGCCTCTTCGCTTCCTCGTAGGACAGCTTCCCAAGCCACTCCAGCAAAACTTTCGCTTCCTTCAGAAAAACCGGCATTGTCCGCGGCTCCAGTGTATCGATATCTGTCTTCATCTTCTTCGCTGGTGAAATTATGATCTTCATCCTTCCTGCCGCCTTCCTTCAAAACATGGTTCCTGCCCCTCTCTCTTCCTGGAGATCCAGGATCCGAATGTGGCTGCAAGCACCTGCTGGAACAAGGTCCCGATCATCACCGGGAACATCACTTCCCCCGGGAAGTAGGCGGCGGCGATGACGGCTCCAGCGCTGATGTTGCGCATACCGGACCCATACATCACAGATACTCCATTTTCCTTCCCCAATCTTAGAAGGCGGGCCGAAGACCAGCCCAGGATATAGCCGCTGGCCGCCAGGCACAGGATGCAGACGGCTACAGCTACCCTCTCCAGATTCAGGTTTCTGACATAGGGCGCCACTTTTGAAGAATTGGAACTGACTACAAAAATGATACACAGCTTCGAAAAGAAGGCCAGCCTGGACGGCCAGGTCTCCTTTACCTTCCCATGACTTGCCTGGTTCAGGCACATGGCGAGCAGGGCCGGAAGCGCGATCATAAAGATCAGCTCCAGCATCATTTCTCTTGTATCCATCTCCACTCTGGCCCCGACCAGAATATGGAGGGTAGCCGGAATCACAAACGGGGCCAGTACGGTATCAATGATCACCAGGGACAATATCATGGAATTGTTTCCCTGATAGATCGACACCCACATTACCCCTACCACGGCAGTGGGCACCGCGAATTCCAGCACCATGCCCGTGATCAGATTCGCGTTATTGGAAAATAATAAGTGCCCCAGTCCATAGGCCGCCGCCGGCATTACCACATGCAGGATAAAGATTGACAGCAGCAGAGGAACAGGGTTCTTAAAAACCTTCCCAATATCCTGAAAACTGGACTTCAGCGCTCCGATAAATGTCATGACCGCAAACATGACTGGAACAAACGGTACCCCTCTGCCCGCGATCTCCGGGAACAAAACTCCAAAAAGCAGGCACAGGGGCGTCACAAACGCCATATGCTTTTCAATAAAGGTATTCATCCGGTCTAACATTTTCTCGCCTTTCCTATACTCCTGAGCAGTCTTCCCGGCATCCGTCCCGTCAGCTTTCCCTCCCGATAGACGACTTGGCCGTTGACGATCACGCAGTCGATCCCCTCTGCCGGTACATTGGAATGAATGTAATCCGCCCGGTCTGTCAGTCTCTCATAATCCAGGATCACAAGGTCTGCCGCCCAGCCATTTTTGACCGCGCCCCGGTGTTCCAGGAACGTCCGCTCTGCGGGAAGCAGCGTCAGCCTGTGGATCATTTCTTCCAAAGGCAGCAATTGTTTCTCTTTCTGAAAATAAGCAATGGCGTGAGGAAAAGAGCTCCACGCTCTGGGATGGCCTTTCTCTTCCATACTTCTGCAAAGTCCGTCTGTCCCCACGCACACATTGGGATTTGAGAAAATCCGGCAGAGGTCTTCTTCACACATAGAAAAATAGATAAAGTTTCCGGCGCCGGTATTCTTTTCAAACAGTTCCAGATACGCTTCTGTCCCGGTCTTTCCCATAGCCTGGGCCGCTTCTTTCACCGTCATTCCCTCGTACTCTGTTGTCACCGGAAGAGAAGAGATCATAATTTGATCCCATCCCCCGCAATTCCGGTACTGATTCTCAAAGTCCTGACGGTTTTCGATATCCCGGCCGATCCGCCTGCGCAGATCGGCTCCTTTCGTCTCATCTCCCAGCGAGACCGCCAGGGCCGCCGCTCCTTCCTCAAAATAGTCTGGCGGGATCACCGCGCTCATATTTGTCATAGAGGCCAGGTAGGGGTATTGATCCAGAGTTACCTGCTGCCCCGCCGCCCTGGCTTCCTCCACCAGTCTCAAGGTCTTGACACTCTTCCCCCAATTAGGCACTCCACAGACCTTATGGTGGGACAAGAAAACAGGAACTCCTGCCTCCCGTCCGATCTTGAGCGCTTCTTTGACCGCGGCCTCCACGTCATCCGATTCATTCCTGATATGGCTGGTGTAAATTCCTCCATATTCCGCCACGACTTTGCACAGTTCTATCAGTTCTTCCGCATCTCCATAACAGCCCGGCGGATAGATCAGGCCACTGCTCATGCCAAGAGCTCCCTGCTCCATACCGTCTTTCAGCAGCCGTTTCATCTCCGCCATATCCTTTGCCGATGCCCTCCGATTCTCATATCCCATCACTCCTGCCCGCAGCGTACTGTGTCCCACTAATACCCGCAGGTTTGGCGCCAGCGGTATACGTTCGATCCAGCGAAAATAAGGCTCGTAACTGGTAAACGTCTCAAGCTCCTTTGGATAAGACACCACATCCCCGGCGATCACAGCCTTTATCTCTTCTTCTCGCCCAGGCACGACCGGGGCCATAGATTCTCCGCACTGTCCCGCGATCTCCGTAGTGATCCCCTGACACACCTTGCACATGGCGGCATAATCCGTTCCCAGGATGCCGTCACCATGAGAGTGGGCGTCCACAAATCCCGGGCACACATATTTTCCGGCCGCTTCCATTTCTTCTCGCGCTTCTCCCTCTGCCGGAAGGATGATCTGCCCGTTCTTTACCCCAACATCTCCTTTATATGCCGGATCTCCGGTTCCGTCAATGATGGTTCCATTTATGATCTTTAAATCCAGCATCCTGCCGCTTCCTCCTTGCCAGTCTTATCCGCTGTCTCCCGCTCTGTTGCCGTCCTCCTGGATTTCCCGGGCCAGCTCCCGGATGACCTCCTGATCTTCCTCCAGAAGGTCCGCGATCTCCTCCGCTCCCATCCCCTTCTCCAGCTTCCTGCGGGTCAGTTCAAGCAGCGTTTCTCGTCTTCCCTGCTTGATTCCTTGCTCAACTCCCTGCTCGATTCCCCGCTGTAAAGAACTGTTCATCTGCGAATGATAATCCCGTATCGCCTTCTCTCTCGTCTCATATTCCAATCTCGCCCGATCATCCGCGCTTAATTTCTGTAGTTCCTGATATGCCTCATCCAGATATTCACTTGTCTTCGCCATATCCTCAAACTCCTCCCTGCTCTTCCCACTTAGGAAAAAGCTCCGGCCTTTCCTTAATGGTAGCACATTTGTCAGTCTGGTAAAAGACAAAAATCTTTTCTACTCCACTCCCTTGATCCGCTCCACCACACTTCCCTTTCGTTCCATCCATATCCCGGCCGCCACGGGGACCACCACACAGATTGCCAGGATCAAGCCCGCCACAGCCGCCACCGGCAGGATTGGCACCACAAAAGGCGCTCCCATATAATTCATAGACTGATATACCGCGTAAGTCACCGCCAATCCCAGTGTCCCTGTCAGAATAATAGAACATCCTG
>DXGF01000163.1 GCA_019114065.1 Candidatus Dorea gallistercoris
TTATTCTTATTTAGCTGGCTGGTGCAGAAAAAATGGATTTTTCAGAGAAAACAGGAAAAGGCTGTAAATTTAGCAGGAAGGGAAGGAAAGCGCGTATGAAAGGCAGAAAGAAAATTTTCATACTTGTGGCAGATCTGGTCACGGCGGCCGCTCTGGTCACCGGGGTCTGGGGCGTCAATTATCTGATCCCCCAAACCGGGATCAAGACCCAGACAATGGCGGAAGTAAGCAGCCAGGCCGGTGAAGGGCAGGCGAAACTGTCAGACCCCGTTCAGAGAGAGAAGAGGCTTCAAAGCCGAGTAAAATAGAAGCATCCAGAAAAGCTGTGATGCGTAAGAAAGAAAACAGAAAAAAGGAGAAATCAGATGAAGAAAAAAGGAATCTCTCTTCTGCTGGCGCTGCTGTTTTTATTCTCCCTTGCCGCCTGCGGCCAGGAGGAAGGACAGGAAAGCAGTGAGACACAGAGCGGCGGGGAAACAACAGAAGCCGAAGAAACAACAGGAACCGAGGAAACAACAGAAGTCGGGGAAACAACAGAAACCGGAGAAGAAGCAGGAGCGGCGACAGATGGGAATATCCTGATCGCGTATTTTTCCTGGGCAGACAATGCCGTCTCAGGAGAGGAAGTGGATGCCCAGGCATCCCCCAGTGTGACAGAACCGGGACACGTGGCCCAGCTTGCCACATGGGTGCAGGAAGAGACAGGCGGAGATCTTTTCTCCATCCGGGTACAGGAGCCATATCCCACTGATTGGAGCGAGTGTCTGGATAGGGGCAACCAGGAGAAGACGGATGATGTCCATCCGGAACTGGCAGAGACGTTGGACAATATAGATGAGTATGATGTAGTCTTTCTGGGCTATCCCAACTGGTGGTACAGCTGTCCCATGGCGCTTTTCTCTTTCTTTGACCAACATGATCTTGCGGGAAAACAGGTGTATCTCTTCTGTTCCCACGGCACGGGCGGCCTGGCGGAAAGTGTGGAAGACATCTCGGAGGCATTGCCAGACAGCCAGATTTCCGACCAGGTATTTGACGTGTATGAAGAGGATGCGCCCTCGGCCCAGGAGGATATAAGAGACTGGCTTGACAGCCTTGGATATTAACAGGGAGGAATTTAGATGAAACCAGTGATGAAAGGGAAAATGCTGATCGATCTGATCATGACGGCCGGCCTTCTCTTCCAGATGGCATACATGTTGGTGGGGAATACGATCCATGAGTGGATGGGGGCGGGGATGTTTCTCCTGTTCCTGATCCACCATGGGCTGAACTGGCGGTGGTACCGGAATCTGTTCCGGGGAAAATATACGCCGGCCCGGATTTTGCAGACCGTAGTGAATTTCCTGGTGCTGCTGTGTATGCTGGGATTGATGGTAAGCGGGATCCTGCTGTCCAGAGATGTGTTTGTCTTCCTTGGCGTGCAGGGATATTCAGGAACTGCCAGAATCCTTCATATGCTGTCGTCTTACTGGGGGTTCCTGCTGATGAGCGTCCATATCGGCCTGCACTGGGCCATGGTCCTGGGAATGATGAGAAACGCAGCTGGGAAAAAGGCTCCTGGGAAAGAGAAGGCCAAGGAAATTTCTCCGGCCAGAAAATGGGGCCTGCGCGCGGTCGGGGCGGCGGTTGGGATCTATGGCCTCTATGGATTTCTGAAGCATGATATTGCTTCCTATCTGTTCCTTCGCAGTTTGTTTGTATTTTTTGACGGATCACAGCCTCTGTGGTTGTTCCTGACAGAATATCTTGCTATAATGTGCCTGTGGGCGCAGATTGCCTACTATCTGGCGCGGGGCCTCCAGAAGCTTAAGAGTCGTGGAGAAAGGGCTGGCGCCGGGAAGAAATAACAGGATCAAAGGAGCAGCAGATGAAGCGGATGATCAGAAGCCTTATCATAATACTGACACTCGGCTCTCTGACGGCGTGCGCGTCAGCGGGGCAGGAAACGGAGCAGACCCAGGTGAGTTTCTTCGCCATGGATACCTATATGACGCTGACCGCCTATGGAACAGGGGCAGAGCAGGCATTGGAGGACGCGCGGGAAGAGATTCAGACGCTGGAGAGCGAGTGGTCTGTGACAGAAGCAGGAAGCGAGATTTATCAGGTGAACCACAGCGGCGGGACCCCGGTGGAATTAAGTGAGGATACCGCGCAGATCGTCGGGTTTGCCCTGGAAATGGCCAGGCAGACGGAAGGGGCCTTGGACCCGACCATCTATCCGGTGCTGGAGGCCTGGGGATTTACCACAGATGAAAATCGGATCCCGGCGCCGGAAGAACTCCAGGCGCTTCTGGAGTATGTAGGCTATGAAAAAGTAGAGCTGAATGGACAGGAGATCCTGCTCCCGGAAGGGATGGAACTGGATCTGGGCGCCGTAGGCAAAGGCTGGGCGGGAGACGTGGCGGCAGAAATGCTGGAAGAGCAGGGGATCACATCCGCTCTCTTGGATCTGGGCGGCAATATCCAGGCGATCGGTTCCAGACCCGGCGGCGGGGACTGGCGCCTTGGCATCCGCAATCCCTTTGGAGACGGACAGGTGGGGCTGCTGACGGTTTCTGACTGTGCGGTGGTCACATCGGGAAGCTATGAGCGGTATTTCGTAGGGGAAGATGGCAGGGAGTATACCCATATCATTGACCCGGAAACCGGATATCCGGTGGACAACGGCCTGGTTTCCATGACGATCGTCACAGAAGAGGGAAAGACGGCAGATGCCCTTTCCACCTCCATGTTTGTCAAGGGATTGGAAGGAGCGGAAGAATACTGGCGGGAGCACCAGGATTTTGAGATGATCGCTATTACGGAAGAAGGAGATATCTATGTGACGGAAGGGCTGGAAGACCGGTTTACACTGGGCAGTTCCTTCGAGAATATGGAGCTTCATATCGTGGAGACGTAAGGAGGATATTATGAGAATTCTTGTGATCCCTGACATTCATCTGAAAACATGGATCTTTGACCGGGCAGAGGATATCTTAAAAGACGGGAAGGCAGACAGGGCTGTCTGTCTGATGGATATGCCGGATGACTGGGATATGGAATTTCAGACACAACGCTATGAAGAAACATTTGACCGGGCAATCGCGTTTGCCGCGGATCATCCCGATACACTCTGGTGTTATGGCAACCACGATATCAGCTATCCCTGGGGAAAGTTTGAGTCAGGATATTCCGTATATGCGGAACAGACAGTTATCTCCAAACTGGAGAAACTAAAGAATACACTCCGGGACCCGTCCCAGATCGCATTTATGCACCGGCTTGACAATGTACTCTTTTCCCATGGCGGTCTTACGGTGGATTTTGTAAAGTGGCTGGATGAGGGGCTGCTGGATGCCCATATAGATGCGGTCATAGCGGCTGTGAATGAGGCGCCGCAGGAGTATCTCTGGAATGATGAGTCGCCGTTATGGCTCAGACCACAGAATATGTACAGAGATCCTTTCAGGAAGGATATCTATACACAGGTAGTCGGTCATACGCCTGTTGATGAGATATTTGAAATGGACGGCATCATTTCAACGGATGTATTCTCCACCTATCATGATGGGACGCAGATCGGAGAGTCGGCGATGATCGTGATCGATTCAAAGACAGGGGAGTACGAGAAGATCGCGGTTCTGGGAGAAAGACAGGAATGGTGACGGAAAAGACAAAAAAATAAATCGTGATATCAGACTGCAGGAAGGCGCCTGCGGTCTTTTTTTAGTCAGCCTTACAGCTCAGCCCGCGCCATTCGCAAAACCGCACTTCGTGCTTACTGCGGCTTTCGCCGCTGTTTTGCTCATCGACGGGCGCTCACCCCATGCATATGCCCGCTCACAAAACCATGCAAGCATGGTTTCTGCTTCCGTCCAATGCATGGCTGAACTGTTACGCAAAAAAATGTAAAAACCCTCTTGACCGGTTGTTACAACCGGTTGATACAATCACAGCGTAAAGAGAAATAAGGACTAACATCAACCAGACAGGAGGATTTTACTATGGATGCATTTACATTTACTTACCCGACAAAAGTGTATTTTGGTGAAGGAGCCGCAAAGAAGGCCCTGGAAGCGGAACAGGCAAAGGTGGGAAAGACGGTCATGCTCGCTTATGGCGGAAACTCCCTGAAGGCCAACGGGATCTATGACGAGTTAAAAGGAATCCTGGAAGAGGCAGGGAAAGAAGTGATCGACTTTCCGGGGATCATGCCCAACCCTACTTACGCGAAAGTCCAGGAGGGAGCGGCCCTGGCCAGGGAGAAAGGCGTAGATTTCATCCTGGCCGCAGGCGGCGGAAGTGTGATCGACTGCTGTAAAGTCATTTCCGCTCAGGCAAAACTGGACCAGGATATCCGGGAAATGGAATATACGTCCTATCAGTTCCCCACAGATGGGATTCCCATGGGAGCTGTAGTGACTGCTTCCGGGACAGGAGCGGAGATGAACGTGGGCGCGGTCATCACCTGCGAGGACTTGAACTGGAAAGGGCTGATCGTGGGAAATGGAGCGGAATTTGCCGTCCTGGATCCTGCTTATACGGCTTCTGTTCCAAGAGGCCAGGTGATTTCCGGGGCCTTTGACACATTAAGCCACGCCATGGAGACTTACCTTGGACAGTCAGACCAGGACAATGTATCGGATGATGTGGCCCTGGCGGTCATGCGCAATACGGTGGTCAATATGCGGCGCCTGCTGGCAGATATCAATGATATGCAGGCAAGAGGCAATCTGATGTGGGATTCCGCAATGGGGGAAAATGGAATTTTAAAGGTTGGATGTCTGACGGACTTCCAGGCACACCAGATTGAGCATCAGCTTGGGGCATATACAGACTGCAATCACGGGCAGGGGCTGGCAGTGATCCATCCGGTATACTACCGGCATATTCTGGAAGACGCAAGAGGGAAATTTACCCGCTTTGCCAAGGTAGTCTTCCAGGTGGAAACAGCAGAAGAAGGAATCGAGGCCCTGGCGTCATTTATCCAGGAGTGCGGCCTTCCAACCCGCCTCAGTCAGCTGAGATCCAAGGTGGAGATCACGCCTGATATCCTGCGCAAGGTGGCGGACACCTGTAACATCATCAAGAGCGGCCCACGTGAACTGAGCCGGGATGAGATCTATGAGATCTTGATGGAATGTAAGTAGTAGGAGGAAAGGAGATACACGCTATGAAAAGAAAGATCATCAGTATCCTTTTAACAATCGCGATGGCCGCGGCATTGACCGCCTGCGGCCAGACACAGGACAGCACAGAATCACAGGCGGCAGAAAACAGACAGGCTTCTGGAGACGATCAGAGCGGGGCGGATGGACAGGCGGATGGTGGGAATGTATTGATCGCGTATTTCTCCTGGTCAGGGAATACCGCCCAGATGGCCTCTTATATCCAGGAACAGACGGGCGGAGGTCTGTTTGAGATCCAGCCGGTGACTCCTTACCCGGAAGATTACGAAGCGTGTGGTGATATCGCCCTGGAAGAGCGGGACAGCAACGCAAGACCAGAGATCCAGAATCTGCCAGATTCCCTGGAGGGCTATGATACCCTTTTTATCGGTTATCCGATCTGGTGGCATACCGCGCCGATGATCATCGGAACATTCCTTGAGAATTATGATCTGACGGGCATCGATGTGTACCCATTTACCCAGTCAGCATCTATGGACACGGAACAGTTTGACAACTCCATGGAGTTTGTCAGAGGAAGCGCGGGAAATGGGACCGTTCATGACGGGCTGTTTGCGGATGCGGAAGATACAGAGGCGATCAGCGCCTATCTGACAGAAAATGGATTTGGCCAATGAAGAGAAGCGATGACCTATGAGTACAAAAGCCAGGAGTTATATGCCAGGCGGGAAGATCACCAGATCTACGGGGTCATCTATATTCCAGAAGGGGCCGGCGAAAGGATGCCGGCAGTGATCTTCTCCCATGGCTTTGGAGGAAACTATCAGGTGGAAATCCCCTACGCCCAGGCTCTGGCCCGGAGGGGCTACGTGGTCTATTGTTTCGATTTCTGCGGAGGATCGCCGGGAAGCAAAAGTGACGGCTCTACGCTGGAAATGTCCATATGTATTTTCTTTGGATGGAAGTGGGGCGGGCTTATTTCGAGCCGCTGATCGGCTATGACATTTATGGAGAGATCAGTCGTTATGAGAAAGATGTGCTGCTGCTCCACGGAGACCAGGACAGCATAGTCCCCTTTCTTCCTCAGAACAGGCGCTGAAGGTATATCAAAGCGCGGAATTGGAAGTTATATCCGGGGCTGGACACGGATTCTACGGAGAGGAAGAAGAACAGGCGGTGGAATTGATTCTGGACTATTTAGAAGAGCACAGAAAAGGAGGAAATTAACATGATTTTTTATTTCACGGCTACGGGCAACAGCCTGTACGCGGCAAAGTATCTGGAGGAAGAGAGGATCAGCATCCCCCAGATCATCGACCAGGACAACTTATCCTTTCAGGCGGACAGGGTCGGGATCGTCTGTCCGGTATATGGCCATGAGGTTCCCCAGATGGTACAGGAGTTCTTAGCAAAGGCTTCTTTTGACACAGATTATTTCTATATGATACTGACCTATGGGAACCGGCATGGCGGGGCGGCGGATCTGGCCTTGGAGCTGTGCCGGAAATGCGGGATCCAGCCGGCTTATATCAACGTTTTGCTGATGGTGGATAACTGGCTGCCCAGCTTTGATATGAATGAGCAGAAGGCCATTGATAAGAAGGTGGATGAGCACCTGGAAGTGATCAAGAAAGAAATCGAGGGGAAGGTCCATAAGATCTCCGAGGTGACGGATACCGACCGGGCGGCTCATCAGCAGTTTTTGGAAAACCAGTCAAAGCTCCCGCCGGATCTGTGGCAGCATCTGATCACCGTGGGAGAAGGCTGTGTCAGCTGTGGAATTTGTGAACAGGTCTGTCCTTCCGGGTCTATCCGGGTGGAACAGGGCAAGGCGGTACACATTCCGGGACGTTGCCAGAGCTGTCTGGCCTGCGTTCATCACTGTCCCCAGAAGGCAGTGGGACTTACGATCCCTGAGAAGAATCCAGAGGCCAGATACCGGAACGAGAAGATCACGCTGAAAGAGATCGTGGCGGCCAACAGCCGGAAGGAGGCAGTATAGAAGAAACGTGGAGAAACCGTTGATCGTATATTATTCTATGGATGGAAATACGAAAATGATCGCAGAGATGATCCAGGCGGAAACAGGAGCCGATATCATCCGTCTGGATACGGCGGTGCCTTATGAGGGAACGGATCAGGAGATCGTGGCCCAGGGAAAGGCGGAAGTAAACGAAGGATATACACCTAAGCTTAAACCTCTGGAGGTGTCCCTGGATGCCTATGACACCATCATCCTGGGACCCCTACCTGGTGGTACACCATGGCCCCGGCAGTGCTATCCTTCCTGCGGGAAAACGACCTGTCAGGGAAAAGGGTGATCCCTTTTCAGACCCATGCGGGATGGCCGGGACATGGATTAAGAGATATGGAAGATGAACTCCCGGGAGCCATAGTAGAAAGAGGCAAGAAGATACAGTTTGGCGCACAGGAATTTGGGAAGCTGGCAACCCCAGAGAAGGAGATCCGGCACTGGATCGCGGAGTTGTAAGATGATTGCGCGAAAGAAACTAGATATCATAATGACCGTCTTGATGATCGCGGCCATATCCTATCAGGCCACCGGGAACCTGCTCCATGAACTGGCCGGGGTCCTGCTGTTATTGCTGTTCCTCGTCCATCATGGGATAAACCGGAAGTGGTACGCCAGTCTTTCCAGAGGAAAATATTCCAGATATCGGACCGTCCTGCTTATCGTGAACATGCTGACACTGATAAGTATGCTGGCGGCTATGGGGACAGGAATTTATATATCCCAGCGTTTGTTTGCGCCTCTGTGGGGAATGAGGGAAGCTTATCTGATCCGTCCCCTGCATGTGGCGGCTGTCCTTGGCATCCTGGCCTTTACAGCGCTGGATATGCCTTCCCGGCTGATCCTGCGGGATATGGGCATGTACTGGTCCTATCCGGGGGCCCTGCTGTTCGCTGCTAACGCCGCAGTGATGGCCCTTTTCATGGGAATCGGGGCGGCTGTGGGAGGCATCCTTAAAAAAGGCCTAAGAGTAAAAGTGATAAAATCCAACAAAAAGGAGATGAAAGAGAATGAAAAAAAGAAAAATAACCGCATTGCTTCTATGTGTGGCGGCAATCTTTACACTTACCGCCTGTGGGAGCCAGGAGGAATCCGGCCCTTCTGTATCCCTGGAGGATACGGCCGATACAGCCGATACTCCCGCGGGAGGGGACAACATTTTGATCGCTTACTTTTCTGTGCCGGAGACAGACGGCACGGACACGGTGGCAGGCGCAAGCCGGGTGTCCGTGGACGGTCAGGTAATGGGAAATAATGAGTATGTGGCCCATCTGATCCAACAGCAGACCGGAGGCGATCTGTTTGCCATCGAGACTGAACAGGAATATCCCGGGACCCACGACGAGCTTCTGGATTTTGCATACAATGAGATGACAGAAGGGGCCCGGCCGGCGCTGGCTTCTCAGATTGAGAACCTGGACAGCTACGACACCATTTTCCTGGGATATCCTAACTGGAACGCGGATCTGCCGATGCCACTCTACACCTTCCTGGAAGAATATGACCTTAGCGGCAAGACGATTATTCCCTTTACCACCCACGGGGGAAGCGGATTCTCAGGGACGATCGACACGATACAGGAGCTTCAGCCGAATGCCCAGGTGGTTCAGGACGGGCTGTCCATCTCAAGAAACAATGTGCCGGATGCGGCAGGGGAAGTGGCAGACTGGGTGGCAGGTTTAGGATTTTGATTAACAATTTAGTTCTCTTTTTCTGCCTTATGAAGAAAAAACGTCCACTTGATCAGGAAATCTATCTGCCGGAATAGCTCAGCGGTACTGTTGCCAGATCTTTTGAGAAAGAAGCAGACCAGAGAATACTGTACTGGGATTTCAGAAAAGCTCTTGATGAAAAGTTTAAGACGCAGACAGAATTGCTTCTGAACGAGATTGTAAAATCAATAAAAAATCGAGAAGAGAGACGAAACAGGTACTTGCTTCCGCTCAAGTGCCTGTTTTGCTATGCTGAAAAGTCTGTGCTGGAGGAAGAGCGCAAAAAGCTAGATCAGGATGGAGGTTTTAGGCCTGATGTAAAAAAACATTAAAAACTTGACAAGAAGCAGTTTTTTACGCATAATATATCTAAGCTATATAGCTAAGATATATAAAGGAGGGAACTTGGTATGGAAGTGCCGGAAACGCAACAAAAGATTGTGGACAGTGCCAAACATTGGTTTTTGGAAAAAGGCTTCAAATCTGCTCCGCTGCGCAAGATTGTAAGCGATGCGGGCTTTACCCTTGGCGCGTTCTACGGCTATTACAAAAATAAAGAAGAACTGTTCTATGCCTTGACGGACGAGACGGCGCGAGGCGTTGCTTCCATTGTCCGCTCCATCGGGGAGGATATGCAGAAACTTCCGCCGGAGCAGATGCTTTTTTCTATGCTGGACTGCTATCTGCGCCGTCTTCCAGAGTTGGCAGATTATCTTTGCGCTCACCGTGAGGAAATGAAGTTACTGCTTTGCTGTGCTGAGGGTACGAAGTATGAAAACTTTTTTGACAGCTTCCGTATAATGAACATCGAACGGATCACGCAGGGGGTGGAAACTGCCGGGCATACGCCAAAGGCTCTGCGAGGCATCGACCCCGGTTCCCTTGACCTGATGATGCGGGGCTATTTTGATATGCTCGCCCACATCATTCTGGAAACCGAGGATAAGGAAACAATCATCCGGCGGATGCGTGACGTGGCGCTGGTATACCGCAACGGAATGCTCAGTTTAATGGAGGAGGAAACGGATCATGCATGAATATTATCGGAACAATATCCTGAAATTGAAAAAGGAAAACGAGGGTTATCTTCGCTTTGTGAAAGCGGAACTGGAACAGAACGCCGGCAAACCTTACCGCAAGGTATGGCAGGAAATCTGGGACTTCTATGAGAGGAACCTGCTGGAGCATTTTCCATACATCGGCGGGGACAAGGTCAGCGGGACGAAGAACCTCACCGGCGCTTACATCTTTGTGGCGATGGGCGAGGTACTTAAACGCTGCGGTGTTTCTGTGGAGGATTCGGCACGTCTGATGGTGCTGGCTTATGAGCAGAAGTATCAGGCTGTCCCACGCCCCGTCCGGGCAGTTATGAGGAAGATATTTTCCTCGCCCAGGCTTGTCACGAAGATGTATCGAAAGAAAGACCG
>DXGF01000022.1 GCA_019114065.1 Candidatus Dorea gallistercoris
CAGGAGCTGCTGGACGTATCCAGGAGTGAGGCTTTGGAGCGGTATATCTTCGAGTTTGTGGACGAGAAGGATATTGCTGCCGTGCTGAAGACGAAAGAGCCGGTCCTGCGCAGGAAAGTGACGATTCCCCACACAGGGATGACGGTGCTGGAGACCATCGTCTACATTGACAATCTGGAGGCCGCTCTGATCACTTACCAGGATATCACGCGGGAGGAGAAGGCCAAGGAACAAAGGTACCAGCTTAAGGTCGAGACGGTGGAGATGGCCCAGAAGGTCATCGACAATCAGATGCGGGTGGCCCAGGAGATCGCGGGGCTTCTGGGTGAGACCACGGCGGAGACCAAGGTGACGCTGTCTAAGCTTAGAGATTCCATTCTCTTTGGGGACGAGGAGGAAACAGTATGAATGTAAGCATTGACGCCTCCTACAAGAGCCTGAACAAATACGGAGAAGAACTGTGCGGCGATAAGGTAGAGATCCTAAAGACCGAAGATTCGGAGATCGTGATCCTGGCGGACGGCATGGGGAGCGGGGTGAAGGCCAACATCCTGGCTACTCTCACATCCAAGATTCTGGGAACTATGTTTCTGGAGGGAGCGCCCATCGAGGACTGTGTCGAGACTATTGCCAAGACCCTTCCGATCTGCAGTGTGCGCAAAGTAGCCTACGCAACTTTTAGTATTTTACAGATTTTCCATAATGGGGAGGCATATCTGGTGGAGTATGACAACCCGGCCTGTATCTTTATCCGAGACGGGAAGATTCTGGACTATCCCTATGAGGAGCGAAAGATCTGCGGGAAGAAGATCCGGGAATACCGGTTCCAGGTGCGGCTCAAAGACTGTTTTGCCCTGATGAGCGACGGCGTGATCTGGGCGGGAGAAGGTGAACTGATGAACCTGAACTGGACCTGGGAGGATATGGCGGGCTACGCCCTGAAATGCACGAAACAGACCTTGTCCGCCTCCCGGCTGGCAGCCATGCTCACCCAGGTCTGCTATGATCTGTACGGGGAGAGGCCGGGAGACGATACCACGGTAGCCGTGGCCAGGATCATGGAACGGCGGATCGTGAATCTGTTTACCGGGCCGCCGGTGGAGAAAGAAATGGATGAACAGGTGATCCATGACCTGATGGCTGGAGAAGGGAAGAAAGTGGTCTGCGGCGGAACTAGCGCCAACATCGCGGCCAGGGTGTTAGGAAAAGAGATCGTGACCCATGTAGATCATACCGACCCGGACGTGCCGCCCATGGCCTCCATAGAAGGGCTGGATCTGGTGACAGAGGGAGTGCTGACCATCGGGAAAGCATTGTCCCTGCTCAAAAAGTACGAAAGAGGAGAATTCGACGAAGCCTTCTTCGATGAACTGGACGCAGAGAACGGGGCCTCCCGACTGGCAAAACTGATCATAGAAGAATGTACCGAATTGAATCTGCTGGTGGGAAAGGCAGTCAACCAGGCCCATAAAGAGTCTGAATTGAATTTCGAATTAAGTATGCGGATGAATCTGGTAGATCAGTTGAAAGAATGTGTAGAAAACATGGGGAAAAAAGTCAGTGTGAGATATTATTAAGTCAAAAAGGGACAGGGCTTTTTCAATCGGGGCCGTGGTATTTTTAAAAATACCACGGCCCCGACTACAATTACGAAAGTTGTTCCAACTTTTCGAAAAATTCTGGATAAGATACATCCACGCACTGGCTGTCTTCGATGACAGTCTCTCCCTGGGCCGCCAGGCCGGCCACGGCAAAGGCCATGGCAATGCGGTGGTCCAGATAGCTCTGGATGGCCGCGCCTTTTAAGGAAGTGCCTCCCTCAATGACCATGCCGTCATCGGTGGGTGTGACGTGAACGCCCATGGCGCGAAGACCGGCGGTGACGGTATCGATGCGGTTGGTTTCTTTGACTTTCAGTTCTGCCGCATCTCGGATGACGGTGGTGCCATCCGCGCAGGCCGCCATGACTGCCAGGATGGGGATTTCGTCGATCAAGGCGGGAATCAGCTCCCCTTCTATAATGGTACCTTTTAAGGAACTGCTTTTTGCCAGAATGTCCGACCGGGGCTCGCCGCCCTCGATAGATTTGTTAAGGAGCGTGATATCTGCGCCCATTGCTTCACACACCTTCAGGAACCCGGCGCGGGTAAAATTGGTGCCCACATTTCTAATGAGCAGCTCAGAACCTGGGGTCAGAAGGGCCGCGGCAATAAAATAGGCGGCTGAGGAAATATCGCCTGGCACGAATACCTGTTGTCCGTAAAGCTCCTGGCATGGCTCCACATAAGCGGTGGCGCCCCCGCCGGAGTGCAGGGTGGTCATCACATAGGCGCCGAAATTCTGAAGCATGAGTTCGGTATGATTCCGGGACAGGACAGGCTCCTTTACAGAGGTTTCCCCGTCCGCGTACAGGCCTGCCAGCAGGATCGCTGATTTTACCTGGGCGGAGGCCACGGGGGACACATAAGAGATCCCATGCAGGCTGCCGGGCTGGATAGACAACGGGGCGCAGTCATTGCCGTTCATACTTTTGATCTTGGCGCCCATCGCTCCCAGTGGATCCATGATCCGCCTCATAGGGCGGGAATTCAAGGAAGTGTCCCCGGACAAGATGGTGGGAAATGACTGGCCTGCCAGGATGCCGGACAACAGCCGCGTGGTGGTGCCACTGTTTCCGGTGTCTAGCGTCCCCGCGGGAGGTGTCAGTCCCCGCAGTCCCCGGCCATGGACCAGGATACAAGAGTTTTTTTGTTCGATCTCCACGCCCATATCCCGAAAGCACTGAATGGTGGAGAGACAGTCCGCCCCGCCTAGAAAATTGTTGATCTCTGTGGTGCCAAGGGCGATGGAGCCTAACATGACCGCCCGGTGAGAGATGGATTTGTCCCCTGGGACGGTGATTTCACCTTTTAACTGTTTCGCTGGATAAATCGTTCTAACGCTCATAGACAATGTACCTGAATTTCTGCAGTAATTCTGAAGCTTTTTGGGAAGAAACCTCATCGTAGAATTCAATGCGCAGAACCCCTTCTTCAAATTCTCTGTTGTGGACGATGCCGATATTCTTGATGTTTAAGTTGTTGGAAGCCAGAATCGTGGCAATAGCCGCAATGCCTCCGGCCTCATCGATGATGTCGCAGTAAACGGCAAAGGTTTTCTTGATGGGGCCGGCAGAAGCGCCGGGGAAGGAATTCCGATAGTTCCGGGAAGTCTCAAACAAGTCATAGATCCCCTGCTCGTCTTCTGTGTCCACCAGCTCTTTGACCTGGGACAAAGCCTCAATATAGTTTTCCAGGATCTGGGAAATATTTTTCCCGTTCTTCATGCAGATATGCTGCCACATGGAAGGCGAAGAGGACGCGATCCGCGTGATATCTTTGAATCCCCCGGCCGCCAGATTTTTCATCAGTTCGTCCCTGGTATCGTAATCCTTGACAAAATTGACCAGGCTGGCAGCGATCAGATGGGGAAGGTGGCTGATAGCGCCGGTTACATAGTCGTGCTGCTCTGGCCCCATGATCACCGGGATCGCCCGCAGATCCTCCACAAACCGCTGATAGCGTTCCACCTTTTCCTGGGGGACGGACTTGGACGGGGTCAGCACGTAATAAGCATTTTCGATCAACATGGCTTTCGTGTTGGCGTATCCGCTCTTCTCGCTGCCGGCCATGGGATGACCACCGATAAAATACGCATCCAGGCCAAGGCGGGCGGCCTCCCGGTGGATGTCCGTCTTCACGCTCCCCACATCCGTAAGGATGCAGTCCTCATGCATATAGGCGCCAAGCTGCTTGAGGTAGGCAGAATTGTAAGCGACAGGGGCGCACAGGAACAGGTAATCGCATTTCTGAAAATTATCGTCAATGGCAGAGACTGCCACATCAATGACCGATTCCTGGGTGGCCAGAGCCAGAGCCTCTTTATTCTTATCGTAGGCCACGATCTCTGAATCCGGGAAATACTGCCGGATCGCTTTGGCGATAGAACCGCCGATCAGACCAAGGCCGATAAAGCCAATTTTTTGTCCCATAAAGCTCCTCCTTTTTCAGTTGGGGTCGTGGTATTTTTAAAAAGGCCCCGACCCCAATTCATTTTACCCTGTCCCAAATAGGTTGTCAATACTATAACACTTTAAAGCGAGAAAGCAAAATACATTGTAAATGTTGCATAAATCAGTTGTAAAGAGAGTGATTTTTTAGTACAATGTTTACATGAGATTTTACTAAGGCAAGGAGGCAGCTTATATGAAAGTTTACAGAACGGACGAGATCAGGAACGTGGTCCTCTTAGGACACGGAGGAAGCGGTAAGACAAGCCTTGTGGAAGCCATGGCTTATGTGTCGGGGGCAGTGAACCGGATGGGCAAAGTCGCGGACGGAAACACGATCAGTGATTTTGATAAAGAGGAACAGAAGCGTGAATTTTCCATCAGCACAACGCTGGTGCCAATCGAGTGGGAGAAGGCCAAGATCAATGTGCTGGATACGCCGGGATATTTTGATTTTGTCGGCGAGGTAGAAGAAGCGGTCAGTGCGGCGGACGCGGCAGTCATCGTAGTGTCCGGCAAGGCCGGCGTGGAAGTGGGAACGGAAAAGGCATGGGAACTGTGCGACAAATACAATCTTCCTCGTATGGTCTATGTGACTGAGATGGATGTGGACGACGCCAGCTTCCGTCAGGTCGTGCAGGATCTGACAGACCGGTACGGAAAAGTGATCGCTCCGCATTTCCAGCCGATTCGCGAGAACGAGAAGCTGGTGGGATATGTCAATATCATCAAGAACGCGGGAAGACGCTACACCGGCATCGGCCAGAGAGAAGAATGTGAGATCCCGGACTACTGTAAACCAAACCTGGAGATCTACCGGGAGAAGCTGTTAGAAGCGGTGGCAGAGACCAGTGAAGAGTTCATGGAGCGGTATTTTGCGGGAGAAGAGTTCTCGATTGAGGAGATCCGGGCAGCCATGCGTACAGAGGTGATGGATGGAAGCATCGTTCCGGTAGCCATGGGCTCCAATATCCAGGCCCAGGGCGTTGCCAACCTGCTGTCTGATATCGTAAGATTCTTCCCAAGCCCGGACTGCCGGGAGTGCGCGGGAATCAACCGGAAGACCAATGAGATCTATGAGGCGGACTATGATTTCGCGAGAGCCAAATCCGCCTACGTATTTAAGACGATGGTGGATCCGTTCATTGGCAAATACTCATTTGTCAAAGTGTGCTCCGGCGTGCTCAAAGGAGAGGATACGCTGTACAACGCGGAGACGGAGACCGACGAGAAGCTCGGAAAGATCTATACGATGGTGGGGAATAAACCGGTGGAAGTCAGCGAACTGTTCGCGGGAGATATCGGAGCCATCGCAAAGCTGACCAATACCAAGACCGGCGACACCCTGTCTACCAAAACCACGCCGATCATGTATGGACGGACGGAATACTCCAAGCCGTATACATACATGAAATATGTGGTGAAGAATAAAGGGGACGAAGATAAGGTGTCCCAGGCCCTGCAGAGAATGATGGCGGAGGATGTGACTTTGAAGGCTGTCAATGACAGTGAGAACCGTCAGACACTGCTCTATGGAATGGGAGATCAACATCTGGAGATCGTGGCCAGCAAGCTGGCGGCCCGGTATAAATGCGAGATCACACTGGAGACGCCTAGAGTCGCTTTCCGGGAGACCATCCGCAAGAATTCTGACGTGGATACGAAGTATAAGAAACAGTCCGGCGGCCACGGCCAGTATGGTCATGTAAAGATGAAATTCGAGCCGTCCGGCGATCTGGAGACTCCGTATGTATTCGAGGAGACGGTGGTAGGCGGAGCGGTTCCTAAGAACTACTTCCCGGCGGTGGAGAAGGGACTACAGGAGTCCGTGACAAAGGGACCTCTGGCCGGATATCCGGTGGTAGGCGTGAAAGCGACCCTGTACGACGGATCTTATCATCCGGTAGACTCTTCAGAGATGGCCTTCAAGACCGCTACTATCCAGGCTTTTAAGAAAGGCTTCATGGAGGCCTCACCGGTGCTTCTTGAGCCGATCGTTTCTGTGAAGGTGACGGTTCCGGACGACTATACCGGAGATGTGATGGGTGACCTGAATAAGAGGCGTGGACGTGTGCTGGGAATGAACCCGGTGGCGGGAGGCTGCCAGGAGATTGTGGCGGACGTTCCTATGACAGGATTGTTCGGTTACTGCACCACCCTGCGGTCCATGACGGGAGGCCGGGGAACCTACTCCTATGAGTTTGCCCGCTACGAGCAGGCTCCGTCAGACGTGCAGGAAGCAGAGATCGCGAAACGGGCGGAAGAAGAGTAGATCAAAGTAAAGATTTTGTTCAGAATCAGAGAGGCTGTCTGGGAGAATACTGCCAGGCGGCCTTTTTCTGTCTGTTTCCGCTCTTTTGTGCCGGCGGAAAAAGGGGAAAATTGACTCTTTTTTTTATATAATAAAAGTGCTATAATCTCATTACTGACAGGGTCAAAATCATTTTTGACCCTGATATCTTAACATTTTGAACTTCAGCGAGGGCAAAGAAATGAAGATTGTGATTATTGGTGATGGGAAAGTTGGCCATAAGCTGACGACAGAATTGTCCGAAGGGGACTATGACATTGTGCTGATCGATCAGAACGAGGGGAAACTGCAGGCCGCCTTGAATGAACTTGATATCTTCTGTATCACGGGAAATGGCGTGGATGCGGAGATCCAGAAACAGGCAGATGTTCCCCACTCAGATCTTGTGATCGCCTGCGCCTCCACGGACGAGCTGAATATGTTAAGCTGTCTGCTGGCCAGGAGGTTAGGAGCCAAGCATACCATCGCCCGGGTGCGCAACCCGATCTATTACCGCCAGATCGGTCTTCTGAAAGAAGATCTGCACTTGAGTATGGCGGTCAATCCGGAATTGACCGCGGCGAATGAAGTCGCAAGGATCTTGTTATTCCCTCAGGCCGATAAGGTGGAGACATTTATGAAGGGAAGAGTGGAACTGATCGAGTTCCCTCTTCGGGAGGAGAGCCGGCTGAACGGCCTTTCCCTGGCGGAAATCTACCAGAAGCTCCAGATCAAGATCCTGGTATGCGCGGTGAAGCGGGGGAATGAAGTCTATATCCCGGACGGGGATTTTGTGCTCCAGTCCGGGGATAAGCTCCACATCGCGGCGACACATCAAGATCTGAAGAGTTTCTTTAAATCTTTTGGGAGAAAGACTATGAAGATCCGAAACGTTTTGATCTGCGGCGGCGGACACCTGTGCTTTTACCTGACGAGCCAGCTCCTGCAGGCGGGGATGCAGGTCAGGATCATTGAGAAGAATGAAGAGCGGTGCGAAGTGCTCTGTGAGAATTTCCCAAGAGCGACGATCATCCATGGAGATGCTACGGACCATGACCTTCTCATGGAGGAAGGCATCCAGGAAGCGGATGCCCTGGTAGCTCTCACCGGCATGGATGAAGAGAATATTATTTTATCCCTGTTCGCGAAGAGCCAGGGAGTGGAGAAGATCATCGCAAAGGTAAATGAAGACAGCAGAGCCCAGATGGTGGAAGGGATGGGCATCGACAGCATCATATCCGCCAAGAGCGCCACAGCCGACGCGATCATGAGTTACGTCAGAGCCAGGAAAAATTCTTACAGCAGCGATAATGTGGAGACGATGTACCAGTTGGTCAACGGAAAGGTGGAGGCTCAGGAATTTATCATCCGAAAGGAATGCCAGTTTACGAATGTTCCGTTAAAGGATCTGGAGACAAAACCCAATAATCTGATCGCCTGTATCGGGCGCAAGAGAGAGATCATCATTCCGAATGGAGATGATCATATCGAGGTTGGAGACAGTGTGATTGTTGTGACAAAGGGACATGTGATCGATAGTTTCAGTGATATACTGGCATAGGAGTTTAGAGGAAAAAGCTATGAATCTGAAGATGATGTGTTACATATTAGGTAAGATGCTTGGAGTAGAAGCGCTTCTTCTTTTGCTGCCTGCATTTGTGGGATTGATCTATCAGGAAAGGAGCGGGATTTATTTCCTGATCACGGCGGGGATCCTGGCGGTGCTTTTTCTCCTAACGGGGATTAAAAAGCCGGAAAACAGGAGAATCTATGGGAAAGAGGGCATGGTGATCGTGGCCGTGGTCTGGATCTTATGGTCTTTGTTTGGAGCGCTGCCGTTTACTCTGTCGGGAAGTATCCCCAGCTATATTGATGCGTTTTTTGAGACGGTATCCGGATTTACGACCACAGGCTCTACGATCCTGAAAGATTTGGAGGCGCTGCCCCAGTGTATGCTGTTCTGGAGAAGCTTCACCCACTGGGTGGGAGGCATGGGCGTGCTGGTATTCGCCATGATGCTGACTAGTCTGGACAAGGAAAGTGGAATGTATCTTATGCGGGCAGAGGTGCCGGGACCGGAGAAGGATAAGCTGGTCCCCAAGATGAAAGAGACGGCCCGCATTCTCTATGGGATGTATCTGGGACTGTCGATCGTGCTGGTCGTTCTTCTGCTCCTGGGAGGCATGAATCTGTTTGACAGCCTGATTCATATGTTCGGGACGGCCGGAACCGGTGGCTTCTCTAATTATGCCATCAGCGTAGGGCATTTTGACAGCGCTTATATCGACATTGTGCTTTCTGTATTCATGATCTTGTTCGGAGTGAATTTCGGACTGTATTTTCTCCTGCTCCTGCGAGATTTTAAACCGGTATGGAAGAATGAGGAACTGCGGGCCTATCTATTGATCATCACCATCACGACACTTTTGATCGCGGTGGATATCAATGAGGATTATCCTAATTTCCTGCAGTCACTGCGCTATTCTTTATTCCAAGTGGCGTCCATTATCACTACCACCGGGTATGCCACTACAGACTTTAACTACTGGCCTATGTTTTCCAAATGGATCCTGATCCTTTTGATGGTCATTGGAGCCTGCGCTTCATCTACAGGGGGCGGGATCAAGGTTTCCAGAGGATTGGTGGTCTTAAAGACGATCAAGCGGGCGGTCAAGCAGATGATACACCCCAAGTCCGTCAGCATCATCCGGTTGAATGATAAAAAGATGAGCCAGGAGACTTTGCGGAATGTGTATTCCTATCTGATGGCCTACGCGGTGATCGCCGCCGGGTCCGTGATCCTGGTGTCTCTGGACGATATGGATATGGAGACCACACTGAGCGCGGTGATGACCACGTTGAACAATGTGGGCCCCGGCCTTGCTGTCGCGGGACCGATGGGAAGTTTTGCGGACTTTTCCGTCATGTCGAAGATCATATTCTCGATCGACATGCTGATCGGACGTCTGGAGATCTTCCCGTTTTTGATCTTATTCACAGCGTTTGCCTGGAGAAAGAAATTCTAAGTTTGGAGGAATGTTATGAGAAAGAAGTGGAAACTGCTGATCGTGCTGTTTGTGATCCTGGCGGCCGGACTGTATTACTATATTGCACTGCCGGCCTTTAATATCCATTCTACGGGGACCTGGTTTTTGATCATCGTCCTTTTGGTGGCCCTTGCTGTTTTTTATGGGGCGCGCAGACAGATCCGGCCAGGTGAGGTCCGGCAGAATAAAGGGATGCGTCTTCTGATAGGGGTGATCCTTGGAGTCGGCGTGGTATATCTGGTGGGGACGCTTTTGTCTTCCCCGATCTTTAACGCGAAGAAATACCAGCAGCTCATGAAAGTGGAGGAGGGAAATTTCTCTGAGGATATCCAGGAGTTGTCGTTTGATAAGATCCCACTTTTGGACAGAGATACAGCAGTCCTTCTGGGCGACCGGAAGATGGGGAGCATGGTGGAGATGGTGTCTCAGTTTGAGGCGGATGATATTTACAGCCAGATCAATTACCAGGACAATCCTGTGCGGGTCACGCCGCTGAAATACGCCAGCCTGATCAAATGGTTTACCAATCAGTCGGAAGGGATCCCGGCTTATATCCGCATCAACATGGCCACCCAGACTACAGAGCTTGTGGAACTAGAGGAAGGCATGAAATACAGCACCAGTGAACACCTGAACCGAAATATCTACCGGCATCTGCGCTTTGCTCATCCCACGTATATCTATGGCGACTTGAGTTTTGAGATCGACGATGACGGGATCCCCTACTGGATCGCCCCGGTCAAGAAGTTCAACATTGGACTATTCGGCGGAGAGACGGTGGGAAAAGTGGTGATCTGCAACGCCATTGACGGCAGTATGGTGACTTATGATATCGAGGATGTGCCTCAGTGGGTGGACAGGGCTTACTCCGCGGATCTTCTGGTGGAGCTGTTTGACTATTACGGGACTTTGAAGCACGGATTCCTGAACAGCGTCCTCAGTCAGAAGGACTGCCTTAAGACCACGGAAGGATATAATTATCTGGCCCTTGAAGACGATGTGTGGATGTACACGGGAGTGACCTCCGTCAACGGTGACCAGTCTAATGTGGGCTTCGTGCTGGCAAATCAGCGGACCATGGAGACGAAATACTATGAGGTGGAAGGCGCCACCGAGACTTCCGCCATGTCCTCCGCGGAAGGCCAGGTACAGAATCTGAAATACACAGCCACCTTCCCATTGCTTTTGAATATTTCCGGGGAGCCTACGTACTTTATCGCTTTGAAGGATGACGCGGGACTGGTGAAGAAGTACGCCATGGTCAATGTACAGAAATACCAGATTGTAGCCATTGGCGACAGTGTGAGCCAATGCCAGGAAAATTATCTGGACCTTATGGCCAGCAACGGGATCCGTGGTGAAGAGGAAGGAGGGGCGGATGTACTGTCTGTTACCGGCAGGATCACGAAGATCGCTCAGGCTGTGGTGGAGGGCAACTCTCATTACTATGTGATGATAGAAGGGTCGGATGATATTTTTGACGTTTCTGTAGTTGATTTTATTGACATCCTCCGGTACGAGGTGGGGCAGGAGATCACCATGGAGTACCAGGAAGGCGGGACGGCGAATGTTGTCCTGTCTCTTGGGGCAGGATCTGAAGAAGCTCAGGTGGAGGAGTAATGGAACTGAGTATTCTCCTGGCGGAAGAGATCGCCGCCATGTTTCTTGCCATGGTCGTGGGATACGGGATCGTTAAAAGCGGATTATTTACCGCGGAGGACAGCAAGATCATCTCCCGGATGGTGGTCTATATCTGTTCTCCCTGCATCATTGTCAACGCTTTTCAGATCGAGATGAGCTCGGACAAGATCCAGGGGCTGGGGCTGGCCTTTGGCGTCTGTGTGTTTGTCCATATTTTTATGATCCTTTCCATGAAGCTTCTGAGGAGTCCCCTTGGCTTGTCAGAGGTCGAGCGGGCCTCTGTGATCTATACCAATGCCGCCAACCTGACGATCCCATTGGTTGTGGCAGTTCTGGGAAGGGAGTGGGTGTTCTACACTTCCGCCTATGTGATCGTTCACACGGTGCTGTTCTGGACCCATGGGACGAGGCTGATCATCCCGGGAGGAAACAGGGACTACCGCAAGATATTTTTGAATCCGAATATCATCGCGATCGGAGTGGGGATCATCTTGTTTTGTACGGGGATATCCTTTCCGGTGGTGGTGGATACGGCCATCGAGGGATTTGGCGATATGATCGGTCCGGTCAGTATGCTGGTGATCGGCATGGTGATCGGCGATATGGATTTGAAAGAAGTGTTTGCGCCGGGCAGAGCCTATTTCATCTGTCTGATCCGCCTGATCCTGATACCGGCTTTCTTCGCCTGGTGTTTTGCCAGTCTGGAGAAACTGGGCTTCCATCCGGACGGAGAGTATATTCTGATGGTGGTCCTGCTGGCGGCCAGCGCGCCTCCGGCTACCATGATCACCCAGGCTGCTCAGACCTATGGGGGAGAGGCCAGATATGCCAGCGTGCTTAATGTTATGTGCGTGGTATTCTGTATCGTGACGCTTCCGATGATGACAGCGTTTTATGAATTATGTCTGTGATATCTGCGCTGTATTCTATTAACTTTTCGAGAACTCGTTCTTTCTCACTGCCTTCCAGGGGAATGGGACAATAGTCGTTATACTCACTGGCGGAGGAGATGGTACAAGGGATCACATTGATATCGTCATTGGTCTCCAATTCTCCATCTGTCACGGTAAAGGTCTGCTGGAAGATCATGATATCTTTATCAGAGGGATTGGAGTTTCCTCCAAAGGAGAAGTTCCCCAGGCTGTAGGCGATGCATTTCCCTTTGTACCGCTCGATCCCCTGGAATACATGGGAATGATGACCGATCGCCAGATCGGCGCCCTCATCGATGGCAAGGTGGGCCAGGGTTTTCTGTGTGCCATTGGGAACGTACTTCTTCTCTGTGCCCCAGTGGAAATTGACGATGATCACCTGGGCGCCGGCCTCCTTCAAAGCAGTGATATTTTCCCGGACTTCCTGCTGTTTGTCCAGATGCTTCGCAAATTCGCAGATGCCGGTCAAGGGTCTGCCTTGAAGGCGAAGGTTTTATCCCGCGCTGGTCAGAATCTGTAAAGGTCCTACAGGTTGATGATGGACAGATTGTCTTCTTCCAGGATAGAGCGGACATTTTTGAATCTGTCTGCGTCTCTTCCTGCGGGCGCGCCGCCGCTGGTGTTCTTTGATACCATTTATGATCTTTATCCGCAAAACAGGCAGCCCTGCGCGGACTGCCTGTTTCATCCTTTCATATATCTGCTAGTTTAAAAAGCTACAGCCATCCTGATCTACCGAGGCTAGATCCTCTTTGGCGGCGCTTATGCTGATGCAGAAATCAATTCCGCATTCTTTCGAAATTTTCTTCACACGTTCGATAAATTCCGGCATATTATCCAGGGAAATGTCAGCGTGTTTCAGGATCCCATCAATGAAAATATTCTCAATGTCATGGTTTGCGCTGCACATTCCGTATAAAAATCCAATATATTCATCTGTGTTCTGGATTGCTGGGTAATCATCCATACAGATCGTACGGATATCGAAGGCAACACTCGCTGTGTCGCGGTGAGTCTTTTTGATAAATACTACATTTCCGCTGCATTCTTTGGCTTTCAGATTAGCCTGCTCGATCATTTGCTGTGTCTTTCCGCTGCCTTTCGGGCCTGTTAATAAATTTACCATGGCGACCTCTCCTTTATGTACCATATTTTACTGAAATTTTCAGTACGGTTAACTTATATTTATTATACACGAAAGGAAGGGGGGGAACAACCTTAAAATGAGGAAAATACCACTTGACTTATTTTAACATTATCTTTATAATGAGAAAGAAATACGAAGAAACGTTGAAGAGGAATAGTAAGAGTCTGTCGTTTTTCAGAGAACTGCCGGTGGCTGCGAGGCAGTAAAGGACATCTCCCAACTGACCTCGGAGTTCTTCTGCTGAAACAGGGAGGCGCTGGGGCGGATCTGGCGGCTGGCAAGTAGGCGGAAGCGGGTCTTCCCGTTAGCGAAGCAATGAGTGCATACAGGCGCGTGCCTGTGTGAAGAAGAGTGGTACCACGGAAAACAAGCCTTTTCGTCTCTTTGGAGATGGGAAGGCTTTTCATATGTCATCAGAAAGTGAGGAGAATGAAAAATGTTAAAAGTACCTTATAATCATAAGGCGATTGAGAAGAAATGGCGCGAGAACTGGGAGAAGAACCCGGTAAACGTGAAGGTGGACGAGAATGGAAAGAAGCGGGAGAAATATTACTGCCTGGATATGTTCCCGTATCCGTCAGGAAACGGTCTGCATGTGGGGCATTGGAGAGGTTATGTGATCTCAGATGTGTGGAGCCGGTACAAGCTGCAGCAGGGGTATTATATCATTCATCCGATGGGCTGGGATGCTTTTGGGCTTCCGGCAGAGAACTATGCTATTAAGATGGGCGTACACCCGGCTATCTCAACAGCGGAGAATGTGAAGCATATCAAGGAGCAGATCAATCAGATAGCGGCGCTCTATGATTGGGATATGGAGGTCAATACCACAGACCCGGATTTCTATAAATGGACGCAGTGGATTTTTGTAAAGATGTTTAAAGAAGGGCTGGCATACGAGAAGGAATTCCCCATCAACTGGTGCCCCTCCTGCAAGACAGGACTTGCCAATGAAGAAGTGGTCAATGGAAAATGTGAGCGCTGCGGCACGGAAGTGACCAAGAAAAATCTCCGTCAGTGGATGTTGCGCATCACTAAGTATGCGGATCGTCTGCTAAACGATCTGGATAAGCTGGACTGGCCGGAAAAGGTGAAGAAGATGCAGACGGACTGGATTGGCAAATCCTACGGCGCAGAAGTGGATTTCCCGGTGGAGGGAAGAGAGGATAAGATCACCGTATATACCACCAGACCAGATACCCTGTACGGCGCCACCTTTATGGTACTGGCTCCGGAACATGCGCTGGCGAAAGAGCTTGCCACAGACGAAACAAGAGAAGCCGCAGAGAAATACATCTACGAGGCTTCCATGAAGTCCAACGTGATGTCCTTGCCCGGAAGCGTCGATCAGGAGAACACCCAGAGCCTGGCACCGCT
>DXGF01000164.1 GCA_019114065.1 Candidatus Dorea gallistercoris
TATACATAAAGCCCCCTCTGATGTCAATATTTTTTTACACTTCAGGCGTCTTCTCATGTATTGATTCAGTATATGTAAGACAAGGAGGTTTTATTATCCGGTCAACGGATTTTTTCGGACAAGAGTTCTTCCAGCTCTTCATAGGATTCTGTCCGGTTGATGGCCTCCCGCAGGCGGGCGGATCCTGGCAGCCCTTTCGTGTACCAGGACACATGCTTGCGCATTTCCCGGATTCCCAGATATTCTCCCTTGTATTGAATCTGAAGCCTTGCGTGGCGGAGCATCATTTCCCGGATCTCGCCCGGTCCCGGCCTCTCTGGCATTTTCCCAGTTCTTTCATATTCTACCAGTTCTGAGAAGATCCAGGGATTCCCTTGTGCGCCCCGGCCGACCATAACCCCGTCGCAGCCCGTCTGCCGCCGCATCTCTAACGCTGCTTCCCCAGAAGTAACGTCGCCATTTCCGATGACCGGAATCGATACCGCCTCTTTGACCCTGGCAATGATCTCCCAGTCCGCCCTGCCGGAATAATACTGCTCCCTGGTCCGGCCGTGGACCGCGACTGCGGCCGCTCCCGCATCTTCGATGATCTTTGCGATCTCCACCGCGTTCACATGCTGATCGTCAAATCCCTTGCGGATCTTGACTGTCACCGGCTTGTCAATGGCCTGGACCGTCTTTTTCACAATCTCATGGACCAGACGGGGCTGATTCATCAGCGCGGAGCCTTCCCCATTCTTTACCACCTTCGGCACCGGACAGCCCATATTGATATCCAGGATCTGGAACGGCCGGTCCTCGATCTGGCAGGCCGCCTCGCTGATGATATCCGGGTCTGAACCAAAAAGCTGCAGAGATACCGGGAACTCTTCCGGGTGGATCTCCAGCAGCAGCTTCGTATTTCTATTCTTATAGATCAAAGCCTTGGCGCTGATCATCTCCATACATAAAAGACCCGCTCCCTGCTCCTTACAAAGCAACCGGAACGGCAAGTCCGTCACCCCCGCCATCGGCGCGAGGATGTACGGATTATTCAAATTCACACTTCCAATGTTCATTTTGGTACACCCCAAATGTCAATTTGGGACGTAGCCTTTCTTCATTTTACTACGTCCCCTATTAAATATTTAACGTTTATTTTTCTCGTATATGATCCGCAATCCTTTCAGTGTCAATTGGGAATCGTACACATCGATGATGTCTGTTTCTTTGGCGATCATTTTGCCCAGTCCGCCGCTGGCCACAACTTTCGCGTCTGTATACCCGGAGGCTTCTTTCATTTTCTGGACGATATATTCGGTCTGTCCCACCTGCCCATAGATGAGGCCTGCCTGCATACCGGACACGGTTTCTTTGGCTAGGATTGAATCCGGGGTCTTGATCTCGATCGCGGGGAGCATCGCCGCCTTCCCCCACATTGCCTCAGCGGAGGTACGGATTCCCGGCGCTGTCACCGCCGCTTCGAAGGTCCCTGTTGGCCCTACCAGATCATAGGTTGTGGCTGTTCCAAAATCGATCACCAGAACGGGGCCCCCATGGATGGTGTACGCCGCCACCGCGTCAACGATCCGGTCTGACCCCACCTGCCTTGGGCTCTCCATCTGAATACTGATCCCGGTCTTGATCCCGGCGGACACCACGATCGGTTTGATCCCAAAATATTTGATCAGCGCGCTTCCCAGTGAATGCATGATATCCGGCACCACGGACGCCACGATCACAGAGTTGATATCCGCGCTGGAAATGCCGTGCCGCTCCACCAGTTCTCTCAACGTGATCCCATATTCATCCGATGTCCTGGGCAGTTTCGTCGTCATGCGGAACGTCCCAAGAAGCTCTTCATCCCGGAAGATCCCCAGCGTAATATTGGTATTTCCTACATCAATTACTAACAGCATCTATTCTATCTCCTCTCCCAGAAAAAATACCCGGTAATAAAGCTGCAATGCCTGGAGAAGGTCCTGCTTCTCCTGCTGGAGTTGTTTGATCTTCAATCCGCTTCCGATCTCATCAAACGTGGGATCCCCTTCCTGGCTGGTCACTTCAAAACACAGCTCTCCATTTTCTTCATAGACTAATGTCAAGATCCCGCCCACATCGTGTACGTACAGCACGCACATGATCTTAAGCTCATCCTTGATGCTGTCTGGAAGTCCGGCGAAATCTGGATTCAGATAATATTTCTCCTCATAAGAATTGGCGCCGCACAGCACGACTTTCTCTTCATACATTCTTTTTCTTCCTCTTTCCTTACACGTATCCGTAAACGCCGCGGACGGAGACCTCGCCAGCAAAGATATTCTTGATCTCTCCTTCTTGGGTCTTTACCATCAGCTCTCCCTGTTCGTTGATCCCAAGCGCGTGAGCGTGATAAGCCCCCGCCGGATCCAGCACGGTCACATCCCTGTCCCGGTTGACCAGTCTCTGGTTATATGCTTCCTGAAGGCCCGACAGATCTTCTGTCTTCTCAAAGACTTCATAGTTCTGCTCAAACCGCTCCAGGATCCGCGCGATCATTTCCGCCCGGAATACCTGGGCGCCGGTCTCGCTTTTCAGAGAAGCCGCCGTATCTTTGATCTCTTCCGGGAACTCTGTCTGATTGGCATTGATCCCGATCCCGATCACCACATAGTGGATGTAATCCACTTCCGCGTTCATTTCTGTCAAAATGCCGCAGATCTTTTTCCCGTTTATCACTAGATCATTGGGCCATTTGATCTCCACCTGGACCTGACAGGCCTGCCAGAGCCCTTCCGCCGCGCTAAGCGCCATGACCAGGGTCAGCATCGACGCCTTATCCGGCGAGATCTGGGGTCGCAGCAGCAGGGTCATATAGACATTTTCTCCGTCTGGTGACTCCCATCCTCTGCCTCTGCGCCCTCTGCCGGCGGTCTGCTGGTCTGCCACAAATAACGTTCCGTGAGGGCTTCCCGCTTCCCCGGCCGCTTTCGCCCGCAGATTGGTGGAGTCTGTTTTGGGAAAATAAATGACGTCTCTCCCTGCCCACTTTGTGTCTATCCGGCTTTCCAGCTCTGCCTTGGAGATCAGATCCGGGCTTTCTGCCAGACGGTATCCTTTATTACGGACCGCCTCGATGGCATACCCTTCTTCCTTCAGCTGTTCGATCACCTTCCACACAGCCGTTCTGGAAACCTGAAACCGACTGCATAGCTGCTGCCCGGACAGGAATCCTTCTGTTTCTCTTAACAACCGCAGAATCTCAGATTTCATTTCCATTATTCATTTCCCAGCGTAGCCACCATGACTGCCTTGATCGTGTGAAGCCTGTTCTCCGCTTCGTCAAACACCACGCTGGCCGCGCTCTCGAACACATCCTCTGTCACTTCGTTTCCTTTTACAGCAGGCAGGCAGTGCATAAAGATGGTCTCCTTCTTTCCGGTCTTGTCCATCAATTCCTGATTGATCTGGTAAGGCTTGAGCATGGCGATCCGCTCTGCCGCCTTGTCTTCCTCTCCCATAGAGGCCCATACGTCTGTGTAGAGCACGTCCGCTCCCTCTACCGCGGCCACATCATCGGTAACGGTGATCGACGCGCCTGATTCTTCTGCGTATCCCTGGCACAGCGCGATCAGCTCTTTCGTTGGCCACAGGGCTTCCGGCGCGATGATAGCGAAATTCACGCCCACTTTTGAGCAGCCGATCATCAGACTGTTGGCCATGTTGTTCCGGCCGTCTCCTAAATAGACAAAGTTCAATCCCTTCAGATATCCGAAATGCTCTTTCATAGTCAGAAGATCGGCCAGGATCTGTGTGGGATGATATTCATCTGTCAGCCCATTCCACACCGGCACGCCGCTGTATTTGGCAAGGGCTTCCACATGCTCCTGCTTGAATCCTCTGAACTCGATGCCGTCAAACATACGCCCCAGCACCCTGGCCGTATCTTCGATGCTCTCCTTATGTCCAAGCTGGATCTCATTTCCGGCAAGGTATGTAGGATTGCCGCCTTCATCCGCGGCTCCCACGGTAAACGCGCACCTGGTCCTGGTAGATGGCTTCTCAAAGATCAGCGCGATATTCTTGCCTTTTAAGCTGTTTCCTGTGATCCCCTGTTTCTTCTTTTCCTTCAACTCTGCCGCCAGATCAATGAGATACAGGATCTCGTCCGGGGTAAAATCTTTTAATGTAAGAAAACTTCTTCCTTTTAAATCCATCTGTCTTTCCTTTCTTTCCTAATCTCTGTCTGCTTTCTCGACCCAGGCCGGCAAAGCTTCTCTTTGTCCCATGCTTCTGGCCGTATGACATAAACGTGGGCGCCGTCATATGCGCCCACGAATCTTTCAATCCTATACCTTGTGGCTCCCGACCCTGCTATTTGCTCTGCTGGCCTTCTGTTTTTTCATCATCGCTTCCGATCTCAACTATAGACTTCACCAGTCCCGCAATATTCTGAATCTCCGACGGGATGATGATCTTGGTCGCTTTTCCGTCCGCCGCCTTCTCAAAGGCTTCCAGACTCTTGATCGTGAGCACCGCCTCATCCGCTCCTGCTTCTCTCAGGAAACGGATGCCGTCGGCGTTGGCCTGCTGCACCTTCAGAATCGCTTCCGCCTGACCTTCCGCCTCACGGATCATGGCTTCCTTCTGTGCCTCCGCTTTCAGGATCGCCGCCTGTTTCTCCGCCTCCGCCTCCAGAACGGTGGACTCTTTATTTCCTTCCGCCACCAGGACCGTGGATTTCTTCTCACCTTCTGCTCTCAGAATCGCCTCACGTCTCTCACGCTCCGCCTTCATCTGCTTCTCCATCGCATCCTGGATCGCCGCCGGCGGGATGATATTCTTCAGTTCTACGCGATTTACCTTGATCCCCCAAGGGTCTGTAGCCACATCCAGGGCTGCGCGCATCTGCGTATTGATGGTCTCTCTGGAGGTCAGGGTCTGATCCAGCTCCAGATCGCCGATGATATTACGCAGCGTTGTTGCCGTCAGATTTTCAATGGCCATGATCGGATTTGCCACGCCATAGCAGAACATCTTCGGATCCGTGATCTGGTAGAACACCACAGTATCGATCCGCATGGTAACGTTATCCTTTGTGATCACCGGCTGGGGCGCGAAGTCCACAACCTGCTCTTTTAAATCTACTCTCCTGGCAACCCGCTCGATGATCGGCCATTTAAAATGAAGTCCTGTTCCCCAGGTGGCCTGATAGGCTCCCAGCCGCTCAATGACCAGCGCCTGCGCCTGGCGGACGATCTTTACACAGGAGATCAGTACCAGCACAACGATGATCAAAATAATAATCCCCAGTATACTCAGTATCATTTCTTACCCCTCCATCTCTCTTACGATCAATTTCACTCCCTGGATCCCGTTCACGACCACCACCGCGTTCTTAGGAATATTTCCGTCCGGCTCATCCGTCTTCGCAGACCACTCCTGGCCGTTCACTTCCACCAGCCCGGTGGCTTTCAGCGTGTCTACCTCCTCAAGCACCAGTCCATGCTGCCCGATCAGGCTCTCCACATTCGTCTTCTCCCGGTCCTTGTTGAAATATTTGACCGCGATCGGCCTGGTCAAGATCAGCAGAATGACCGACACTACCAGGAATACCCCGATCTGCGCCGCTGTTCCAAAGCCAAAGATCCCCGCCAGAAACGCGGCCAGCGCGCCCAGGGCAAACCAGATTGTCGTCAGGCCCATAGTTATGATTTCTATGATCAGCAATATGACAAAAATTGCCAGCCAATATACTGTCTGCATTATCAGCCCTCTTTTCTGCGATTCGTATTTCTTACCCCTTATCTTACTATACTTCCTGCCATAAAGCAATTTTTTTCGCTCCCACCCGACGCTGCCGGCCGGCCTCGAACATCAGGACCGCCGCCGCGATCGCGGCATTCAGGGATTCTACCTGCCCTTTCATGGGGATCTGTATCCAGCGATCTGCGGCTTCTGCCACTTCTTCCCGCAACCCGTTCCCTTCGTTCCCGATGAGAAACGCGCAGGGCTTTGTGAAGTCTTCCTGGTCATAATTATTCTGCCCCTCTAAATGCGCCGCATACGTACAGATTCCTATTTCTTTCATTTCTTTCAATGTCTCCGTAATATCTTTGACGCGGCAGACTGGCACCCGATAGATCGATCCCATGGTAGACCGGATCGTCTTAGGATTATAGATGTCCACACAGTCGCTGCTTAAGATCACCCCGGTCACGCCCGCGCCTTCCCCGGTCCGCAGAATTGTCCCAAGATTCCCCGGGTCCTGCAGGCCGTCCAGAATCAGAAGCAGCGGACATCCATCCTCCGTCATCTCCCTCAGATCCGCCTCGCGTCTCTCCACTACCGCCAGAACCCCCTGCGGGGTCTGAGTATCCGACACTCGGGAAAATACAGAATCCGAAAGGATTTCCACGGAAACTTGTGTCTTCTTCAGTTCTTCCAGTATGCCAGGCTCCTTCTTTCGAAATCCTTCTGACAAATACACCTCCCGCACCCGATCCAGTGGCGTCTCACGGAACATCCGCGGCCCCTCTGCCAGAAATATTTCTTCCTGGTCCCGGCTCCTGCGCTTTTTCATCAGACTCACAAGCCGCTTTACCCTGGCATTAGCCGTGCTGGTTATCATACCCCTGCTTATTCCTTTCATATTTCGCGAATTTCTCCAGATCAGAATTGGCGCCCACCAGGATCAGTATCATGTCCCGCTTCAGCGGTTTTTTCGGCTCCGCGTTCACTTCCACATCGTCATTTTCCCGGATCCCGATCACGTTTATCCCATGATTCTTACGCACATTCAATTCCTCCAGGGACTTCCCTACCCAGGACTCCGGCAGCGCCACCTCCATCACGCTGTACTCTGAGGAAAGGGCGATCCAGTCGGCAAAGCTTTCCGACACCAGGCTTCTTGCCACCCGGCTTCCCGCCTCTTTCTCCGGGAAGATCACCGAATCTGCTCCGATCTTCCTCAGCACCGCTGCGTGCAGATCGTTCTTGGCCTTCGCCAGCACATAGGGAACGCCCTCATCCTTCGACACTAGCGTGGCCATGATGCTGGCCTCCATGTTATCAGCGATGGCCACCACCACACCGTCTAAATTCCTCGCTCCCAGGGACCGGATCACTTCCGGGTCCTCAATATCCGCCTTCATGGCATAAGATACATATTTGGAGATCTCCTCGATCCGCTCCATGTGATCATCCACCACGATCACTTCGCAGCCAAGTCCCTGCAGTGTGATCGCCACGCTTTCTCCAAAACTTCCCAGCCCAAATACCGCAAATTGTTTCTTCATCTCATTTCCTCCATTAGCCAACTATCACTCTTTCGCCAGGCAGCTCCCTAAGCCTGGACTTTGGATCTGTCTTTCCCGCGAACACCAGCGCCAGCGTGATCGGCCCGATCCGTCCGGTGTACATCAAAAGCATCAGGATCACCTGACTGGCCCGCTCAAGATGGGGCGTCAGATCCGCCGTCAGCCCCACCGTTCCAATGGCCGACGTGGTCTCATAGATGATATCGATCAACGCCACACTGTCCGCCTCAAAGACGGCGATGAGCATCGTCCCTGCCAGAAAGATCCCGAATGCCAGCAACGCCACCGCGAATCCCGTCCTGAAATTAGCAAATGTGATCTTCCTGCCGAAGCATTCGATCTCCCTGCCTCCCCGCACTACCACCAGACAGGTGAGAAGCAGCATGGCAATGGTCGTCGTCTTAATGCCGCCGGCCGTTCCTGCCGGGGAACCGCCGATGAACATCAGGATGCTGCAGAAAAGCTTGGTCTCATCGTACAGCGCCCCCTGGGGCACCGTGAAAAATCCTGCCGTCCTGGTGGTCACTGACTGGAAGGCGGAGGCCAGCAGTTTCTCGCCGAAACCCATGTCTCCCATCGTCTGCGGATTCCTGTACTCCATCAGGAAGATCCCCACCGTACCAACAACCAGAAGCATCGCCGTCATGAGAAGCACCAGCTTGGTATGCAGCTTCAGCCCGGCAAACCCGCCTGCCGCAAAGGGACGACGCCTCCACGTTTTCCGGAAATGATCCAGCACGTCAAACCAGACCACAAATCCAAGACCGCCCAGAATGATCAGCGCCATAGTGGTAAGATTGATCAGAGGGTTCGCCGAATACACAGACAGGCTGGTACTTCCCAGAACATCGATGCCCGCGTTGCAGAACGCGGAGACCGAATGGAAAATGGAATACCCCAGCCCTTTGACCCAGCCATATTCCGGCACAAACTGAAACGCGTACAGCACGGCGCCCGCGCCTTCCACCGCGAAAACGCCCAGGATGATTCTGCGCAACATCCCCACGATCCCGCCAATCCGGTCCATATTATAAGTCTCCTGTATCACGATCCGTTCCTTCACTGTGATCCGTTTCTTGAGCAGGAAGAAAAAAGAAGCGATGCACGCCACAACCCCCAGCCCTCCTATCTGGATCAACAGCATCAGGACAATCTTCCCGAACAGCGTAAACTGTACCTGCGGAGTTATTGTTATCAGTCCCGTCACACATACCGCTGACGTAGATGTAAACAGCGCGTCGATGAAGGCGATCGGCTGCTGATTGCTGATGGGAAGCCACAGAAGCACTCCTCCCAGAAAAATCACTCCCAGGAATCCCGCCGCCAGGATCCGCATGGTGTTCCACCGAACACTTTTTCGTCTGTACTTCATTTCCCCCTTCTCCTTTTGTCGAATTTTGAAAATGTCCGGCATACGGGATCTACACTTTAAAGCGGTAACCCACACCCCAGATTGTCTCAATATACTGAGGATTGGAGGTATCTACCTCAATCTTCTCACGGATCTTCTTAATGTGAACCGTGACGGTAGCAATGTCTCCAATGGACTCCATATCCCAGATCTCCCGGAACAACTCCTCCTTAGTATACACGTGATTGGGATGACTTGCAAGAAAAGTAAGCAGGTCAAATTCTTTGGTGGTAAACGTCTTTTCCTGATCATTCACCCAGACTCTCCTTGCGGTCGTATCAATCGTAAGCCCTCGAATCTCAATGACTTTATTCTTGGGCACCGCGCTCTCCGTCAGCCGGTCATATCTGGCCATATGAGCCTTCACCCGGGCCACCAGCTCACTGGGGCTGAACGGCTTTGTCATATAATCGTCCGCCCCAAGGCCCAGCCCCCGGATCTTATCAATGTCATCCTTCTTCGCCGAGACCAGGATAATGGGCGTATTCTTCACATCCCGAATCTGGCGGCAGATATCAAACCCGTCGATGCCCGGAAGCATCAGATCCAGGATATACAGATCATAATCATCGTCCAGCGCTTTCTTAAGCCCGGTCTCCCCGTCATTGGCCACTTCCACCTGGAAACCGCTCAGTTCTAGATAATCCTTCTCCAGATCCGCGATACTCTCTTCATCTTCCACGATCAATATCTTACTCATCGACCGGCACCTCCTGATATTTTCTAAGTACAAAATACATTGTCGTTCCTGTATTCTCCCGGCTGGTCGCCCAGATCTTCCCTCCGTGCTCCTCAATGATCTTCTTCACGATGGAAAGGCCGATGCCGCTTCCACCTTTCGAAGAATTCCGGGAAGCATCGGTACGGTAAAATCGATCAAAAATATTGGGCAGATCCTTCGCCGCGATCCCTTTGCCGTTATCCTCCAGCTCCACCTGGATAAAGTCCCCTACATCCTTGACCCTCAGGTTGATCTTCGCTTTATCCTTATCCATATATTTCAGAGAATTATTAACGATATTATGAACAACTCTCTTTAGCTGTTCCGCATCCGCGATCACCCGCACATCCGGCGCAACATAATTAAAGTATCCAAACTCTACATTCTTGGATTCCAGCTCGATCGACAGATCCTCCGCGCAGTCATTGAAATATTCGTTGACTGACAGGATATCGAAGTTATAAGGGATCCTGTTAGTATCAATCTTGGAATACAGCGTCAGTTCATTGATCAGAAGATCCATCTCACTGGCCTTATTGTAGATCGTGCGGATATATTTATCCATTTTCTCCGGCGTGTCCGCCACCCCGTCCATGATCCCTTCCGCGTAGCCTTTGATCGTGGTCACCGGGGTTTTCAGATCATGGGAAATATTACTGATCAGCTCTTTATTTTCCCGGTCAAAAACTACCTTTTCTTCCGCGCTGTCCTTCAACCGCCGCCGCATATCCTCCATGTCCCTGCACAACTGTCCCAGTTCATCGTTTCCCTGGGCTTTCAGCTCAAAATCCAGATTCCCTTCCTTAATATTCTTAGCCGCCGCCTGCATCCGCCCGAGCGGCAGCTTCACACTGCGATAGATCCAGAACATCAGCACCGATGCGGTCAATACCAGGATCAGGACTACCCCCAGCAACATGTCCAGGAACAGTTCTTCCACCTCCGGGATCACATTGCTTACATCCGATACGATAAACGCGCTGCCCTCCTCATGATCCGAATATCGAAAATCAATCTGTTTGACCAGAGAATGGGCTTCTCCTCCCAGATAAATGCCATTTTCTGAACTTGTGTCAGACCCCTCGTAATCTGGAAGCTGTCGGATCACCGAGTCTGCCTCTTCCCGCTCCGTGCCGATATAGATGACCGTATTTCCTTTTCGCACCAGAAGGTAGGCATTCTTATCCTGAAGATCCTCATTGATCTCCTCCAGATATGTGGCATCTTCCAAACTATCCGGATTCTCCTCGATGACCTCCTCCAGGTTATGGTAGGCGCCTTCTGTCAGTCTTGGCAGCACCTGCATAGAATTCGACAGGCTTTCCACGGTTGTATTCTTGATCCCATACGTCTTCTCAATGGCTCCGATCTGATAGCGTGAAAACGTGAAAAACAGAAGCGCCGTCAGACATATAGGCAACAAGATCACCGTCAAAAAGGCGATGATCAGTCTCGTTCTCAGTTTCATGCGACTTTCCTCCGAAAGTAAGTATAGCATGAATACGGGCGCCCCACACCAAAGCGCCCATAAACTTTTATTAAAATTTTATAAATACTTCTCCAGCATTTCCGCCTTATCCGTCTTCTCCCACGGCAGGTCCAGATCTGTACGGCCAAAATGCCCGTAGGCGGCCGTCTGTTTGTAGATCGGGCGGCGCAGATCCAACATCTTGATGATGCCGGCGGGGCGGAGGTCAAAGTTCTCCCGGATCATCTCGACCATTTTCTCGTCCGAAATCTTGCCTGTGCCAAAAGTATCCACCATGATGGAAGTCGGATGGGCCACTCCGATCGCGTAGGACAGCTGGATCTCGCATTTCCTGGCCAGTCCTGCCGCCACGATATTTTTCGCCACATACCGGGCCGCGTAAGCTGCGGAACGATCCACCTTGGTACAGTCTTTTCCTGAGAATGCGCCCCCGCCGTGCCGGGCCATTCCCCCATAAGTATCCACGATCAGTTTCCGGCCGGTAAGTCCGCTGTCCCCGTGAGGTCCGCCGATCACGAACCGTCCGGTTGGGTTGATGAAATATTTTGTCCGATCATCTGTCAGTTCCTGAGGAACCACCACGTCGATCACATATTTGCGAATATCCGCATGGATCTGCTCCTGGGAGACGTCCGGGTCATGCTGGGTGGAAAGGACCACCGTGTCTACCCGGGCCGGCGCGCCGTTCTCATCATACTCGATAGTCACCTGGGTCTTCCCGTCCGGCCGCAGATAAGGCAGGGTGCCGTCTTTTCTCACCTCCGCCAGCTTTCTCGCCATCTTCTGAGCCAGGGCGATCGGATAGGGCATAAATTCCGGCGTCTCGTCAGAAGCATAGCCAAACATCATCCCCTGATCCCCAGCTCCAATCGCATCGATCTCCTCCTCTGACATTTTATTTTCCTTTGCTTCCAGCGCTTTATCCACGCCCATCGCAATGTCCGCTGACTGCTCGTCGATCGCCGTAAGCACACCACAGGTGTCCGCGTCGAAACCGAACTTTCCTCTGGTGTAGCCGATCTCCCGCACCGTGTCCCGCACGATCTTCTGGATATCCACATAAGCCTTGGTCGTGATCTCGCCCATGACAAGCACCATTCCCGTAGTCGTACAGGTCTCGCAGGCCACACGGCTCATCGGGTCCTGCTCGATCAGCGCATCCAGGATCGCGTCTGAGATCTGATCGCACATTTTATCTGGATGGCCTTCTGTTACTGATTCTGAGGTAAATAATCGTCTTTCCATACACTTTTCTCCTTTTCCGGCATCCTTTCTCCTGGTGGGCAAATGAAAACAGTCCGCGTAAGCGGACTGTTTTATATCACCATAAACAATCCTCTTATTGTTCGATCACTCGCTCAGGTTGGCACCTTCCCGCCCGGCGGGGGTTGCCGCAGCTTCACAGATCCTTTGTATCTCCACTGCTCTGAATAAGAGAAAGTTTGCTGTATTTGATTTATTAGTATACGCTGGAAACTATACACCTTTTTATGCAATTTGTCAATGGAATACCCTGCCCTTTTTAAAAATATCGTGTCCCAAAGCCCCCTGCCACGCAGGCGATCCCTGCCGCCAGGAACGAGATTTCCAGGCCCATTCCTTCCAACAGATACGGACACAGTATCGACACCAGCCCGTATCCGATCAGCACTGCTCCGTAGTTGATCCCTTGATATTTCAGACCGAAATGATCGGAAACCACTACCGGAAATACGCTGACAACCCCTCCGTAGACCAGACAGACCACCGAGATCAGCAGGACAAAAAGTCCCCCGTCTGCCCGGATCAAACCGATCACGGCCACTGCCGCCGCTATATACATTCCCCGGATCACGGATTTTCGCCCTACCTTATCAGACAGCCAAGGCATGGCAAACCGCCCGACAATATTGGCGGCGGAAGCCAGCGTGACTCCCATCAACGCCTGGGCGCCGGAAAGGCCCCGCTCCATCCCCAGGGACATCATGAGCGGATTGACCAATACGTACGCTGGCACTGCCAAAGCCATCGTGATACTGACCACATAATAAACCTTTGTCCGCAACATTTCCTGGGGCCTGTATTGTTTCAAAGACACTGCCTGTCCGCTTCCGCCATTTACCTCTGATTCCCGCGTTTCTCCCGGAGCCTCAGGATTTTCTTCCACAAAGAAGCCGCCCAGAGACAGAACCGCATAGACTACTGTGGTCACCAGCATCGCAGAGCGGTAGCCATAGTGAGCCAGCAGAAAATCACAGAATGGATTCATGATAATCCCGGAAAGCCCTACCACCCCAACCGTGATCCCAGATACAAGCCCTCTCTTCTCCGGAAACCAGGCCTGGGGAACCGCCGTCAGCATACTGAACGCACAGCCCGAGCCAATTCCTCCGATCACGCCATATCCCAGAGACACCAGCCAGGGCATATCATACGGCGCGATCGCCGCTAGGAAGAATCCGGCGCACATAAAAAGGCTTCCGGCCAATATCGTTCTCTTCGCCCCAATCTTCTGCTGAAGCCATCCGCCGGCCATATTCCCCAAGGCAAACACTCCGATTATAAGTGTAAACGGCTGGCTGGACGCCGCGTCTGACAGGTGAAATTCTTCTTTTACGTACGGCTGGAACACCGTCCATATGTATGGATTCCCATGGACAAAATTGACAACCGACGCGATAAAAAGAATCCAATACCGATTTTTCTTCCCCCTCCGGTCCATCTAAAATCCTCCTCTATGCCAATTGGGGCCGTGGTATTTTTAAAAATACCACGGCCCAGATTGAAAATACCCTGTCCCTTTTTAACTATCCGACTTTCAGCATAAATTTCTGAATTTCTTTTTCTGTGGATACTTTCTCGATCAACGCGCCGATCCCACGCAGTTTTTCTTCGAATCTTTCGTACCCACGCTGGATATATACGATATCATCTACGATCGTGATTCCTTCTGTTGCCAGTCCGGCAATGCAGAGCGCCGCGCCGGCCCGCAGGTCCGGGGCGCTGACTCTTGCCCCCGACAGCGCTTTCACGCCTTCGATCGTAGCAGAATTCCCCTCCACCTTAATGTTGGCTCCCATTCTTGCCAGTTCATCTAAATATTTAAACCGATTTTCGAAGATACTTTCTGTGATCGTACTTGTTCCCTTCGACAACGCAAGGGTCACTCCAATCTGGGGCTGCATGTCTGTCGGAAATCCTGGGTATGGAAGTGTCTTCACATGTGTGCTCTTTAGATCGCCTTTTGACACGACCCGCACCGCATCGTCAAACTCTTCCACCTCACAGCCCATCTCAACCAGCTTTGCGATCGTCGCCTCCAAATGCTTCGGGATCACATTCAGGACTGTCACATCTCCCTTTGTAGCCGCAGCCGCGAACATAAAGGTTCCCGCCTCAATCTGGTCTGGGATCACAGAATACTCTGTCCGGTGCAGCGCCTTCACGCCGCGGATCTTGATCACATCCGTTCCGGCACCCCGGATATTGGCCCCCATACTGTTCAGGAAATTGGCCACATCGACTACATGGGGCTCTTTCGCCACATTTTCCATGATCGTAATCCCTTCCGCCATTGTGGCTGCCATCATGACATTAATGGTAGCTCCTACACTGACCACGTCAAAATAAATATGCTTGCCCACAAGCCGTTCTGCTTCCGCAATGATCTTGCCGTGTTCAATCTCCACATCCGCTCCCAACGCGCGGAATCCTTTCAAATGCTGGTCGATCGGACGACTTCCAATGTTGCAGCCTCCCGGCAGGGCGACTTCCGCCCGCTTATACTTCCCAAGCAGAGCCCCTAACAGATAGTAAGATGCCCTGATCTTTTTGATATAATCATACTCAATGTTAAAATCCGTAACCCCTCTGCCATTGATCGCAACTGTATGCCGGTCAACCCGATGAACGCTGGCCCCTATTCCTATGATCGCATCCAGAAGTACATTAATATCATTTACGTCCGGCAGATTCTCAACGCGGACGGTCTCATCTGTCATGATCGCCGCGGCCAGGATCGCGAGCGCCGCATTCTTGGCCCCCCCAATCTCCACCTCGCCAACCAGCGGGTGCCCGCCTTTTATTATATATTGCTCCATGTCACACCTCATTATTCCTTTATTTATGTACTCTCCCACATTCTATATTTTTATTCATACCCTATGATATTATACCATAGAATCCCTATTTGTAAAACATTTTTTACAAGTACGTAATCATTCTGTAATATTTTTACGATTTCTGTAGAGTTTCAAACACTTTTTCGATCGTTTCATCCAGGCGCAGCCCGTCTTCACAGACGGTAATGTCCGCATATTTCTCAAACAACACGACTCGTTCCTGGTACAAATCCCGCAGTGTCTGCCCTTCCCGCAGGACAACTCCACGGCTTCTGGCGTTTTTGAGACGTCTGTCGATCGTCTCATAGGATGCCTTCAGATATAGGATCGTCCCGATCTGCTTGTAATGCCGCATCGCTTTTTCACAGTAGACCACACTCCCCCCTGGTGATATGACCGTCCGTTCCGCTTTCAGTCCGGCGTTGATCCGTTCCTCCACTTCCAGGAAACCTTTGATCCCCTTTTCCGCAATGATCTCTTTTAAAAGCTTTCCTTCTTCTTCCTGTATCAGAAGATCCACATCGATAAAACTATATCCCATCCGCTTTGCGATGATAACACCTACTGTACTCTTTCCAGCCGCGGGCATTCCGATCAAGATGATATTATCGTTCATCCTCAAGCTCCTTTTCTTATGTTCAGACGTTATTCTATCATATCTTTTTTCATCCGTCCACTGAAAAAGGCAGGGAGCCGCCTAAGATGCTTCTCTTTGGCGCTCCCTGCCGGCCGTCCTGATGGCTGCTGTCATTTCCCAAAATAATAACTTTTGCTGTATTTTCTGTACTCCCGGCGCCTCTGGCAAAGCTCCTGGCAGACCATGACCTGGATCAGATCCTGCAGCCATTTACCTGGATTTTCCTCTCCGCCCTTTGCCCGATCATAGATCCTTGCGCACATCAGCCGCAGCTGGAGCTGATCCGGATACTCGTCATAGATCATGCTCCCGTCATACATCAGCCGGTCACACTCTTCCTCCACAAAGGGCATCATCCGTTTGGCCGTGTCCGGATAGACACTCTTCATATAATCATAATCCCGTCTCGCGTTCCTCTCTTCATCATCGCCAAAAAACGGCGTCTGGTAAACCATATAGAAAGGCAGCCTCTCCTGCATCTTGCCACACCTCTGAACGATCTATCTGTCTTATTATATGCCGCGACCGGGTAAATGTGAAACCAGGACGTGTCTCCACGCCCTGGTTCCCAATGCCTTCTCTATGCCCTTTCGCTGTAGTGATGGGCCTCTTCCAGCATCATATCTTTGACCTTCATCAGCCGGATCTGAGAGCTTCTCTCGTTCTCATCCAGCTTCATGGTAATATACTTGATGGTCTCCTGTGCCTCCGGAATGATCACGTGCTCCAGCGCGTTTACACGGCGTCTGGTCTTCTCGATCTCTGCCGCCATCAGCTGGCACGCTTTCTCCGTCTCCGCAAGTTTCAGCATATCCGGCAGGATATCTGCCAAGGATTTTACCGCCCCGTCCAAATCGCTGGAGGTAAAGGCAAATCCATAGGAATAGATATCGTTGGCGTCAGCGGTCCTGGTCTTCGTCTCAAAAACCGGGATGTTGACACTCATGACATTCTTCTTACCAACCCCTAAGCTGACCTCCTGTTTCGGCGCCATCAAAGCAGTGTTCAATGTCGCCTCGTCCATTCCGGCCTTCGCGATGACAAAATTCTTATTTGCAGAGAGGATTCCGGCTTCTACTTTCTCGCGGAGCGCCATATTCTCCTTCGCCAATTCCAGGAACTGACGCATCAGCTCATCACGCTTATCCTTCAGAAGTTTATGACCTCTTCTGGCGGTGGCAAGCTTCTTCTTGGTCCTGGTCAGTTCCATACGGGTAGGAGTGATCTGTGTAGATGCCATATAGCCACCTCCTTATTGTTTCCCGTAGAACTCATCTAAGAATTTATCATCGATTCGTTTCAACTCGGATCTTGGCAGGATGGACAGTAGTTTCCAGCCGATATCCAGTGTCTCTTCGATCGATCGGTCTGTGTTGTAGCCCTGGTTTACGTACTCTTTCTCGAAGGCGTCCGCAAACTGAGCGTAGATCAGGTCAATCTCTGTCAGCGCCGCCTCTCCAAGGATTGTCATCAGCTCTTTCGCGTCTTTTCCACGGGAATATGCCGCAAACAACTGGTTCATGGTATTGGAGTGGTCTGCTCTCGTCTTTCCTTCGCCGATACCTTTATCTTTCAGACGGGAAAGGGACGGTAGCACGTCGATGGGCGGCTGCACGCCTCTCCGGTACAGATCTCGGCTTAAGATGACCTGTCCCTCTGTAATGTACCCGGTCAAGTCCGGGATCGGATGGGTCTTGTCATCCTCCGGCATAGTGAGGATCGGGATCATGGTGATACTTCCCGTCTTGCCCCTCTGACGGCCCGCGCGTTCATACATCTGGGCCAGGTCAGTATACATATATCCCGGATATCCACGACGTCCCGGAACCTCCTTCTTCGCCGCGGAGATCTCACGCAGAGCGTCTGCGTAGTTTGTGATATCTGTCAAGATGACCAGGACATGCATATCTTTCTCAAACGCCAAGTATTCTGCCGCTGTCAGCGCCATACGAGGCGTGGAGATACGCTCTACAGCCGGGTCATTGGCCAGATTGACGAACAAAACGGTACGGTCGATGGCTCCCGTCTCCTTGAAGGATTCTACGAAGAAGTTGGATTCCTCGAACGTGATACCCATTGCCGCGAATACTACCGCGAAATTTTCGTCCTTGCCGCGCACCTTGGCCTGTCTCGCGATCTGAGCCGCCAGCTGTGAGTGGGGCAGACCGGAACAGGAGAAGATCGGCAGCTTCTGTCCGCGGACCAGCGTATTCAGTCCGTCAATAGCGGACACACCCGTCTGGATAAACTCTGACGGGTAAACACGGGCCGCCGGGTTCATAGGCAGACCGTTGATGTCCCGCCGCTCCTCCGGCAGGATCTCCGGGCCGTCGTCGATAGGGCGTCCCAGCCCGTCGAAGACCCGTCCCAGCATGTCGCCGGACACTCCAAGCTCCATGCTCCGTCCCAGGAACCGTACTTTACTGTTGCTCAGGTTGATACCAGCCGCGTTTTCATAAAGCTGTACGACTACATTGTCACCATCTACTTCCAACACTTTGCAGCGGCGTTTTTCTCCGTTGGCAAGCTCGATCTCGCCCAGCTCGTCATAGGCCACGCCTTCTACGCCTTTTACCATCATCAGCGGTCCGGCAACTTCCTGTATGGTTCTATATTCCTTTGGCATAATTAGAAGTCCTCCTTTCCGAACGCGCCTGAAACTTCTGTGTCAAGTTCATTCATGATCTTCTCATACTCTTCCTCGATCTGATCCACCGTCGTATATTTATAACGGCCGATCTTCTCTCTGACATCCATGCCAAGCAGTTCCTTCATAGATGCTCCCTTTTCCAGGGCCCCCTGAGATTTATCATAGAAGGCCAGCACCAGCTTCATCATCAGATACTGTTTTCGCAGAGGCGTGTACGTATCCACATCGTGGAACGAGTTCTGGTGAAGGAAGTCCTCACGGATCGATCTGGCCGCCTCCATCTTCAGCCGGTCCGCCGGCGACAGGGCATCCATACCTACCATCTGCACGATTTCTTCCAGTTCCGCCTCATCCTGAAGAAGGCTCATCATCTTTTGACGGTCTTCCATCCAGTCGGGAGCCACCGTACTGTTGAACCAGCCGCTGACGTTGTCCAGATACAAGGAGTAGCTGGTCAGCCAGTTGATGGCCGGGAAATGCCTCTTATATGCCAGATTGGAGTCCAGTCCCCAGAATACTTTTACGATACGAAGAGTGGCCTGGGAAACCGGCTCTGAGGTATCACCACCCGGAGGGGAAACCGCCCCGATCACGGACAGAGAACCCTCTCTTCCATCTTTTCCAAGGGAGATCACATGGCCGGCTCTCTCATAGAACTCTGCCAGACGAGAACCCAGATATGCCGGGTATCCTTCCTCACCAGGCATCTCTTCCAGACGTCCGGACATCTCACGCAAGGCCTCTGCCCACCGGGATGTGGAGTCTGCCATCAGCGCCACCGAATATCCCATATCACGGAAATACTCCGCGATCGTGATCCCTGTATAAATAGATGCCTCACGAGCCGCAAACGGCATATCGGATGTATTTGCGATCAGCACCGTCCGCTCCATCAAGGACCGTCCGGTCTTGGGGTCTTTCAATTCCGGGAACTCATTCAGAACGTCGGTCATCTCATTTCCACGTTCGCCGCAGCCAATATAGACTACGATGTCCGCTTCCGCCCATTTCGCAAGCTGATGCTGGATGACCGTCTTCCCACTTCCGAAAGGTCCGGGAACCGCCGCTACACCGCCTTTGGCGATGGGGAA
>DXGF01000023.1 GCA_019114065.1 Candidatus Dorea gallistercoris
CAAGAGCCCCTGACGCCATAATTGCCCCAGCAAATCCCCGGCTTCATATAAATCTTTGATCGTTTCATTCTCTGAAACTTTATATATTTTGGTGTACCCGTCTTTTTTTACTAAACAAAAAAGTTCTTCTAAATAAATAGCATTCAAAAAATCTGGCGAATGTGTCGATATGAAAACTTGCCCTCCATCTTCTGCATACAATCGGAATTCCTCCGCCAACTCCATGAGCAACAAAGGATACAGCTGGTTCTCCGGCTCTTCCACGCACAAAAGCGCATGCTTTTCCGGGTCTTTGAGCAATACAAGATAAGTAAACATTTTAATCGTTCCATCAGAAACAAACCTGGACACAAAAGGATCCTTAAAGTTACCATCCTGAAACCGCAATACGATTCTTCCATCCGCGGTCTCCTGAGCTTCCACTTTCGACACTCCTGGTACTCTTTTTCCCATGACTTTCAAAATCTCATCAAATACTTCCCGGTGATTGTCATACATATATTTTGCCACTAAGGCCAAATTATCGCCCGATGTCGATATCCTTTCACTATATCCTGCATCCTTCGTCCCTCTAGCATCCTCTATGTGAAAATCTGACACATACCAATCCTCGATCAGACGACGAAGTTGAGAAACCGCGATAAATTCTTTGAACTGCCCCAGTCCTTTTATCGCCAGAATGTCAGGCGAATCCAGCTTTTGATGACTTCTATCCGCCAATCGGACATCCTCATATTTGATCAAATCTCCGTCTGCGGCAACGCCTTCCCCAAAAGCGAACTCCAATACTTTCCAGGGTGCTCCTGTCTGTCCCCTTCGAAAACGCATGATCTCCTTTTTTATGGCTGGTCTTTTATCATCCAGCAGACATATCGATAACTGATAGGTAATGACTGGCTCATCTTTTGAGGCTCTAAATTTGATCTCAAATTCTATATCGCCATCCTGCCCCCTTGATATCACTTCCTGAAATCCACCTCTTTTAGCCAATGCCGCACGGATATTCGATTGCAGCGCATCGTGGAGAAATCCAAATATATCAAAAAAAGTTGTCTTTCCAACACCATTCATACCGAGAAAAACTGCCAGGTTGGGGATCTCTTTTACCTCAATATCCTGAAATACCTTATAATTTTTTACACTGATAGATTCAATCCTCATATCCCGGCCTCCCTTTTTCTGAATAATTTCATTATATACTCATCCAGAATAATCCTCAATATTCCCTGTATTGTTTTTATACTAACTTGCACACCGCCCGGGAAATTTATACAGTATTGAAAATACCTCTTCATTCTGTTAAACTTTAACCAGCAAAATCAGTAGGAGGGATCCAAAGCATGAGCAAGATCGAAGAAGTAAGAAGCGACATGGTGAAAGCCATGAAGGCGGGCGAGAAGGAGACCAAGGAAACACTCTCCATGCTCCTTGCCGCCCTGAAGAATAAAGCCATCGACAAGCGCGCGGACCTGACAGAGGAAGAGGAAGTCCAGGTGGTATTAAAGGAGATCAAACAGACCAAGGAAACTCTGGAGATGACGCCGGCGGACCGGACTGAGATCATTGAAGAGTGTAACCGCCGTTTGGCTGTTTTAGAACAGTACGCTCCCAAGATGATGGATGAGAACGAGATCAAAGAGGTGATCACAGCCACTTTAGCCGAACTTGGCATTGAAGCCCCCACTGCCAAAGACAAGGGGCGGATCATGAAGGTCCTTATGCCCAAGGTGAAGGGGAAGGCAGACGGGAAGCTGGTAAACGAACTTCTCGGCACATTTTTTTAATCCCAGATGTTATCTACAGAAAAACAGGACGTTCCCTGAGTTTATAAAAGGGGACGTCCTGTTTTATCTCTGTCCTGATCTAGGCACTCTTCCGCTCCTATTCGGCCTCTTCCTCCTGCTGGGCCTGATCGTCTGTCTGGACCGCATCTGCGTAAGGTTCCTCTGAGGACTGCTTGATCGTAACACTTAAGTCATTGAAGTCGATCTTCCTCCACACACTGTCATGCTCCTCGATATCAGCGTCATCCAGCCACCCTTGGGTCGTGTCCTCATAGAGCTGGGTCTGGCGCTCCGTTACGATCTGCTGCTTCCTGGTCTCTGTGGCCTCCTCATCAAACAGGCTGGTCACTTTGACCACATAGCATCCCGCATCCGTCTCGATCACGCCGGTGTTCTCGCCCTCGCCCAGCTGATCCGCCTCGTCCACGACCTCCTCAGAGGGAACGTTTGAGTCAGAATCAAAGGTATCTTCAGTCACTTCGCCGCCGTACTCTTCCGCGGCCTGCGCAAAATCAGCGCCTCCCTGTACGCTCTGGAGGAACGCCTCCGCATTCTCCTTTGCCGCGGCTTTCTCCTCCTCCGTAAGGTCCTGGACCGCTCCGCTGTCATCCGTGGTAGTATAGGAGAAAAAGGCGTACTGCATCGCCTTCTGGGCCGCCTCTTCGTCGGAAACTTCTGTGTCCGCTCCTGCCTGGATAGCTTCCTGCACCTTGCTCTGGATCGCCATCAGGGTCAGCACCCGTTCCGCTGTCTCTGTGCTTCCGGAGATCTTCTCCTTATCCTCCAGAGAATTCGCCTCAGAGAACTCCTGAGCCAGCTTGCTGATCTCTTCTTTCTCACCGTCGCTCAAGGACACCTCGTAGTCTCCCATGTGCTCCTCGCACAGAAGCATGACCTCCAGAGACTCTCTGGCCGCGTTCTTCACGGATTCCTCATAAGTCTCTCCCTCTTCCGCTTCCGTATTCCACATATCATCCCCCATATATGCGCCGTAATAGGTCTCATACTCCGCCTGCATATATCTGGCGTAGAAGTTTGCCACATCTGCCGTCAGTTCACTGCCGTTCACACTGACCGCCACCGCGTCTTCATCCAGAGATCCGCAGCCCGTCAGGCCGCCGGCCGTCAGCATCGCCGCCATGAGCAGTATTACCGCCTTCTTTTTCATAATGCTATAAAACCTCCTTAGTACCCTGCTAACCTATTTATTATAGCCTGTTTTCAATGGTCAATCAATCCTTTTATCCCAATTAACACATTTTTCACGATTTCCAGACTGTCAGCCTCTTTCCCCCTGCCATTCCTGGCTTTCTTCTGGTAGGAGAATTCCGGATGTTCCACATCCGCCTTAAAGGACAGATCCCCATGGAATTCCTCGATCAGGGCCGGGATCCGCTCCGGGGCCGCCTTGGCCCTCTCATACATGGCAAAGGTGTAGACCTCCCCTTGCTGTTCCACCGCCGTCACATAGGCGCTGTGGGCCAAAGCCTTCAGGCCGGAGATCTCCAGCAGTGTCTCCACTTTCCTGGGGATATCCCCGAACCGGTCCAGAAGTTCATCCTTCATATCTTCCATCTCATCCTGAGACTCGATGGCCGCGATCCTCTTGTAGATGTCCAATTTCTGGTATTCATTGGGAATGTAGCTATCCGGAATATAGGCGTCCACATCCAGGTCGATGGTGGTGGCGTACGTTTCCTCCTCCATTTCTCCTTTCAGATGTCTGACCGCTTCATTTAACATCTTACAGTACAGGTCATACCCTACCGCTTCCATGTGCCCGTGCTGTTCTGCTCCCAGAAGGTTGCCTGCTCCCCGGATCTCCAGATCCCGCATAGCGATCTTAAATCCAGAGCCCAGATCTGTGAACTCCCGGATGGCGGATAGCCGTTTTTCCGCCACTTCCCGCAGCATCTTATCTCTCCGGTATAGGAGAAACGCGTAGGCCATCCGGCCGGAACGCCCCACCCGGCCTCTGAGCTGGTAGAGCTGGGACAGTCCCAGCCGGTCCGCATCGTGGATGATCATCGTATTCACATTCGAGATATCCAGCCCTGTCTCGATGATCGTGGTGGATACCAGCACGTCGATCTCACCGCCGATGAACTCATACATGATCCGCTCCAGTTCCTGCTCCTTCATCTGTCCATGAGCAAAGGCCACCGTATATTCCGGCACCAGCTTCTGGATATTGGCCGTCACTTCCGCGATATCCTCCACCCGGTTGTATACATAATACACCTGTCCCTGTCTCGCGCACTCCCGCTCGATGGCCTCCCGGACCATCTCCGTGTTGTACTCCATCACGTAAGTCTGGATGGGAAGCCGGTCTTCGGGAGCCTCCTCCAGCACACTCATATCCCGGATGCCGATCAGGCTCATGTGCAGCGTCCTTGGGATCGGCGTTGCCGTCAGGGTCATCACATCCACATTTTCTTTCAGCTTCTTGATCTTCTCCTTGTGCTGTACTCCGAATCTCTGCTCCTCGTCGATCACCAGAAGGCCCAGGCCCTTGAACTTCACGTCATTGCTCAGCACCCGGTGTGTGCCGATCACAATATCCACCAGGCCCTTTTTCAGATCCTCGATAGTCTTCTTCTGCTGGGCGTTGGTCCGAAATCGGCACAGAAGATCCACCCGTACTGGGAAATCCTTCATCCGCTGAACAAAGGTATTATAGTGCTGCTGAGCCAGGATCGTGGTTGGCACCAGATACACCACCTGCTTGTTCTCCTGGACTGCCTTGAAGGCGGCCCGGATGGCGATCTCCGTCTTACCATAGCCCACGTCCCCGCAGATCAGACGGTCCATGATCCGGTGGCTCTGCATATCCCGCTTCACCGCTTCAATGGCCAGAAGCTGGTCTTCTGTCTCCTCAAAGGGGAACATTTCCTCAAATTCCTTCTGCCAGACCGTGTCCTCCCCGTAAGCGTAGCCCTCCTGATTCTGCCGGGCCGCGTAGAGCTCTACCAGATCTTTGGCGATCTCGCGGACCGCGCCCCGCACCCGGGCCTTGGTCTTGGTCCATTCCTGGGTCCCCAGCCGGTTCAGCCTGGGCTTCTTTGCGTCAGAATCCGCGTACTTCTGGATCAGATCCAGCTGGGTAGCCGGGATATAGAGATTCCCTCCCTGGGCGTAGGCAATCTTCATATAGTCTTTGGCCACTTTATCCACCTGGATCTTCTCGATCCCCTGATAAATACCAAGGCCGTGGTTCTCATGCACCACATAGTCTCCCGGTTTCAGCTGGGAAAAATCCTGGATCTTGCGTCCCTCATAGGTTTTCCTCTTTCGCTTCTTTTTGACTTTCCCAAAGATATCTGTCTCAGAGATGACAGTAAACTTGAGCAGGGGATACTCATATCCCTCCCCCACATGTCCGTAAGCCGTCATGATCTCCCCGGGAAGAACCTGTCGGTCCATGTCATCGCTGTAGTAGCTGCTCAGATTGTAGTCCCTTAAGTCCTCTGCCAGACGCCTGGCTCTTGTCCGGGATCCGGACAACAGCACCACCCGGTATCCGTTCCGCTTCAGCCGCTTCAGATCTCTGGTCAGAAGGTCGAAGCTGCTGTTATAGGGGTTGACGCTCTTGACCTGGATGGAATAGGATCCTCGCTGGGCAAAGCCTTTGGCTCTCATATCCAGGGCGCACATCCCGATGCTTCTGTATCGGCTGATCTTCTCTGTCAGTTCCTTCGTGGTATAGAGCCTGGCCTCCTCATCCGAGACTTCCATTCCACTCTCCACCCGCCGTTTCTGGGCTTCCAGAAACTCTTCCTCCACACCCTGGCCCTTTTCCAGAAGCCGCACCGGCTCATCCAGGAAGAGCAGAGTGTCTTCTACAGGAAAATAATCCAGGAAGGATACTCCCCGCTCTCCCGCTCCTGGAAACTCCGCCGCCGGATAGATCCAGACTTCCTGCAGATTCTCAATGGACCGCTGGGTTTCCACATCGAAAGAACGGATGGAATCCACCTCATCCCCCCACAGTTCAATGCGCACCGGAAGTTCCTCCGTCAGCGGATAGATATCCAGAATCCCTCCCCGCACGGCAAACTGCCCCGGTCCTTCGATCTGCGCCTCCCTGTCGTATCCGATCCGGATCAGATTCCGCTCGATCGTCTCCATATCCACCGTACTCTCCGCCCCAACGCGGATCGCCCGGTGGGCCAGCACTTCCCTTGGAAGCAGCACATCCATGAAAGCGTCAAAACTGGTCACCACCGTCAGGGATTTCCGGCTCAGAACAGCCTGGAGCACTTCCATCCTCTCCTTTACCAGCGCTTTATTCCGCAGGTCCGCCTGATAGAACAAAAGGTCCTTGGCCGGATACAGCCAGGTATCGCTGTCCAGAAAACGGTATTCTTCATAGACCTGTTTTGCTTTTGTCTCACTGGAACAGGCGATGACTTTATAAGGACAGCCATCGCCAAAAGCGTACATCATATGGGTTTTTTGAGAGGGAACACAGCCGGTGATCCGCAGCATTCCCGGCCCCTCCATCTTCTTTTTCTCGATCTCTTCAAATTCCGCCAGTTCTGTCAGCGGCCCGGTCAAGGCTTGCATATCAATTCTCCCCCGGTTTTGCTTTTCTGTTATATTCGTTCATGGCCGCCTCGATCTCTCCCTCCAGGATCAGCTCCACCGCGCTTACCGCCTTCTCACATCCTTCTTCCATCTGCTTCCGCTCTTCTTTTGAGAAGCGGCTCAGCACATGATCTGCCAGATCAAACTCTCTGGGCTTTTCCCCCACACCCATTTTTATCCGGGGGAAAACCTGGGTTCCCAGGTGGACGATGATATTCTTGATCCCGTTATGGCCTCCCGCGCTTCCTTTCTTGCGGATCCGGATCTGGCCTGGCGACAGGCTGATATCATCGTAGATCACAAGAAGTTCCCGCTCCACATCGATCTTGTAGTAGTCCGTCAGTCCCCGGAGGCTCTCTCCGCTTAAGTTCATATAGGTCTGCGGCTTTGCCAGGATCACTTTACTTCCGCCGATGATCCCTTTCCCGATATAGGCCCGGGCCTTCCTTCCGTCTACAGAAATATGATATTTATCCGCAAGGGCATCTATGACCGCAAACCCTGCGTTGTGCCGGGTCCCTTCATAGCTCAAGCCAGGATTTCCAAGTCCCGCGATAATAAACATGTCTCTCACCTTCCATTTTTTCTCTTCTACATTCTACAGGAAGTGTTCCCATTTGTCACGCAAAAACCTGTATGAATAATTTCCGCTGTTTTCTCATACATTATAGAAAGCGAACTTCGATTCCAGGATATTATAGGAGGTTTTTATGAGTTCCAGAACCAAGATCATTGTACTTCATATGAAAGAAATCATTTACACCGCAGTATTTGCCATCCTGGCGGTCCTGCTGATCTTACTGCTTTTGTTTATGTTTCTTCCAAAGAATACAGGGGCCCGGGCTGAAAAAGAGAAATATGTGCCCGGAGTCTATACATCCACGGTATCGTTGAGTAACGCGGCTCTGGAGGTTGAAGTCACTGTAGATGAATCGCATATCAACTCCATCCGCTTCTCAAACCTGGATGAGACGGTAGCCGCCATGTACCCCCTGATCCAGCCTGAGATCGAAAATATCGCGGAACAGATATACAAAAATCAGTCTTTGGATGGAATCGAGCTTTCCCAGGAGAATCCCTACACCTCCCAGGTGATCGTCAACGCGATCTCAGAGGCGCTGGAAAAGGGAAAGATTCAGGAATAGATCCAGGAGCAGATCCAGGAAAAAAGGCGTGTGTCCCGCATGTACGCGGTGACCACGCCTTCCTTTTCTCCTATCTCCCCGTCCGATCACCCTTCCACGATCAGATATCTGCCGTCTGGCAGAGCAAACACTTCCGATGCTTCTTCGAGCTCCTCCAAAGACATGCCTTCTGTGTCCAGCCCTTCTTCCTCGAAAAACTGACAGACCTCCTCCAGACTGTCCGCCACTACCGCCATACAGTCTTCCAGGAAAGCTTCCGCCTCCTCCATCGTCTCAGCCACCGGCTCGTCAAACAACTGGGACTGATGTTCCAGAAATGTCTGCAGGCATTCCTCATCATACTCATACATACTTGCTTCCCTCCTTTTATCCGATTTTTATCCTTCCGCAAACCGCAGCAATTCTGCCGGTTTTTCCAAGATTGTGTCCGCCCCGGCTTTCTTAAGCTCTTGACAGGTCCGGAATCCCCATCCCACAGGAATGGTACGGATCCCTGCCCGTTTTCCCGTCTCAAGATCCACCTCCGAGTCTCCCACATACACACTGGCTTCCTCCTTTACCTCCAGCTGCCGCAGGATCCGATAGACCCCCTCCGGGTCCGGTTTTCTCCTGATGCCATCTTTCTGCCCCTGGATACAGTCAAACATATGCTCTCCGAAGACTGCCCGGGCCACTTTCAATGTCTGTCTGTGAGGCTTGTTGGAAAGCACTGCCAGTTTGATCCCTTTCTCCTTCAATTTCTCCAGCACTTCCACCATGCCATCATAAGGTGTTACATGATATGTACAGTTTTCGTCAAATATACGCCCGTATACCCGCATCGCTTCTTCCAGCCGCTCTCCCTTCTCATCGCCGGCCGCCCGGATCGCGTGGTCCATCAGGTATCTTGCCCCATTTCCCACAAACTGTCTGCACTGTTCGTCTGTGATCTCCACAAGTCCCATCTCCCGAAGCGACGCTTTCACGGAATAGATCAAAGATTCCAGCGTATCTGCCAAAGTTCCGTCCAAATCAAAAATGTAAGCTTTCGTCATGTTTGTCTCCTCCATAAACTCATGATAGTATGGATAAAAGTAAATTTCAAGCATCAATTGGGGCCGGGGTATTTTTAAAAATACCCCGGCCCCAATTGAAAATACCCTGTCCCTATTTGAGATACTGGCGCATGGTCCTTAACGCGTTTTTCTCCAGCCTGCTGACCTGCGCCTGTGAGATGTTGATCTCTTCCGCTACCTCCATCTGGGTTTTTCCCTCGAAAAACCGCAGCTTGATGATATGCCGCTCCCGCTGGTCCAGGTGTTCCATCGCTGCTTCCAGAGACAGATTTTCCACCCATTTTTCTTCTTTATTCTTCGTGTCGCTGATCTGATCCATCACATAAAGGGCATCGCCCCCGTTGTTGTAGACCGGCTCCTGCAGACTCATGGGCGCTTGGATGGCGTCCAGCGCAAATACAATATCTTCTTTGGAAATTCCGATCTCATCAGCGATCTCCTGCACGGTAGGTTCTTTCAGATGTTGCCGGACAAAGTTTTCTTTCACGTAGATCGCCTTATAAGCGGTATCTCTCAAAGATCGGCTGACCCGGATGGAGTTATTGTCCCGCATGTAGCGCCGGATCTCTCCGATGATCATGGGCACCGCGTAAGTGCTGAATTTTACATCCAGCTCTGTGTTAAAGTTATTGACTGCTTTGATAAGACCAATGCAGCCAATCTGAAATAAGTCGTCCGGATTCTCGCCGCTGGCGCTAAACCGCTTGATCACGCTGAGCACCAGCCGCAGATTTCCTTTAATATATTCTTCTTTCGCTTCCTGATCCCCCGCTTTTATCCGCTCAAACAGCGCTTCCTTTTCTTCCTCCTTCAGAATGGGAAGTCTGGCTGTATTCACTCCGCATATCTCTACTTTCCCCTGTGCCATCCAAAGAACCTCCTTGCTGGATCTGCTCCAAATTTTATGTCTAGTAAAATTCTGCTCCAGATTCACTTTGGTTATTCCCACCGCCCAAAAAATAAAAAAAGTTTTAGCCCTTGACAAATGATTGCAACCTTCTATCCTCCATGCTATAATTGTTAAGGTTTCGTAAAAGTTATGTAAAATATCGTTTAATCTAAAGGAGAAATCTCATGAAAACAACAGATATCCTAATGCTGCTTGGGGGACTGGCCTTGTTCCTCTATGGAATGCAGATGATGAGCAATGGCCTTGAGACGGCGGCAGGAAACAGAATGAAACAGATCCTGGAACGGCTGACCTCCAACCGGATCAAAGGCGTTCTTGTAGGCGCCATCATCACTGCGGTGATCCAGTCCTCCTCCGCCACCACCGTTATGGTAGTGGGGTTTGTCAATACTGGATTGATGACGCTGAACCAGGCCGTATGGGTCATCATGGGCGCAAATATCGGTACTACCATCACTGGCCAGCTCATTGCCCTGGACATTGGAGCAATCGCTCCTTTGATCGCGTTTATCGGTGTTGCCTGTATCATGTTCCTGAAAAATGAAAAAGCCCGCCACATCAGTTCCATTTTCGCGGGACTTGGCGTGCTGTTCATCGGAATGGATATGATGGGTGAGGCCATGATGCCTCTCCGGGAATCAGATACCTTCATCCACTTTATGACTACCTTCAGCAATCCTCTGATCGGCATCGCCATCGGAGCGATATTCACCGCATTGATCCAGTCTTCCTCCGCGTCCGTGGGCATCCTGCAGGCCCTGGCCGCCACAGGGACGATTCCTCTGTCCAGCGCGGTCTTCATCTTGTTTGGACAGAATATCGGCACCTGTATCACCGCTGTGCTGGCGGCGATCGGCACCCGGCCAAACGCCAAGCGGACGACCATCATCCATTTAATGTTCAATATCATAGGAACGATCATCTTTACCATTATCAGCCTGACTACCCCCTTCGTCTCGCTCATGGAGGGGATCACTCCCGACCCGGTGGCACAGATCGCGAATGTACATACTACCTTTAACATTGTCACCACTTTGACCCTACTCCCCTTTGGCACTTATATGGCTAAGCTGGCCACAAAGATCCTGCCGGAAAGCGAGGAAGAGATCGAACAGGTAAAGCGGCTGAAATATATTGTTCCTTTTGAGAGCAACTACCCAGTGGGACATACCGCCCTAGTCATCTCTCAGATCCAGCGGGAAGTCTCCCGGATGCTGGATAAAGTCAAAGAAAATGTGGAAGCCAGCTATAACGCCCTGCTGAAAGGCGAATCCGCTTCCATCGAAGAAATAGAAGAACGGGAAGATTACATCGATTACCTGAATACAGAGATCTCAAAATACATCGTCCGCCTGATGCCCGTAGAAATGGCGGAAGCCGACAGCCGCCGAATCAACAACTATTATATGATCATCAGCAATATCGAGCGGATCGGCGATCATGCCATAAATATCGCGGAATATACACAAAACATGAAGAAATGGAACATAGCCTTCTCCGACAACGCCCGGACAGAGATCAAGAAAATGAAACAGATCAGTATAAAAATCCTGGAAGTCATAGATTTTACAGACGAGACCACTCCGGCCTCCCAGCTGCAGGCCATATCCAAATACGAGTCCCTGATGGATGAAATGGAGAAAAAGTACCTGAAGCGCCAGATCAAGCGGGCCAAGAAGGGAGACTGCAAGGCAGAGTCTGGTATCCTCTTCTCCGAACTCCTCACCGACTTCGAGAGGATTGGCGATTACGCCCTCAACGTAGGCGAACTCCACGCAGAGATGTGATACACCAGTTCAGGCAAAGAAAGAGGCAGGCACAAATCATGCTCGCATGAATTTGTACCTGCCTCTTTCTTTGTGCTGAGCGCCCTCTCATGAGCAAAATCAGCCGCGCCAGCAGCGGGTAAGCCCCTTAAGGGGCGGTTTTGCGAATGGGCGCGGCTGAACTGGGCTGTCTGCCTTGAGCGCCCTAGTCCTCCCGGTCCCACTTATCCGCCAGATTCTGGATCTGGGATTCAAATTTCACCAATTCCTTATTGGCCAGCTCTTCATTTTTATAGACCACTTCCAGCAAACGTTTCGCCGCGGCCACAACCCGCTCAAATACCTCCCGCTTCCTGGTCCTGGCAGGTTTGTGTTCTTTCTTCGGCTCCCGTACACCTTCTGAGAGAATCTCCCCTGTGGCAAGATCCACGCATCCGCTAGAATACGGAGCAAATGCGGGCCACCCGAAATGTTCCTCCACGGTACGGGCAAATATATCCGTCACTTCATCCTCTCCATGGACCACAAACACGTGCTCCGGAGCTTTCTGGAACCCTTCCAGCCAGCCCAGCAGGCCATTCTTATCCGCATGCCCGCTGATCCCCTGCAGGACCTGGATCTGGGCGTTGACTTCCACCGTTTCACCGAACAGCTTAACAAACTCTGCCCCTTCCACCAGCTTTCGTCCCAGGGTTCCGGCCGCCTGATACCCTACAAAACAGATCGTACTCTCCTTTCGCCACAGATTGTGCTTCAGATGATGCCGGATCCTTCCCGCCTCACACATGCCGGAAGCCGATAAGATCACCTTCGGTTTCTCATTGAGGTTGATCATCTTAGATTCATCAGAAGTGATCGTTGTGCGCAATCCCTGGAAGATCAGCGGATTGATCCCCTGTTCCACCAGAGCCAGCGCCTCCGCGTCAAAGCAGGATTTCACGTTCTTGTTAAATACATTGGTGGCCTCAATTGCAAGTGGGCTGTCCACATAGACCTCAAAATTCTGATACTGAGGAAGCAGTCCTTTCTCCTTGATCTCCCGGAAGAAGTACAGAAGTTCCTGCGTCCTTCCCACGGCAAAGGAGGGGATCACCACATTTCCTCCCCGGTCGAAGGTCTCCTTTAAAATCCTGGTCAGATCTCCCACATAATCCGGCCGTTCTGTTCCGTGGAGCCGGTCTCCGTAAGTAGACTCGATCACTATATAATCCGCCTCCCTTACTGGCTTCGGATCCTTGATGATCGGCTGGGACAGGTTCCCCACATCGCCGGAGAACACCACCTTCCTGGTCACTCCTTCTTCCGTGATCCACACCTCCACAGCCGCGGACCCCAACAGGTGCCCCACATCGGTAAACCGCACTTCGATCCCCTCGCACAGCCGGATCTTCTGCCCATAATCGCAGGGATATAACAGCCGGATCGCCGCCTCTGCGTGCTCCATAGAATAAAGCGGCTCATAGGGCGGCGCTCCGCTCCGTTTCGCTTTGCGGTTCCGCCACTGGGCCTCGAATTCCTGGATGTGGGCGCTGTCGCGGAGCATGATGCTGCACAGATCCGCCGTGGCGAACGTGGAAACAATATCTCCGTGGAACCCTTCCTTACACAGCATTGGTATTTTCCCGGAATGGTCAATGTGGGCGTGGGTCAGCAGGATGTGATCAATGTCCGCCGCCCGGACCGGTATCTCCTGGTTTTCATACAGATCCGGCCCCTGCTCCATGCCACAGTCCACCAGGATATGCTTTCCGCAGGCTTCGATCATATGGCAGCTTCCTGTCACCTCATGATCTGCTCCAATAAAAAAAAGTTTCATACACAAAGCCCCTTTCTTTTTTTCATTGTAGCACCTTTTCCGGCGGATGGCTACGAATACTTTACCATCTCTCTGCGGAGCCTCTGCATGATCTTCTTCTCCAGTCTGGAGATATAAGACTGAGAGATTCCCAGCATATCCGCCACCTCTTTCTGCGTTTTCTCCTCCCCGTCCGGCGTCCCGAGCCCGAACCGCATCTGGATGATGGTCCGCTCTCTCCCGGTTAGCCGCCCAATGGCCCGCACCAACAGTCTCCTTTCCGCTTCTGTCTCCAGATCTCTGTAAATGGTGTCCTCCTCCGTTCCCAGAATATCAGACAGCAGCAGTTCATTTCCATCCCAGTCCACATTCAAAGGCTCATCGATGGAAACCTCCATCCGTGTCTTATTATTTCTCCTCAGATACATGAGGATTTCATTTTCAATACAGCGGGAAGCATATGTGGCAAGCTTGATCTTCTTCCCCGGATTAAAGGTGTTGATCGCCTTGATCAGTCCGATCGTTCCTATGGAGATCAAATCCTCCACGCCTACGCCTGTATTGTCAAACTTCTTTGCTATGTAGACCACAAGCCTCAAATTATGTTCGATCAGGATCTTCTTCGCCTGCTCCTCCTCCTCGGTCCCAAGCCGCCGGATCTGCCGGGCTTCTTCCTCTGTCTCCAGCGGGGCTGGAAGGATCTCAGACCCGCCGATATAATGGATATCCCTTTTGTCCGGAAAAAACAACGTCCGGAAATCCGGAATGACTTTCAGTTTAAATTGATGAGGTACGGCTACTTTTATGATCATTGTTATTCCTCCTATAAAACATCAGGATTCAGGAGCATCTCATAATCGTCCGCGGAGATCTCTTCATACACGGCTACCAGCGGATCCTCCACAACTTCCACAGTCTCTCCTTGGACCTCCATTTTATCCAGAGGGAACATCGGCAGGACGCCTTCTCTGGTCCCCACCGCATGGTAAGGGATCCAGCGGATTCCTTGTGTCTGGCTCCAATCCCCCAGACTGTCGGCCGTCTTCCGGCTGATGATGCTCACCGGCTTCCCGCTCAGCCCATCCCGCAGACTGTTTCCCGTATCGATCACCGCTGTGATCCTGCAACGCCTGTTTCCACGGTAGAGGACCACCTGCCTGCGATAGTGATCCTGCCTGGCCAGATACTTCAGAAGCTTAAAGATTCCCAGCGCTCCATAGTAACTTACCACCGCAAAGGCGAAGAACAGACCGGCAGTCCGTGTATAAGGCCACAGACTTTCCAGGATCCCTCCTACCAGGAAACCACTGATATAGAGCAGAAGAAAGGCCTTCCAGAGAGTTCTGTCCCATCCTGTCCTGAGTCCTGTTTTCAGCATGATGATATTAATGAGCCCATGGAACATGATGAATTTGACAGACGCGTAAGGGATGGGAAGCAGAATGACGACACAGGTGCCAAAAGCCCCTGCCGCGGCTCCCAGGAATATCCTTCCATGTGTGGCAGGACATTTCAGGATCTTCCTCACGATCTCCAGCAAGATCGCATCCATCATAAAATTCACAAGAAAAAACACGTCTATGTATAATTCATAGTACACGTTCCGCCTTCTTTCTCCTTTGATACTAAATCGATTTGGTATGTGGGCAAGACTTATTATACGAGGGTGGAAAAAAAGATTTTGTCATATGGTGGAAGAGAAAAAAAGATTTTTTTCGACAGAAAAAGAGACCAGCGCCGCCTCATACGGTCTGGTCCCATGATCAGATCAAACTTACTTTTTAAAGAAATCTGGAATCTTGATGGACTGTTCTTTCACCTTGCTGGAAGGAGTCCTAGGCGTCTCCAGAGAAGGAGCGGTCCCACCGGGAGCCTTCCTGGTCACATTACCGCTTCCGCCAGTCCCTGTGCCGGTGCTCTTTCCTGTGGCCAGACCGATATCCAGCTTCGGTGCGCGGGCCTGGCCTGCCCCGCGCTGCTGTCCGCCGGCCGTTCTCTCAAAATTCCCTTGGGCCACTGTGGCCCCTGTCCTTGGATGCTCCAGTCTGGACTTGAGTTTGGAAGCGCTCCCTCCCACATTGTGCAGTCCGGTGGCGATCACAGTGATCGTCGCCTCATCCGCTCGGGAGTCATCATACATCGCGCCAAAGATGATATTGGCGTCTTCGCCTGCCAGATCCTGTACGTACTCTGCGGCATCCGATGCATCCATAAGAGTAATATCACCGGATACATTGATGATGACATGAGAAGCGCCGGCGATCGTAGTCTCAAGGAGCGGGCTGGCAACTGCCTGTTTCACTGCCTCAAGAGCCTTGTCATCGCCTCGTCCCTGTCCGATACCGATATGGGCGATTCCCTTGTCTGTCATGACTGTCTGAACATCCGCAAAGTCCAGATTGATCAGAGACGGTACATTGATCAGGTCCGTGATCCCCTGAATACCCTGCTGTAGGACTTCATCCGCCTTCTTCAGAGCCTCCGGCATAGTGGTACGCCTGTCCACTACCTCGAGAAGCTTATCATTGGGGATAACAATCAGAGTGTCCACATTCTCCTTCAGTTTCTCAATACCGGAAAGGGCGTTGTTCATGCGGGTCTTCGACTCAAAGCGGAAGGGCTTCGTCACAACCCCCACCGTCAGAGCGCCCTGCTCTTTGGCGATCCGGGCTACCACAGGTGTGGCTCCGGTTCCGGTCCCGCCGCCCATACCGCAGGTGACAAATACCATGTCCGCTCCTTTGAGGGCCGCTGATATCTCTTCCGCGCTTTCCTCCGCCGCTTTCTCTCCTACCTCCGGCCTGGCTCCCGCGCCGAGTCCCTTGGTGATCTTGTCCCCGATCTGCATAAGAGTGGGGGCTTTACATAACTGAAGTGCCTGTTTATCTGTATTAATCGCTATAAATTCCACACCGGCGATCTGCTCATCGATCATGCGGTTGACTGCGTTATTTCCGCCGCCGCCGACTCCACAAACAATTATTTTCGCCGCCGCTTCCGATTCGTTTGTCTTAATCTCTAGCAAGGGTTTCTCCTCCTTTGTTATCCTTATTATTTATACATCCCATAAGGAAAGTGCAGAACTACACTTTGCCATATATAATCTATAATATAGACTTTTGTACAAAATATCAATAGAATTCCTGGATTTTTCTTAATTTTCTTCGTAACAGTTCAGTCATCTGAGATCTCTTCCGGGAATTCTCCCACATCGAAGGTGATCGTCTCCTTCCCCTCCGAGTAGTTTTCCAGATGCAGGGTTCCTTCCTTCCCTTCCAGCTTCTCCAGGATCGGGGCAATCTGGTCGATCTTCTCCAGCGTCACATGATTTCCCAGGCTGACGCAGACCTTCCCGATATAGAGATAGATCCTGCTGTCCTGGCAGACGATCTTACTTGTGGACAGGTCATCCTTCTTCAGTTCATCGGAGGCTTCCAGGATTTCTTCAAAAATCTGAGAATTCTCACTCTCCAGAGGCTTGTACAGGTTGATCTCTTTTACCTCTATGCCCTCCACACAGGGGACACCTTCGATATAGACCGCATCCTTTTTTACCACCAGGCCTTCCTTGTCAAAATAGGCATACTCCTGTCCATCATACATATACCCTACGATCGCTTTCTCCTTCACCGTCACCCGAAGAGTCCAGGGGGTTTTCAGTCCCACCGTTATACTGTCCAGACAAGGCGGACTCTCCCCCCTGCCCAGAAGATATTTCCCGATCACATACAGTGAATTCCCGGAAAACCGGTCGTTCTGCACCGCTTCCAGGATCTCCCCATCTGTGCAGTATTCATTCCCCTCTATCTCCACCTTCTGCACATGAAAAAGCAGAAGGACCGCGAGCACGATGATCGCAAGGCCAAGGATGATGACAAGGAGCGCGTACAGCCTGTGGCCTTTTTTCTTCCGTCTTCTCCTGGGCCGTTCTTCCATTTGTTCCTGTGTTTCCATGTATACTCCTCTCTTGCGCGAGGCTTGCGCTTCCCTTCCCACGAGCCTCGCGCTTCAGCCCTGCAACGTGTTGCAGGGCTGTTCGTTGCACTCTCATAGATATGCCTCGGAAAAAGCGCCCGGCTGCCTGCAGCCGGCATTTTTTCCTCTGCATATCTGCGCTCGTTGCTATGCGTTCATTATACACGAGAGGATACGCTTAAGACAAGCCCCATTTCCAGAAGGAGGAAGACCACGGAGGTTCCCCCGTAACTGATGAATGGAAGGGTGATGCCGGTGTTGGGGATGGTGTTGGTCACCACCGCGATATTTAAGATCACCTGGATCATCATGTGGGCCATGGCTCCGGCGGCGATCAGCGCTCCGAACAGATCCGGCGCCCGGGAGGCGATCACGAAGAACCGCCAGATCAGGATGAGAAACAGCAAAAGTACAAATCCTGCCCCAAACAGCCCCAATTCTTCGCAGATGATAGAGAAGATCATGTCGTTCTGCGCCTCCGGCACGAATCCCAGCTTCTGGACACTCTCTCCCAGCCCCCGGCCGAACAGGCCGCCGGATCCGATGGCATACAGACCCTGGAGGGTCTGATAGCCTTTCTCGTAGGCCTCCGGATTCCTCCAGATCGCCAGACGCTCCAGTCGATAGCTTTCCAGCGCCAGGAAGATCGCCATGAACCCCGCGCCGGCAACTCCCATCAGGATAAAAGGACTGTACTTGGGACTTGCCACAAACACCAGGATAACCCCGATCCCCAGGATGATGATCGCGGTGCTCAGATTACTGGCTCCTACCAGACCCACAACGGGAAGGATAGACAGCATGATCTTGAGAAGCGTTCCCATCTTTCCCATCTTTTTGATATTCCTGGTCACGATCCAAGCCAGGAAAAGGATCACCGCCACCTTGGCGAACTCCGAAGGCTGAAATGAAAAAGGCCCCAAAGAAAGCCATCTTTTGGACCCGTTATATTCTTCCCCTATAAACAAGACCGCCACCGACAGGATCACTGCGGTCAGATATCCCAGGACCGCTCCGTGCTTCCACACATGATAGTCCATATCCGCCACCAGAAACATTCCCAGGATCCCAAGCAGTGTGGCGAACACCTGCTTTTTCAGATAATAAAAGGAGTCGTGAAACTTTACCTCGCCGTTGTAGGAGCTGGTGCTGTACAAGATCACCAGCCCAAAGACCACCAGCACCCCGAGAGCGGCCAGGAGCGTCAGATCATACTTCCTCTTTTTTGGCTGTGTCAATCTTTCCTGCACTCCTTATAAGGAATTTACAATCTCTTTAAACTTCTCTCCGCGTGCCTCATAATTGGGAAACATATCCCAGCTTGCGCAGGCCGGGGACAGCAGGACCGCATCTCCCGCCTCCGCCAGATCCGCCGCCAGGCTCACTGCCTCCTCAAACCCATCTGCCAGTACATAATCATGGAACCCGCACTTTTCCGCATCCCGGGCGATCTTCTCCCGGGTCTGGCCCAGGAGGACCAGCTTCTTTACTTTGCCGTCAAAAGCCCGGATCCACTGCGTATATTCCGAATCTTTGTCGTATCCGCCTCCCAGGAGGACGGTGGGCCGGTTCATCGCCTGGATGGCCTTGATCGCGGCATCCGGATTGGTCCCCTTGGAGTCGTTGTAATAGACGACCCCTCCTTTTTCCGCCACGAACTCGATCCTGTGCTCCACCCCTTGAAAGGCAAGGACCGCCTCCTTGATCACCGGGATCGGCACTCCGTAGACAGCGGCCATTCCGGCCGCGGCCATCACATTTTCATAGTTGTGGGTCCCCAGGACCTGCAATTCTTCCACACCGCAGATCCTGATCTCTTCCGGATTTTTATAAATGATAGAGCTCCGGTCCAGATAGATCCCTCTTTCTAGTTTACGCTGACTGCTGAAATATAGAACCTGGGCTTTTACCTTTTCTCCGAATTCCCGGGTCCTGTCGTCCTCATAATTGAGGATGCAGTAATCTTTTTCCGTCTGATTCTCCGCGATCCGCTTCTTCGCGTTCACATAGGCTTCCATGGTATGATGACGGTTCAGGTGGTCTGGTGTGAAATTCAGGATCGCGCTGACCTTGGGGTGAAACTCCCGGATCGTCTCCAGCTGGAAACTGCTCATCTCCGCCACCGTAACAGACCGCTCTGTCATCTCTTTTGCCGCCATTGTATAAGGGTTCCCGATATTCCCCACCACAAACACCTCGTCCTGGTATCTTTTCATGATCTGCCCAAGGAGAGTGGTGGTAGTAGTCTTTCCGTTGGTCCCTGTGATCGCCAGGACATCGCCCTTCCCGAAATGATAAGCCAGCTCCACCTCTCCGATGACCAGGATCCCACGGGACATCATCTGTTCCACCACCGGAAGGTCCGTGGGGACCCCCGGACTTAAGACGACCAGTTCCAGCTGATCCAGAAGCGCTCCCGGGAATTCTCCCGCTATGATCTCTGTTCCAGATCCGCCGCCAAGCTGAGCCTTGATTTTCCGGATATCCAGATTTGGATTCCCGTCATACAGGGTCACCGAAGCTCCCTCTGATTCCAGAAGCCGGGCCGCCGCCGTCCCGCTGATTCCAGATCCGAATACCAGTGCCTTCTTTCCCTTTGTATCTATCATCTCTATATTTCTATCCTTTCTCTTACATCGCCATCAGGGCCACCAAACAGAGCAGGGCCGTGATAATGGAAAATACCGCCACTACCCTGGTCTCCGACCATCCACACAATTCGAAATGATGGTGAATCGGCGCCATCTTGAAAATCCGTTTTCCTCCCGTCTTCTTAAAATACGTCACCTGGATCATGACAGAGAGGACTTCCACCAGATAGATCAGACCCACGATCAGGATAAAGATGGGCATCTGGAGCATATAGGCCGTGGACGCCACGAACCCTCCCAGCGCCAGAGATCCGGTGTCTCCCATAAACACGCTGGCAGGATATACATTAAATAGGAGAAAACCAAGAAGCGCTCCTACCACCGCGCAGGTGACAGGTTCGATACCGCTTCCGGTCCCGATCGCCACCACTGTAAAAAAAGTAGCCACCAGCACCGTCACACTGGATGCCAGTCCATCCAGTCCATCGGTGAAATTCACTCCATTTACTGTTCCGATCACCGCGAAAAACAGAAGGGGGATGGCAAGCCAGCCGATATCCAGGTATTTTCCTCCGGTAAAGGGGATCAGCATAGCCAGCGAGACGTCAGTAAACCGGATCATATAGAAGGCGAATATAGCTGTCACCACGATCTGCAGGGCCATTTTCTGTTTCGGATACAACCCGTCGGAACGTTTCATCACCACCTTCAAGTAATCGTCCAGAAATCCGATCAATCCGAACCCCAGAGTCACAAACAGGATCGGGATGATCTTCGGATAATCTCTGATATAGATCAGGGATGTGATCACCACACTCAGAAGGATGATCACGCCGCCCATAGTAGGAGTGCCGGCCTTCTTCAAATGGGATTTCACGCCGTCCTCCCTCTCTGTCTGCCCCATCTTCAGCTTTCTCAAGATAGGAATGATCACAGGCCCCATGATCACACTCAGAGCAAACGCGATCAGCACCGGGATAAATACCGTATAATCCATAATACACCTCTTACTTCTTTTGTCTCTCTTCCTGAAAGAATGCTGTCTGTCATAGTTTCAATCTTACATAGTATACTGTATTTTCTACTCTTTTTCAATGCCAAGATAGGGGAATATGTTCTGGAAGATGTCCCCCATCACCGGCGCCGCGATCGTCCCGCCGTAATAGATCCCCTGAGGATCGTAAATGACGCACATCCCCAGGATCTGGGGATCATCCGCCGGAGCAAACCCGATGAAAGAAGAAATATATTTGTTGGCGCTTCTTGGGAGCGTCTGGGAAGTGGCAGTCTTTCCTCCAATGTGATACCCCTCGATATAGGCGTTTTTCCCGGATCCCTGTTCTACCACCCCTTCTAAAAGCGTCTGCATCGTCCTGGACGTCTCATCCGAGACGATACGTTCCGTATCTTTGTACTCGAATTCTTTCAGTTCTTCCCCGTCCTCATCCAGAACACGCACTCCAAAATGAGGTGTCACCCGGACTCCTCCATTGACCAGAGAACTGACAGTGGCGGCGAGCTGGATCGGCGTCACCTGGAAAGACTGTCCAAAACTCATGGTGGCAAGTTCCACCTGCCCTACATTTTCCGGCTTATGCATGATGGTGGCCGCCTCTCCCGGCAGGTCTACTCCCGTCAGTCCCATCAGCCCGAACTGCCTGAAATATTTATAGAAGTTCTCGGTTCCAAGCCGCAGGCCAATATCAATAAAGACCGGATTACAGGAATTCTGTATCCCTTCCACAAAGGTCTCCGCTCCATGTCCCCCCACTTTGTGGCAGCGTATCTTCCGATCTTCCACGATCCGATAGCCGGGGCAGGTAAAGGTGTCTTCCAGATCCACCACCCCTTCCTCCAGACAGGCGGAGGCCGTGATGATCTTAAAGGTGGATCCGGGCTCGTAGGTATCATTGATGCAGCCGTTTCTCCACATTTGATTTAAGGCATCCTGAAGTTCTTCGTCTGTCATTCCCTCAGATGAGCCTGTATTCAGTTCAAACGGCTCATTCAGGTCAAACTCCGGCACATTGACCATGGCAAGGATCTCCCCGTTCCTGGGATCCATCAGAAGGATTGCCACTTTATCCGCCTGCTTTTCTTCCATGACCTTCTCCGCCATCTGCTGGGCATACATCTGGATATTGTAGTCCATGCTGATCTGCAGGGTATGGCCCGGGACCGGTTCGATCCGGTCCTCCGCCACCCCCTCCAGTTCGATTCCCCTGGCATCGGTGGTGGTCAGGATCGTGCCGTTCTCTCCTTTTAAGTATTCTTCGTACTTCACCTCTAGCCCGATGATCCCCTGATTATCGCCGCCGGTAAATCCCAGTACCTTGGAGGCCAACTCTCCATAGGGGTAATAACGCTTAAAATCTTCATCCACCTTCACCCCGTCCAGCTCCAGATTGCGGATCTTATCTCCCGTCTCTTTGTCCACATTGGTCTTGATCCGCTCCATAGAGGAGACCTTCTCTACCTTCTCCCGGACTTCCTCCCTTGGAAGCTCCAGCTGTTCCGAGAGAATCTGGATGACCTGTTCCGGGTCCTTGATCTGACTGTGGATCACAGAGATGGTACATACGGTCCGGTTAGTGGCCAGGACCGTTCCGTTCACGTCGATGATCTCTCCCCGCGCCGCTTTGATCTCCCGCTCTCTTTCGTGGAGCGCTTCCGCTTTTTCCTGATAATAATCCGCCTCGAACACCATCAGGTAGATCAGTCTTCCCGCCAGCGCCGTGACGATCCCAGCCGCGCACAGGAACACCACCAGAAGCTTCTTCCTGTTGTAGGTCTTATTCTTCATAAAAAACCTCGCAAAAGCCCTTTCTATAGCTTATTAGAGCTTTTACGAGGTTATTCTGACAAATGTTCCCTTTATTCCTCTGCCACCTTTTCCACTCCCAGATAGGGCAGGATCTCTTCCATGATATCTGCCGCCATAGTGGTGGCGAATTTGCTGTCCGACTGGACTGCGGCATTTGGTTCGTCGATGACCACGTAGATCATCACCTGCGGATCCTCCTGAGGCGCGTATCCGATAAAGGATACCAGATAATTCCCTCTGCCTCTGGGGTGTTTTTCCGCGGTCCCTGTTTTCCCACCGATGTCATAACCTTCCACAGCTGCGGTGGAACCAGTCCCTTCTTCTACTACGCTGTACATATAGTCTTTGATGATCTGGCTGGTCTCTTCTGAGACAGTCCGGCCGATCAGGACAGACTCTTTATTTTCGGTCACATTTCCATTTTCATCCTGGATCTGCTTTACCACATGGGGCTGGTAATATTCTCCTCCGTTGATCAAAGAGCAGAAGCCTGCGGCCATCTGCGTCATCGTCACATCGAAATTCTGACCAAAGGCGTTGGTAGCCAGACTGGTCGGATCCATGTTTTCCGCCGTGTACAGCACGCCTTCCTGTTCTCCCGGAAGGTCGATGCCGGTCTGTTTCCCGAAGCCGAATAATTCCTGATACCGGGTAAATTCCTCTACCCCCAGATCTGCCCCAATCTCCATCAGAGCCACGTTGCAGGAATTCTCCAATGCCTGACGCAGTGTCTGGGTTCCGTGACCGTCTCTGTTGTTACAGTGGATGTCATAGTCTCCCACATGCAGCATCCCGCCGCAGTAGTAGGTCTCATCTCCCGTCAAATTTCCCAGTTCCAGCCCTGCCGACACCGTAAATGGCTTGAACGTGGAACCAGGTTCATATACTTCATTGACGCAGAAATTATTCCAGAGGGTGGTCAGGGTCTCTACCTTCTCTTCGTCTGTCATGGCCTCGATCGCTTCTTCTGAATAATATTTCGTCAGATCTCTGGGATTATTCAGATCATAATTAGGGTAAGATGCTTCTGCCAGGATCTCTCCATTCTGAGGGTTCATTACGATCACGCCCGTATTGGCGCTTCCCTCCCCGGTCCGGGCTTCATTTTTGTGGGCCTCGTTAAATGCCAGGATATGCTCTTCCACAACGCTCTGAATCTGCAGATCGATGGTAGACACTACCGTACTGCCGCTTTCCGGCTCTTTCACTGTACGTTCCAGGGATACGCTCTCGTCCTGATATCCATATTCCCTGCCGTCTGTCCCGTTCAGAACAGAGTTATAGGAGGCTTCGATCCCGTTGTTTCCCACGTTTCCATCCGCGGTAAATCCGATCACGTCACAGGCCAGGGTCTCATAGGGATAGGTCCTGATATAGTCCTCTTCCAGCCAGATTCCCTTCACATCCGGATAGTTTTCGTCATCTTCGTCGATGGCCTCAAACGCCTGGGCTGTGTTGTAATCTATGCTTTTTTTCAGGATCTCATACCGACTGGAAGGCTTCTCCTCTATCAGGCCGCGCACGGTTTCTTCTCCGATCCCGAAACACTCTTCCAGAACCTGGATCGTCGGCTCTATGGCGTCTTCATCTTCCAGCATCGCCCTCACATCCAAGATCACATTGTAGACCCGCTCGCTGGTGGCCAGCTTTGTCCCGTTGCGGTCCACGATATCCCCTCGCTTAAAGGGGATGACCCTGCTGTCGTACTGCTGCTGATCCAGGACTACTTTGGTATATTCATCTCCCCTGGAAGCGTTGATATAAGTGACTCTTCCCACTAAAACCGCAAAAGCCAGTACGACAACCACGAAGACGCCTACCAGCTTTCTCTGCATTAATTTATCCATTTTCCGCCGCAGCGGATTTCGTTTCTTTCTTGCCATGGTCCCACCTGTCAGTTATTTTTGTCGGAACGGGCCAGCACACCGTCTTCCGGAATATTCTCGTACTGCTTGACATAATCCGCGGAGGGGCTTTCATATTCTACCACCTGATCCGGCGAAGCATAGACCATGCCCAGCTCTTCCTGGGCCGTCTTCTTGACCGCCTCCACATCCACGGCATCCATGACCGCGTTGTATCGCGTATCATTCTCTTCCCGGAGGGCTGCCAGCTCTTCCTGCATCGCCGTCACTGTTTTCGAGCCGTCTGTAATCCTGGCCTGGAGCCTGACATAGCCCACGCAGACCACCAGTGTCAGCATCGCCGCCACAGTCAGGAACACTACGTATCCCGCGCTCATTCTAAGGGCTTTCCTGCGATTCTTCCGTACCTGGCTGCTGACTTTTCTCTGTGATGTTTTTCTCTCCCGCCGTTCCGGTTCCCGAACCGGTTTTGGCGCGGCATTTCCGTATACATATGCCTGTCCCTGTGTTCGGACAGAATGATATCTCCCTGCCGCTGTTCTTGCCGCCATGTACGTCACCCCTTTTTTGTCCGGCTACCGCCGTTCAAAAATCCTGAGCTTGGCGCTCTTGGAACGACTGTTTGCCTCCATTTCTTCTCTGCCTGGCAGAATTGGTTTCTTGGTTATAATGCTCCCCTTTGAGACTTTCCCACATACACATACAGGAAAATCACTGGGACAGGTGCAGGGATTTTCATTTTTCCGAAAAGCCGCTTTCACGATCCTGTCCTCTAACGAATGGAAGGTAATGATGCACAGCCTTCCACCTGGATGTAACAGTTCGATCATATCGTCCAGAGAATCCCTCAATACATCCAGCTCCTGGTTCAGCTCGATGCGGATCGCCTGGAACGTCCGTTTGGCGGGATGCCCAGACATCTTCTGAAATTTCATGGGAATGGACTGGCGTATGATCTCCACTAACTGGCCTGTGGTCTCCACAGGCTCCTGCTCTCTCGCCTCCACAATATGTTTGGCGATATTTTTGGCAAACTTGTCCTCTCCGTAATCCCGAATCATATGATAGAGTTCCTGTTCGCCGTAGCCATTGACGATGTCCCTGGCCGTCAGTTTCTGACGAGTATCCATCCGCATATCCAAAGGAGCATCTTCGCGATAGGAGAATCCCCGCTCTGCCGTATCTAACTGATATGAGGATACGCCCAGATCGAGCACGATCCCATCGACCTTGTCAATGCCTAGTTCTTGGAGCCGCGACTTCATATCACGATAGTTGCTCCGTACGATCGTGACTTTCTCCCCGAAGTCTTTCAGTCGGATGCCCGCGGCCTCGATGGCCGCCCCATCCTGGTCTATTCCTACAATACTCCCCTTAGGGCCCAGTCTCCTGCAGATCTCGTAAGCATGTCCACCGCCTCCCAGCGTTCCGTCCACATAGATCCCGTCAGGTTTTACCTTCAGCCCGTTTACAGTTTCTTCAAGTAATACTGATGTGTGTCCGAATCCCATATCTTCTCCCTCTAGATACTGAATCCGCTCTCTTCCATATCGGATGCGATGTCCTCAATGTTGAGTTCCACTTCAGCATTCTTCTCATCCCATCTTGCTTTGTCCCAGATCTCGGCACGCTTCCCCATACCGATGAAGACTACTTCCTTTTCCAGTTTCGCGTAGTCCCTTAAGACCGATGGGATCAAGGTTCTCCCTTGCTTGTCCAGGTCTCCGTCCGCCGCGCTCCCCTGAAAGAAATACGCGAAGGCCCGGGCCTTTTTGTCTGTGGTAGTCGGCAGGGCGTTCAGTTTCTCTTCGAAGGCGTTCCATTCATCTTCCGGATATACATACAGACAATGCTCCATTCCCTTAGTAATGACGAAATTCTCCCCTAGATCGTCACGAAACTTCGCGGGAATGATCAGTCTGCCCTTAGGGTCAATATTATGACTGTACTCTCCTTTCAACATGAAACTCACCCTCTTTCGAAGCAGCCTGCCACTTGATCGCCACTTCGTTCCACTTTTCACCACTTTCTACCACTTGACCTCATTGTAAACCATATTTTTTCCGATTTCAACCCCTTTTTTCAATTTGGGCCGTGGTATTTTTAAAAATACCACGGCCCAAATTGAAAATACCCTGTCCCAAATTAAAAAAAGACAAGAACCTGTCTGGCTCTTGTCCTTTTCATCCTTATGATCCTTCTTCTCTATTCTCCCGCCTCCGCGGCAGCAGCCGCCTCTTCTTCCTGCACGGCAGTCAGACGGTTCTGCAGTTCATTGACCGCCGTATAGTCGATCTGTACTTCTTCTCTGGGCCTGCTGTTCTCATAAGTGCCGTAAGCGGAATAACCGATCCATCCAATCAAGACCAGGCCCACCACGCCCACGATACACTTGCGGAGCGCATTGGCCGCCTTCTCCTTCTTCATGATCTGTTTCCGGTTGGCTTTTTCCTTTTTATATCTGTCTACTTTTTCCTGACTCATGATAAAACTTTTCCTCCTATCGCTCCAATAGGGTTATTCTATCACAGTTTCCCTGATTATACAACCACGATCACGCCCCCATCGGATGCGTACATACTGCTGATCCCCGCTGTGTCCAGGATGATGATATCCTTAAATGTTGCCCGCTTCTTCAGCATCTCGGCCACGTCTTCCGCTCGTTTCTGGCAGTTGCAGTGAGAGATGGCCAGGATCTTCTCTGTCGGGTCCTTCAAGTTCTTGATGACCTCGTCCACCATCTTGCTCAACGCCTTCTTGACCCCTCTGGCCTGTCCCAGCTGGCAGATGGTACCCTCAGGTGTGGATCCCATGACCGGCTTGATATTTAAAGCTGAGGCCACAATGGCTTTTAATCCGGTCAATCTCCCGTTCTTCCGCAGAGTCTCTAAAGTCTCCAGGACAAAATAGGTGTTCTGCTCCCGGATATAGGCTTCCACTGTATCAATGGTATCCTGAAAGCTCATCCCGCTTTCCTCACACTCTGCCGCTTTCCTTGCGATCAAAGTCTCTCCCACAGAAGCGGAGCGGGAATTAAATACATAGATATCCTTTTCTCCATATTCCTCACGATATAATTTCTTTCCAAGCAAAGCGCTGTTGTAAGACCCACTCAGTTCCGCGGAAAGGGTCACCGCATAGACATGCTCTTCCTCGCAGCGGAACGCTTCCATATAGCGTTCCGGCGAAGGACAAGAGGATTTGGGACATTCCGGAGACTCCGCCACCAGCTTCAAGAATTTCTCCTGGTCAAAGGTATCATCGTCAATGATATGGCAGCCATTGACATCAATCTCCAGAGAAGCCGTCTCAAAACGACCGGACTCCTTCATGTCTTTCGTCAGTTCCCCACAGCTATCCACAATAATTTTATAACTCATAGTGATCCTCCCAGCGTACAGGTCCTTACTTTTTTGCCTATCATTCATTTCTATCATACATAGTATTAAATACCACATACAACATCATAACACAGAAATGCTGGAAAGAAAAGGCATTTATTCCGATTTATTCGCTAAATTTGATCGTCCTTGACACTCCCAGAACAATCCCCATCTCCGCCATCAGAAACAAGATCGATGTGCCCCCGTAACTGATGAAAGGAAGGGTGACTCCCGTGTTTGGGAGCATGTTTGTGACCACCGCCACATTTAAAAAGACCTGCAGGGCGATATGGGCAAAAATCCCTGTCACCACCAAAGACCCATAGAGATCCGGCGCGTTCTGGGCGATCACCAAAATCCGGTACAGCAGCATTCCGAAAAGCACCAGGACCACGATCACGCCAAACACTCCAAGTTCCTCGCAGATCACCGTGAGGATCATGTCATTCTGCACTTCCGGGATCACCATTTTCTGGGCGCTGTTGCCCAGACCTTTTCCAAAAAAGCCGCCGGAACCGATGGCGTACAGCCCCTGCAGCGTCTGGTAGCCCAGACCGTCCGCATACTGTTCCGGATTCAGCCACACCGCGATCCTCCGAAACCGGAAATTGTCGCTGGCCGCAAGCTGATTCCCCATCGTCAGCACCAGGGTCACGAAAGCCGCAAAGCCCGCGGCAAAGATGGCCGCGAACAATTTCGTCCTGGGATGGGCCACAAAGATCATTCCGCAGCCGATCCCCAGTACAATGAGTGCCGTACTTAAGTTTTCCGTCAACAGCAGAACTCCGGCGGCTGCTATCCCGCCCCAGGCCAGTGCTTTCGCCGCTCCCCTCAAAGTCCGGAACTCTTTCCCCATCCTGCAGATCACCACGGGAATAAACAAGATCACCGCGATCTTCGTAAACTCTGACGGCTGAAACTGCTGCCCCAGAGGAAGCTGGATCCATCTCCTGGCCCCGTTGACTTCTTTCCCCAGAGGGGTCTGCACCAGCGCCATCAGCACCAGAGAGACTATATAGAACAATTTAGCCCTGCGGATGTACCAGTGGTAATTGATCCTGGACACTACATAAATAACAGCAAAACCCATGACACAGAATATGATCTGTCTCTTAAAATAGTACATACTGTCATTGTAGGTGATCAGCGCGCTGTAGGCGCTGGTGCTGTAAAGCATCACCAGTCCAAAACAAACAAGAAAGACCAGCACCGCCACAAGACTATAGTCATAGTACCGGATCGGGACTGGTCCTTTACTCTCTTTTTTCTTTCTGCGCGTCCCTGCCATAATATCTACACTCCAATCGTCTTCATTATACTCAGTTACGCACAGAAAAACAACCGTTAAATTCGTTGGTGGAAGGTCCTTTGGATCACTTCCCTCTGCTGCTCCCTGGACAGCTTGACGAAATTCACCGCGTACCCGGATACCCGGATCGTAAGATTGGGATACTGCTCAGGGTGCTCGTAGGCTTCCATAAGAGTCTCCCGATCCAGCACATTAACATTCAGATGATGTGCCATCTGCCGGAAATATCCATCCAACACCGCCGTCAGGTTCCGAAGCCGCTCCTCCTTCGTCTTGCCCATGGCCTGAGGCACAATGGAGAAAGTATTAGAGATCCCGTCCCTGCACCAGTCATAGGACAGCTTGGCCACCGAATTCAAAGACGCCAGCGCCCCGCTTCTATCCCGGCCATGCATCGGGTTCGCCCCCGGAGCGAAAGGCTCTCCCGCCTTTCTCCCATCTGGCGTGGCCCCCGTCTTCTTTCCATATACCACATTGGAAGTGATGGTCAAGATCGACAGTGTCGCTTCCGCGTCCCGGTATAATTTCTGCTTCTTTAATTCCTCAGAAAACAGCCGCATCTGCTCTCTCGCCAGTTCGTCCGCCCTGTCATCATCGTTTCCATAAGCCGGGTATGTCCCTTCCACTTCATAGTCTGTGATCAGTCCTGTCTTTGAGTCCCGGATACACCGCACCTTCGCGTACCGGATGGCGGAAAGGGAATCTGCCAGCACGCTGAGCCCCGCCACCCCAAATGCCATGTAGCGGTGGACCTTCGTGTCGTGAAGGGCCATCTGGGTCTTCTCATAGGCGTATTTGTCATGCATATAGTGAATCACGTTCATGGTGTTGGCGTACAGCCTGGCCAGCCAGGGCCGGTACATATCCAGCAGTTCTGTCACCTTGTCATACTCCAGATACTCTCCCTGGTAGGGCTCATGCTCCGGCCCCACCTGGAGATTCTGCTTCTCATCCCTTCCGCCGTTTAACGCCATCAAAAGCAGTTTCGCCAGGTTGGCTCTGGCGCCAAAGAACTGCATCTCTTTCCCAATCCGCATAGCGGAGACACAGCAGGCGATGCCATAGTCATCCCCATACCTTGGCCGCATCAGATCATCATTTTCATATTGGATGGCATCGGTCTCGCAGGAAACTCTTGCACAGTATCTTTTAAAGTTTTCCGGCAGATCACTGGACCACAGCACCGTCAGGTTTGGCTCTGCCGAAGGTTTCAGATTGTACAGTGTATGCAGCATCCGATAAGTATTCTTCGTTACCAGACATCTTCCATCTTCTCCCATGCCGCCCAGAGCTTCCGTGATCCACATGGGATCCCCCGCGAACAACTCATTATACTCAGGTGTCCGCAGATGCCGGGCCATCCGAAGCTTCATCACAAAATCGTCCATGATCTCCTGGGCTTGCCGCTCTGTCAGGCTTCCCCTCTCCAGATCCCGTTCAAAGTAAATATCTAAGAATGTAGCCGTCCTTCCCAGGCTCATGGCCGCCCCGTTCTGTTCCTTGATCGCCCCCAAATAAGCGAAATAAAGCCATTGGACCGCTTCCCTGGCGTTCCCCGCGGGGCCGCCGATATCATAACCGTACATCGCCGCCATCTCTTTTAATTTCCCCAGGAAATTAATCTGCTGGTACAGCTCTTCCAGCTGGCGGATATGATCCACATCCATATCTTCCATACTAAGCTGCTTTTTATCCTTCTGCTTCTCCCGGATCAGGTGATCGATCCCATAGAGCGCCACTCTCCGGTAATCCCCGATGATCCGTCCCCTTCCATAGGCGTCCGGCAGGCCGGTGATCAACCCGCAGTGCCTGGCCGCCTTTGTCTCGTCGCTGTAGACCCGGAATACGCCGTCATTGTGAGTGGTCCGATACTGGAATTCATCCTCTACCTTCTGGGACAGTTCATATCCATAAGCCCGGCAGGCCTCCCTGGTCATCCGCAGGCCCCCGAAAGGATTCACGCCCCGCTTTAAGGGCCGGTCTGTCTGCAATCCCACGATGATCTCCTGGTCCTTGTCCAGATACCCCGGCTTATAATTCAAAAGAGAGGTGACAGTCTGGGTGTCAATGTCCAGCACACCGCCAAACTCCCGCTCCAGGGCCATCAGATTCTCCAATTTCCCGAGCAGTTTCTCCGTCCGCGGGGTTGGCGGCGCGAGAAAGTTCTCATCCCCTTCATAAGACCGATAATTTTTCTGGATAAAATCCCGCACATCGATCTTCTTCTGCCAAGTTTCTCCTTTGAATCCTTCCCACTGTGCAAACATCTGCTTCCTCCTGTTTCTTTCGTGTGGCATCAAAAAAGGACAGCACCTTTTTCGATGCTGCCCAGACGGTCGGCTGATCACGGTACTCCATTCCCCTGTGGTGATCCACATTATCCGTCAGTAATGGAGCCCTCCTAAGTTTACAAGAGAAAGTATAGCATCCCTTTGCTCTGTCCGTCAATCCTTTTCTTTACGCCCGGCCGTCACTGCCCAAAACATTGACGATACAGCGTACTTCGCCGCTTTCCTGAGCATATCCTCCGGGATCCCGATGGCATCCGCCAGATTCCCCCATTTGCCTGGATGATCTCTACGTATTTCTGAGAAACCGAAAAAGCCCCGTGGAGTACGATCAGAAAGTTCGGCAGGCGTTTCTCAATCTCTTCCAGGATATCGAACCGAAGCCGCGGCTTCTGTCCCGGCTTGAATTTGAAGGCGCCGTGGCTTGTCCCGATGGCGATCGCAAGAGAGTCTGCTCCTGTACGGCTTACGAATTCTTCCATTTCTTCCGGGCGGGTATAGGAGGCATCTTCCGCCTTTACACTCACATCATCTTCGATCCCGGCAAGCTTTCCAAGTTCTCCTTCCACCACCACGCCTTTTTCATAGGCATACTCTACCACCTTCCTGGTCAGAGCGATATTTTCCTCAAAGGGATATTTGGATCCGTCGATATAGGGCTTGCAGATCTCAAAATCCGCGCCGTGATCCAGATGGAGTGCGATCGGAATATCGTTCTCCTCCAAGGCCGCCTCCACAAGCTTTGTCCGATAGGTATGCTTCGCATACTTCCTTGCTCCCGCGGAAACCTGCAGGATCAGGGGCGACTTCAGCTCACCTGCCGCTTCTGTGATCCCCTGGACGATCTCCATGTTGTTCACATTGAACGTTCCGATGGCGTATCCTCCCTCATATGCCTTCTTAAACATTTCCTTCGTTGTTGCTAATCGTCTTGGTCTCCGCCGTCTTCCAGCAGAAGCTCCAGTTCACATTTGAAGGTATCTGTCCCTTCCAGGAGTTTCCCGGTCCTTAGGTAGTCAAAAAATGTGGCATAACCGTTTGGGGACAGAAAATGAAAAAGATAGCGTTCCCGGATCCCGTCCGCCTCCAGACGCCGGTTCAGTTCCTCAAAATGCCGGCGGGCATACCGGTTTTTGGCCCGGTTCTCTTCACTGGCATCCCCGTCCTCTTTGATCTCCACTACTACAAAATAGAGCAGATCTCCCCGGCTGATCTTCAGGAAGAAGTCCGGGTTGAAGGTGGAATGATAATATTTCCGGGTCTTGGATCGTCCTCCCCCATATCTGCAGCTATAGCTGATCTCATAGAACCCCTTGTCTCCCGATTTGATCCAAGCCTCCACAGCCTCCGCGTTCTCACGCCTGCATAACAGATCCACAAACTTGCGTTCCGGCTTCGAGGCCGTGATCACAGCGGTCACAGGTGTCTTGAACCAGCCATAATTGATCTGGTCTCTGCGGTACGCGGACATCGGGAAAGTTTCATCCGCAAATAGTTCTTCCAGGATCTTCTTCTGCTCTTCGTCCTGGATTTCCCTCTCCCAGTTGTTGGTAAAAAACACGGTGTGGTCCTGGCGCAGGAGACTCACACTCACCGATTGTCCGGCCAGCTTTCTGGTCGATATCTCATACCTGTCTCCCGCCTTCGCCACAGCTATCACAGACTTGCTTTTCTTCCGCAGAAGAGGCGCGAAAGCTGTCAGGATCTTATGGACATTTTTCTCCACGATCTCTTCTCCCTTATTCCCGCGCTTCTCCATAGAAAGACGGATCATGTCCTCGATCTGCCTCCGGGGCGGAAGCTGATTCTGGGTGTATTCCTGCTCTCCAAGCCTCAGTGTTCTCCCCTCCCACTCCCGGTCTTCAAATTCGTCGTAGATCTTGTCTACCACCTCATCAATGGTGTAAGTCACATTGCGGATCTCATAATCCTTCTTCCTGGAATCATGGCCCAGGACAGACTCATAGACCGTCTCCTGCTCCTTCTTCACAGACTGGGACTCCAGCACGATCCCTTCCTTCATCATCCTGGAAAAATCTACCGCCCCCGAAGGGGACTTCTTCTCTTCTTCCTTCTGGATCGTGGTATAGTCGATGCTGCGCAGAGTAAAATGATATTTCACCCGCGGCCCTTCCTCGATCGGCCGGCTGTAGATCCTGGCCTCGATCTCTAGCACCTCCTCTACCAGATCCTTGATCTTCCCGCTCCAGGCGCTGTGGTTGAAGACCGTCACCTTAGGCTGGGGAAGGGTGTATTCCTCCGGAACTCGAAGTCCCCGCCCCAGTACCTGGGCGATCAGAAGCCGGGAGTTAAACGCCCGCTCCTTCCAGGGCACGATCTGAAAGACATTTTTCACGTCCCACCCCTCCGTCAGCATAGAGACAGAGACGATCCACCGGGTCTCCTCCTCCCGGTCGTCCACATACTTAAGCTTGGCCACATTCGCCCTGTGTTCTCTGGAAGACGTGACGATCAGCACCTGCTTTTCGACCTCGTCCCTCTCCTTTTCTTCCCACTCCATCAGGAAACGGATCAGGTCCTCACACAGATTCTTAGCGCTTTTGATATCCCTTGTCACCAGAATGCTCAGCGGCTTCACCTTGGGGTAATCCTTGCTATTCTGCCTGTGGTTCTGATAGATCTTCTGGAACCGTTCCCGGTCGTCACCACTGTCATCTTCCCGCACATAATCCACATTTTTGACCACTTTATCCTCGATCGCCTGCCGCAGGGAATACCGGAAGATCACATCCGGGAAATACTCATTCTCAAGATAGGCTGTCCCTGTAAATCCCAGCATATAGCGGAAACCATATTTCTCATCCAGGAGAAACTCCTTCCACTTCTTGATATTCCTGGCTTCTGAGGTGCTGCCGGAAGGCCGGTTGAAGATGTGGTGGGCCTCATCATTTAAGACCAGTGTATCTTCCCCTGTTCCCGCGAAACTGTCCTCGATCGAAGAGCCGGTATTCTGATAGACCGCGTGGATATTTTCCACACACAGATCCCCCGCTTTTACCGTCTCGTTGGCTGTCACGATCGACGGATTGCGGATCACGGCCTCCTCCGGGATCAGCGCCTTTAAGCCCGGGTCTGAGCTCAGGGACTCAAACTTCTCCGTCAGTCCCGCCTCGATCGTCAGGGAGGGAGCCAGAACCAGCACCCGCTCCACCAGACCCAGGCCCAGCGCGATCTGGGCAATCCCATAGATCACATAGGACTTCCCTGTTCCTGTGGCAAGATCCAGATCCGCGTACAGCTTCTCCCTCATCTGCAGGCTGCGCAGAAATTCTTCACTGGAGCCATATTTTTCCTCCAGCTTTGGATTCTGCCCATAATTCTCCAGGGCCAGATCTCCCAGGTCCCTGTAATTTCCTGAAGCCAGATACAGGACTGCCCGCCGGATCGCTTCCTTCTGATAAGCCCTGGTCCCGCACAGACGATCCACAAACGGCTGCCAGGCATCATAATCCAGTTTCGCCCCGTCATAAGCCGTGCTGACTTTCAGCACAAGTTCTGACTGACGGAATCGCTTCTTTTCTTCCATCCTGTTTGTTACGCTCCTTTATATTCCGCTTCTTTACAGCGCAAATCTTCCCTTTGCGTCGTTTCCAAAAATATCTGTGTAGATCACCAGCATCTCTTTCGCCTCTTGGGGCTTCTTTAGCTGGAGCAGGATCTTCCCGTCCGTCACCTTAAGGTCATCCGCGAAGAAGAAGTCCGACAGCACAAATTCTTCTCCACTGTAATTGGTATCTACAAAAATGGCAGCCAGACAGTCGAAGCCGGACATCTGCTTTTCCTCCGCGGTCTTCTCAGACCGGGGTTCCTTCGACCGAAAGTCTGAGACCGTAAGCAGGATCGTCTCCCCTGTCACCTCCACACTGCTCTCCACCTCTGCGTGCCGCTGGAAAGAAAATCCCACCACTTCTTCCATCTCATTGATCTGTGTTTTCGATCTTGGCTGTCGGAACCGGTGGAATTCCTCCCGATGCAGTTCCCGGATCACCCGGTAAGGGATGTCCAGGAAATAATAGCGGACCCCGTCCAGATCTTCATAGCTGGTCATAAAATCAAACCGGTTCTTGGGCGCCACGATATAGATCCGCCCTCCGGCCATCCTCCGGCCCGCGTGACGGCTCACACTTTCCAGGAACGCCTCGTCCACATCCGCGTCCGGGAATCTCTGATAGTCAAAGATAATCACCGGATTCCCGTCTTTCTGCCCGTCAAAGACATATCCTCCGATCTTATACTCTCCCAGGTCGATGTCGAAGAGTCCGGAGACAAATTCCTTATATTTCCCAAATTCTAGATCCAGCGCCATCTTAAGATCATAGGATCCAAGGGTGCAGGTCATAAACGGCCTGGGGTCCTTCTTGTACTTGGGTGGGTTTTTCGCCTGACTGAGAAGGTTCCTGCTCTCCCCGATCTTGAGGATCCGCTTCTGGCAGATATAGTAAGACAGCTTCCCCCCGTCGCACAGGATCCAGCGCCGGGAAAGTTTCTCCGCCACCACCGCTGTAGTCCCGGAACCGGCGAAGAAATCCATTACCAAATCCCCTTCCCTGGTGGAGGCCTGGATGATCCGCTTTAGCAGCTCTTCCGGCTTCTGGGTCGGGTACCCCGCCAGTTCACTGCGGTAACGGTCACAGGACCAGATATCCACCCACCAGTCCTCCACCTTTTTCCCCTGCCTTTCCATCTCCTCTTTCTTTCCCTCCCCTTCCGCGGAAGCCCCGAACAGCTGCCCGGTATTGTGGACACCGCTCTTGTGGCTGATCCTGGGAGGATAGAACGCATTGTCTGCTGTCCGGCTGTAAAACAAGATCGTATCATGTTTCCTGGGGAAATAATTTCCCGCCTGAGAAGGACCGGTATAGCACCAGGCGATCTCATTGCGGAAGTGATTCTTCCCGAAGATCTCATCCATGAGCACCTTGATATAATGGCTCATCTTCTGATCCAGATGCACATAGATGCTTCCATCCGGGGACAGAAGTTCCCGCGCCAGCAGAAGGCGCCTTCTCAGGAATTCCACGAACTCGGCTCCCTTTTTCTTGTCGTTGTAGGCCTTCGCCCCTTCCTTATTCTGAAACTCGTCCGTGGTCGCAAAAGGCGGATCGATGTAGATCAGCTTCACCTTCCCCTTCACCTTCCCCCGGATCAACGGGTCCTCATCCTTATATATCGTCTTTAGAAACTGCAGATTATCCCCGGAGACGATCAGATTCCTCCACTCATCTTCCCGCGCGCTCCGGAATATCTGCTCCGTCTGCAAAGGAACCGGAAAAGACCCGTCGTCATTGGCCAACAGGTCCTCTTTTCGCATCTTTCCCGCGTAGGCCAGCTCATATTCTTCATGCTTCACCGGAAACAATCTGTAACGGAAATCTTCCGGGATCTGTTCTCCTTTTTCGATCAGTCCGATCAGATAATCTTTTTCTGCCTTGCTCAACATCTTTTCTTTCGTCCTCCATATTGTTTCAGTATATTACAAAATCCCCTCGATTACAATCGTAAAATCCCGGCCAGTCCGGCACAATTTCCAGCCCTTTTCATAGTATAGTAGTGCAAATATTTTTGGAAGGAGAATCCATATGCCGAATTACCGATATCATTCGCAGGATTATATGAGACGCGGCGGATGCGGAAGAAATCCCTCTTCTGCCTCTTCCGCCTGTCCGGACCGCTATCCCGGAACAGAAAATACCGGCTGCGCGCCAAAAGACCCCATTGCCGGAATGCCGGTCGCCATGGCTTACGTTCCCTGGCAGGAATGGAGGAATCTCTATGACGCAAGACAGGGCTTTTGCTGCGGAACCATATTTGAAGATCTGAACAAGCCATTTCAGGGAATGGGAGGGTGCCGCAGATGAATGAAGCAAGAAGAAGCAGGAAAGAAATGTTAGACTGGATCAATATGATAAGCTTTGCTGTAGACGATGTCAAGCTCTTCCTGGACTCCCACCCTGACTGTCAGGAGGCGCTGGAGTATTTCCAGGATATGAAAGCTCAGCGGGTCCAGGCATTGAAAGAGTACGCCAAGTATTATGGTCCCCTGACCATAGACACCGCAGACCCATCCTGCATGACAGACCAGCGCTGGATGTGGATCGATGAGCCATGGCCATGGCAGGAAGGAGGCTGTTGATTTATGTGGAACTATGAAAAACGTCTGCAGTATCCCGTGAAGATCTCCCAGACCAATCCCAGGATCGCCCAGGTGATCATCAGTCAGTTCGGAGGACCGGATGGGGAACTGGCCGCCTCCATGCGCTATCTGTCCCAAAGATATACCATGCCTTATAAAGAGGTGACCGGACTTCTGACGGATATCGGCACGGAGGAACTGGCACATATGGAAATGATCTGCGCCATCGTCTACCAGCTCACCAAAGACCTGACGCCTGAGGAAATTGAGAAATATGGCTTTGACAAATATTACGTAGACCATACGCTGGCCCTGTGGCCCCAGGCCGCTTCCGGGACTCCCTGGACCGCCACTTATCTCCAGTCCAAGGGGGACCCGATCACCGACCTTCACGAAGACCTGGCCGCGGAACAGAAAGCCAGGACCACCTATGACAATATCCTCCGCCTGATCAAAGACCCGGAGGTCTGCGATCCCATCCGTTTCTTAAGAGAGCGGGAGATCGTCCACTACCAGAGGTTTGGAGAAGGACTCCGGATCGTCCAGGATAAACTGGACAGCCGGAATTTCTACGCCTTCAACCCGGAGTTTGACGGCAAGAACTGCCGCTAGAACCAAAGGCAGGAGACGGACCTTCTGTGTCCCTCTCCTGTCTTTTCTTCTATGGACTTTCTCTGTTTTACCGGATCAGCAGATATACGATCACGGCAGCGACCACAATGATCGCGATCCCAAGGATGATCACCGGCGCCTTGGAAAGCTTTTCATCCTCATAGTAATCGTCATAATAATCATCCTCGATCTTTTCTCTGCGCCTTGACTTTTTCGGCTGCGGCTGGGATTTCTTCTTCCTGCCCCGGCCTTCATCAACAGAAAGCATATCATCATATGCTTTTCGCATCTCACTCTCCCGCTTCTGGCGCACGTGCTTGGGCGGGATATTGGAGTACTTCTGCTCTGTACGCTTTTCACGGTCCTGCTCCCCTGAGGGCGCTTTGAATTTCTTCTTACAGTGATAGCAGAGCAGATAATTGGGATCCTTTTTCCCCGGTTTTAACTGTTGACCGCATATCGGACACTTCATTGGTATCTTATGCCTCCTCCTCAACGTAATATGTACATCACGATTATACTACACGCAGATAAAAATGGCAAAATTTCTATGCAAAAAGTGGATATTTCTCTGTAAGAGCCTTCACCATGCCCTGTACCTTCTCCACATTCTCCTCACTTTGGATGACAAGAGAGATCCCCTCCGCGATCACATCCATATCTTCCTCTTTCATTCCCCTTGTCGTCACAGCCGGTGTCCCCAGTCTCACTCCGCTGGTGACAAAGGGAGACCGCTTCTCATTGGGGATCGTATTCTTATTACAGGTGATACCGGCCGCGTCCAGCCGCCTCTCCAGTTCTTTTCCGGTCACCTCTTCCCGGCTTAAGTCTATCAGCATCAGATGGTTGTCCGTGCCGCCGGACACGATCTGCGCTCCCCTTTTCAGCAGCCCCTCGCACAGCGCCTGGGCGTTTCTTAAGATCTGCTTCTGGTATTCTTTGAATTCCGGCTTTAACGCCTCCTGAAAGCAGACCGCCTTTCCGGCGATCACATGCTCCAAAGGTCCTCCCTGGATCCCCGGAAATACAGCCTTGTCAAAATTAAACTTCCTGGCGCTCTCCTCACTTGCCAGGATCATTCCTCCTCTCGGGCCGCGCAGAGTCTTGTGGGTTGTCGTGGTCACCACATCCGCGTAAGGGATCGGGCTTGGATGGAGTCCCGCCGCCACCAGTCCCGCAATATGCGCCATATCCACCATCAGATAAGCGCCCGCTTCATCCGCGATCTCACGGAACTTCTGAAAATCGATCATCCTTGCGTAGGCGCTTGCCCCAGCAATGATCATCCTGGGCCTCTCCTTCAGAGCAGTCTCTCTGACCTGAGCATAATCCAGAAATCCTCTCTCATCCACTCCGTAAAACGAAGTCTGGAAGTATTTCCCGGAAATATTGACTGGAGAGCCATGGGTCAGATGCCCGCCCTGATCCAGATTCATTCCAAGGATCTTGTCTCCCGGGTCCAGCATGGCAAAGAAGACAGCCAGATTCGCCTGGGCGCCGGAGTGGGGCTGTACATTCGCATAGCCGCACCCAAACAATCGTTTCGCCCGCTCTCTTGCCAGATCCTCGGTCACATCCACACACTGGCATCCGCCATAATACCTCTTTTCCGGATACCCTTCTGCGTATTTATTGGTGAGCACACTCCCCATGGCCGCCATCACCGCTTTACTTACCCAGTTTTCGGAAGCGATCAGCTCGATATGGGAGTTTTGTCTCTCAAATTCCGCCCGGATCGCGTCCGCCACCTCCGGGTCCGTCTTCCTGATCGTATCTAACTCGTACATTGTGTCCACCTCCTGATTGCTTAAGAAACACGCTCCGCCAGACGTACACGAAGAAAGGACAGCACGCCTGCCGGCTGCTGTCCTGTTCTGCATTCTCACACAGCGTTTCGTGCAACTGTTATTATAGCACTACTGCGCGCTCGTTCCAAGTGTAACTTCTACCGTCTGCTCTTCATAGCTTCCGCCATCCGCCGGAACCTGGACTGTCAATTCTACCGTCGTCCCCGCCGCGTAATACTGCAGCTGCTCCTGAAGAGTCGCCATACTGTCGATGGTGGTCCCGTTCAGTCCGGTGATCACAGTCCCCTGTTTCAGACCCGCATCCTGGGCGCCGCCCCCATCGATCACGCCGGCGATGTAGACGCCTTCCGGCATATTGTACATCTGGGCGCTGTCCGCGGTAACATCAACACCTTCAATCCCAAGGTAACCCTGATCCTCTTCCGCGACTTTCTCTTTCGTATCCTGGTTCATCAGATCCGTGATGACATCGCTGACCTCAGAAACCGGGATGGCATAGCCCATACCCTCTATCTCTGTACTGGAAGCTTTCGCTGTATTGATCCCAATGACCTCTCCGCTTGCGTTCAGGAGCGCTCCGCCGCTGTTTCCAGGATTGATGGCCGCATCCGTCTGGAGAAGGCCGATATCAAATCCTTCCAACTCTCTTCCTGTCGCCGAGATGATCCCGGTAGTCACCGACTGCCCATAGCCCAGCGCGTTTCCGATCGCGATCGCCTGTTCTCCGACCTGGACCTTGCTGGAATCTCCCATCTGAGCCACCGCGATGGCGTCCATGGTAGTATCCTTGATGTCATTTAAATCTGCCGCGATCACAGCAAGGTCTTTAGAGGAATCTGTCCCTTTGATGTTTGCCCCTACACTTTCTCCATCCGCAAACGTCACGGTCAGTGTATCACTTCCCTCCACCACATGGTTGTTGGTCACCATCAAAAGCTCGGAATCTGTCTGCGCGATGATGATCCCGGATCCGGCGCTGGTACTCTCCTGCTCCTGGATTCCGCCAAAGAAATTCTGCACCTGCTGGACACTCATATTCGTGATGGAGACCACCGACGGCATGGCGTTCTGCGCGATCTCAGCCACGTTGGACTCCGTGGTTCCCGCGGAACTGGTCGTCAGCTGGGCGCTCTCCACCGTCTTCCCGCCGGAAGAATGGCTTCCTGTTGTTCCCAGGATCCTGCCAGCCACAATATTGCTGGTCTGGAACGCCGCGCTGGCCACCAGTCCGAAGATCAGACCCAGGCACGCCACCTTCAGCCACCTCGGAGTCCCCTTTTTCTTTTTGTCAGGTTTCTTCTCAGGCTCATGATAATTCTGGGGGTCACCCTGGTTCTGTGTGTAATACGTATACTGGTTATCCATAAACTCTATCTCCCTTCCTAATCCGTCGTTCTGAAACGGTTGCTCTTTCTTGTTTACATAGAGTAGTTTACCTTTCAATTGTGTTCAAATTGTGATAAAACCATGACAAAACGATTAAATCAGATTGTTGGTCATCGCTCCTAAAACACCACCTGGATCAGAAACATATAGAGCACCGTCCCCGCTCCGATGCTCAGAAGATTGTTCCGCTTCCACACATGGAGGGCCGCCGTCACCATTACCGCCGCTGCTTCCGGGATCCCGTGAGGCGCCTGCCGCACCGGCGTCTCCCTCAGACAGTAGACCACCAGGAGTCCGATGACCGCCGGAGTCAGCACTCTTCCCAGATACCGGATCACCGGCGGGACCTCCTTCCCCTTTGGAAAGATCAGGAACGGGACCACTCTGGTCCCAAACGTGGTAAGGGCCACGACAAAGATGATCAGAAGAGACATTCCCGCGCTTATCGGCATAGAGCATCCACCTGCCTTTCCAGTCTGGTCCTGCTAAGGAACAGGAGCAGCACGATCAGGAGCATAGAAGGCAGGACAAATCCATCCGTGCCGAAAATCTGCAGACAGACAAAAGCCGACGCCACCCCGATCATCTCTGGAATCCGGTTCTTTCTCTCCAGCCACTGCTCGACAAAGATCACAACGAACAATGCCGTCATCGCAAAATCAATGCCTTCTGAATTGATCGGGAGCATCGCCCCCGCCAGACCTCCGATCGCCGATCCCATGACCCAGTAGGACTGGTTCATGATCGAGATCGCGAACAAAAACTTATCTTCCTCCACTCCTTCCGGCACCTTTGTCGTACACAGAAGAGAGTAGGTCTCATCCGTCAGGCCAAAGATCATATACCAACGCTTCCCGCCCATGCTGTGGAATTTCTCAAGTAGGGAAATCCCGTAGAAAATATGGCGGACATTGACCATCAGCGTGAGAAAAAAGACCTGGAGCAGCGACACTCCAGGCACGAAGAAATTCACCGCCAGGTATTGGCCCGATCCCGCATAGACCAGAACACTCATCAAGATTGCCCACAGAAAGGAATATCCCTTTTCCGCAAACATTACACCAAAGGCGATCCCGATGAACAAATACCCGGTCAGAACCGGTATGGTATAGGGAAACGCCTTTCGAAACGCCTGTTTATACCCCATTGCTATCCTTCCTCTCATCCATATATTACGATCAGAAAATATCTGCGGGCGCGCGCCGTCCTGCCCACTGCCGAAAAAAGGATCAGACCCTTCACAGGACCTGATCCTCTGCTACTTCTCATTCATTTTCGGTGGAATCTTCCAACGCGTTTTGCAGATCTGTAAGCGCTTCTCTGAGCAACGCATCGGAACGCAACGCCTTCTGATACTCTTCCTCCATCTGAGCCAGCAGATTCCTCACATCTTCATGTTCAGCCACCGTCTGTATATAATCCTTCGTATCCTCATCCAGATCCTCCGTCAGGATCCGGCAGTCTCCACTGTCTCTTTCCTTTTCTATATACAGCGTTTCCAGTCCCGGAACCTTTGTATAGATATCTCTGATCTTCATGCCATATCTGACAAACGCCACATATGTATCTTTGTACATTCCATCTTTCACATAGACCTGGATGTCTTCATAAGTCTCTGCGAAATCCTCTTTCTCCTTTAACTCCGCATAGTAGTTCTTTATAGCAGCACTGATCTTGGATGTCTCCTCTTCCTGGCGCAATGGATTCAGCACCATGCTCTCCCTCCCAGGAACCTTAAGTCTGACAGCCGCGATACTGCCTGTCCTTTGTATCTTCTGCGCTTTCTCTTCGGTCAGACAAAAACCTGCCGCCCCGACTGCCAACACAAGGATCACAAAAACCGCGGTCACGTGGCGTCTCCGGATCCTGCCCCTCCGGCGCATACGGCAGTCTTCCTGTCTTTTCTTCATAAAGACTACCTCCGATACTATGCACTTTTTAAAGGTACACACCCGGGCGGATTCGAACCGCCGCTCCCGCCTCCGGAGGGCGGTGCTCTATCCCCTGAGCTACGGGTGCGTATGGCGGCTTTTTAAAACCGCCTTAGTTATACTACCACAAAATCATCATAAAGTAAAGAAAATACTGTCGAGATTTTTTGTTACTTTTCTACTGTGCCGATTCCCAGCAAATCTCTTTTTTCTCCCGGTCATAATAATACACATGGTCTCCCAGCACTTCCTCCGGGTCTACCACCGCCTCGTTGATCTCTGCGATCATCTGGTTCATCTGTTCTACCTCCGGCGCGCAGGACTCCGGCAGGATCAGCATCTCGTGGACACTGCTGGGCAGGACATAGTAATTCTCTCCCAGCAACTGTCCGACCGCCTCGAGCTGTCCCTCATAGAGCACCGCCGCTGCCCCGTATTTCTTTATCTGATTTGTCAGCACACACAGCTTCAGTTCATTTTCTCTCCACAGGACCATTGTCAGCTCCTCGATCAGCGCCCTCATTGTCTGGAAGTCCACTGGAAGGATCTTCCAGGTGTTCTCACATGCCTGACGATACACCTCCTCCTTCTCTATGCCCCACTCTCTTAGCTGCTCTTTTCGGATCAGCATCGTGGCAATCCCGTGAGGATCGATCTCCAGGATGACCGCAAATACAATGGCGAGATCCAGATAAGGAACATAGGGAATCTCCTTTAACAATTCCTGATTTCTTTTCCGGCTGATCAGCCGATAGACGATCTTGTCCCTCACATCCTGATAAATTCTCAGCCTCTCGCCTCTCCATGGGGTCTGGAAGCGCAGTTCCCCATAAAGCTTCAGGATATCAGCCGTGATGCTTTCCAGAGAGATTCCCCGCCGGAACTGTTGATAATACTCTTCCAGATAGATCGTTGGCGAGACATTGATCCCTTTCTCCTCAATCGTGATCCCTTTTCTCCAGACTCCATTATTCTTCTGTGCCGTATGGACGCGGACGGCGTGGTTTCCTTTCACGCATCCCCTCACCCGTTCTTCTACCGCCTGTACAAACTGATGATAAGTCATAAATCTCCTTTCTGATAGGCGGGCCGCGTTTTATTTTCTTGGAAATATGACAGGAAGTCTGCCAAAGATACATGCATTAATAGAAACAAGAATATTATGGTAGTTCTGATTATAAAAAAGCCTTGCGTAAAATGCAAGGCTTTTTTGAAATTTCGCGTGATCATACCCTGGACAGATATTCTCCGGTACGAGTATCGATCTTGATCTTGTCATTCTGCTCAACAAACAGAGGAACCATCACCTGGGCTCCTGTTTCCACGATCGCGGGCTTGGTCGCTCCCTGGGCCGTATCTCCCTTGAATCCCGGTTCTGTCTCTGTGATCACCAGCTCCACATTGAGCGGCGGCTCAATGGCAAATACACTTCCCTGATAAGAACTGACTTTGACATTCTCATTCTCTTTCACAAACTTCAGAGAATCTCCCACCGTCTCCGCGTTGACCGCGATCTGATCAAAGGTCTCTGTGTCCATGAAGTAATACAGATCCCCATCATTATAGAGATACTGCATCTCCTTCCGGTCGATGTGCGCGTTCTCAAATTTTTCCGTAGGACGGAAGGTCTTCTCAACCACGCCGCCGTTGATGATGTTCTTCAGTTTTGTCCGCACAAACGCCGCGCCCTTCCCCGGTTTTACATGCTGAAATTCCAGGATCTGATATACCGTTCCCTCGATCTCCACGGTAAGACCATTTTTAAAATCACCTGCTGATACCATTATAATCCTCCTTAACCGTGCGGGATATCGCACATTTTACGTTCTTACTCACTCTTTTCATTCTATAATAGATTCCGCCTTTTTTCAACCTTTTTTTCCCTTGCCCAGGCTTTTCTCATAGGATCGCAGGACAAGCCGTTCCAGAAACCGTTTCAGCACGATCTGGATCTCTTCCTTCGGGTGGATTGGTTTTACCAGGATATTGGGGATCCCGGCCCGCTTCGCTCCCCACACGTCAGTAAAGAGCTGATCTCCGACAAAGACCGTGTTTCCCGTATCCGTTCCCATAAGCTCCATGGCCTTCCGGTAATTTTTCACAGAAGGTTTGTGTGCATTGCAGATATAGTCCACCTGGATCTTCTGGTTGAACATCCTGACTCTCGGCTCCTGGTTGTTCGAGATCAGACAGCAGCGAAATCCGATCTCCTTAAGCCTGGCGAACAGCTTTACTGCCCGCTCATCCGCCGGAGCCCCATGTGGGACCAGAGTGTTGTCAATGTCGAAGATCACTCCCCGGAATCCTTCTTTATAGAGTTTCTCAAAATCAATGACATATGTGGAGACCATATATCGGTCAGGGAAAAATCTCTCGAACATCACTCACCATCCATTTCCATCAGACGCCGCACCAATTCTTCGCAGACCTGGAGCACCGTTTTATGATCTGTGTTTATTACGATATCCGCCGCCGCTTCATATCTCTCCCGCCGCTCTTCCATCAGCCGGGAGATCTCCTGCACACCCTTTCTTCCTTCCAGGAGAGGCCGCTCGTCATTGTCCTTCACCCGCTCAAAGATCACCTCCGGACTTGCGGTCAGAAGGACCACTCTTCCGTTCTTCTTCATCTCCTCCACATTCCGGCTGCGCAGGGCTGCGCCGCCGCCGCAGGAGATGATCGTGTTCTTCCGGCTCTCAAGCTCCTGGAGCAGTTCTGTCTCAAGCTTCCGGAAATACTCTTCCCCATAGGTCTCAAAAATATCCGTGATGCTCATTTCCTCCCGCTCCGCGATCACCCGGTCCATCTCCACGATATCCATGGCGAACATGGTGCGCAGATAATCTGACACGGTGGATTTCCCCGCGCCCATGAAACCGATCAGCACAATATTATAATCAAACAGCTTCCTGGCCTGTACCCGTTTGCTGTTCTCCAAAATACAGCGGAAAATATCATAGATTTCCTCTTTGTACTTATTATCTGTCAATTTCTCCTCCAGCCGTTGTTTCTGCTTTTTCTCCTGCTGGGGCTGCAGGATCGGCAGCCCATATTCTTCCTTGTAGGACATGATCTTTTCGACAATGGCGCCCCGTTCCACCAGCGCGTCGATGATCTTGTCATCACAGAGTGCAAGCTGTTCTCTGTACATCTCCAAATCGTTCATATTCTTCTCCCTCTTCCTAATCTTACTCTTCCAGCCGCCGGATCACTGCGCGCTCTCATCCAGCGCTTCTTGGATGTCGGCTCGGAACTGCTCCCAGGCATCCTCATGCTCCACAAAGTATTTCGGGCAGTTCTTCCCGGTCACATCATGATGGCGGATCACATCCTCCGGACCTAAGTCAAATTTGAGACAGAGCCAAGCGCACAGCTGTACCATAGACCGGTAAGTCGACCAGTTAAATTCCCCGCTCTCATCGGGATGACAGCACTCGATGGATATGGTATCATGGTTCCGGTCATTGGAAGCATAGGCCACTTCCCAGGTAGGCACACACTGGATGATCTCTCCTTCCAAGCCCACAATAAAATTACTGCTGCTCTTGGCGGCATGGCTGTCCTTAAGCCCCTCAAAATAATTCCGGTTCTCCATTGCCGTCGCCCCCGGATTCGCCGTATAATGGACCACAATCCCGGTGATCCGGTCCGTCTCTGTCCCCGGCCTGGAATAGGGATTCACCGTCAGAAGCTCCACGTCTATCTCCGGTTTTGAGGCGTCGATGTGTCCTCCTGTCAGTTCAAAATATCCCCGCCTGAGCCATTCCGGGTCCGCAATCTTGAGCACTCCCGCGATCAAGAGTACAGCGGCCAGGATCAGGACTCCTATCCGGATGTTTCTCTTCAGTGTTCTTCTCTCCTGTGCTGTTCTGATACACCTGTGATCTGTCTTCTTCATCTGTACATTCTCTCCGTCCACTTATCTGGAACCATTCTAACACAAATTCTCTTTCCTAAATATGAAGAGTTGCTTAAGATTCTGTAAGGTTTTCATGACGAGAACCGATAGATCGTAGAAGATTCATAGACCTCCCCTTCTCGCGCCAGCGGTGTCTCAAAGGCTGACTGGTTCACAGAATCCGGGAAATACTGGGTCTCAAAGCAGGCGCCGCCGCGCTTTTCATAGACTGCCCCATTCTTTCCCCTCTCTCCTTCCACGTAGTTGGCTGTATAGAACTGCATACCCGGCAGGTCCGTGCAGACTTCCATGGTTATCCCCGTAGCTGGCGCGTGCATCAAAGCGGCTTTGCGCATTCCTGTCCCGTCCAGCACATAGTTGTGGTCGTAGCCCCCAGCCAGCTTCAGGTCTTCGTAATCTTCCCCGATCTCGCTTCCGATCTTCTTTTTCCTTCGGAAATCCATAGGAGTGCCCTCCACAGGGACGATCTCACCTGTCGGGATCGACTGCCCGTCTGTACGGGTATAAGCCTGGGCCAGAATCTGGACTTCCTGGTCTTCCACCGTTCCACTGTCGTGTCCCGCCAGATTAAAATAGCTGTGGTTGGTCAGGTTCAGGATTGTATCCGCCTGAGCCTTTCCCAAATATCGGATCTGCAGTTCATTTTCTTCCGTCAATGAATATGTCACCTGGAGCCTGACCGCTCCCGGGAACCCCTGGTCCCCGTCCGGGCTGAAAAGCGCGAACACCACTTTCTGCTCCTGGGCCTCCAGCGTCTCCCACTTTCTCTGGTTCGTAAAATCCCGGCCCCCATGGAGTGTATTTCCATGGTCATTTGCCGTCAGTCTGTAAGTCTTCCCGTTAAGCTGAAAATGAGCCTGTCCGATCCGATTGGCCACTCTTCCGATCACACCGCCGAAGAAGAGCGTCCCCCTCTCATAATCCCGGGCGCTGTCATATCCCAGCACCACATCCACAGGCCTCCCTTTGTTGTCCGGCACAGATATGCGGACGACAGACGCTCCGTAGTCACTGACCAGGACTTCCATCCCCGTTCCATTTCTCATCCGGTAAAGCCCGCATTCTTCTCCTTTGTCTGTTACACCAAACGACTCTTTCATCGCCACTCCTCCTTTTCTTACTCGTCCACGCCCGCCGCCTTTCCAACCGCAAACCCTACACTCCAGTCTCTTTCCGGGGACAGCAGATACTGACTGTGCACAGGAGCGCCCCAGCTGTCATCCCCTCCTACTCCCATCTGGCCTGCCAGGATCCTCGTCCAAGTATAGTGTGGAGCGGGAAGCTCCTCCCGGTGGGAAGCCGCCTCCAGTTCCAGCGCTGAATGAGGCAGCACACTGACCTCAAAAGGAGTATCCTCAGCGGCAAACCGCAGCCCTTCTCCCGTTTCTTCTGTCACCTCCAGCCAGCGGATCCCAGTCCGGTTCCCACATTCCTGAGGCCTCAGGTAAGGGGATAGATTCTCATCCGCACTGCTTTCAAAAATCCCAAGTCTTGCCCCCTCCCTGCGGTCTCTGTAATTTTCCTCCGGTCCATATCCATAGTAGCGGAAATATTGAGCACTCCTCTTCAGTTTCCATTCCATGCCAAACGCCGGAAGTGTTGGAAGGCCTTTTCTCCCATGGAAGACCGCTCTGACAGAGACAGTCCCGCATCCGTTCACCCGATACACAACTTCTACTTTCACCCCAAGCGGCCGGGGAAGAAGAAAATCAAAAATAAGTGTGACTTCCTTCTCTCCTTCCTGTATCCTGGTATCCGTATGTCTGGCAAACATCCCTGCCGTCATCCAGAAAGAACAGTCAAATCCCAGTCCCGCTCCTCTGTCATTGTCCGTCAGCGCCCGCCAAAATGTCAGCTTCGGCGCCTCCGCCAGATACTCTTTCCCTCCATAGCAAAGCGAAACGATTCCTCCTTTTGCCCTGGAAAAAAGAGCAGAAAAGCCCTTTCCTCTCACACCGATATTCACATCTCCATGAATGACCTCCAACCGGCCGCGGATTCTGCTCTTCTGGTCCGTTTCGCCTTTTTCCTTCCAGATCCGCTGGCCAAAACAGCATTCTTCTCCCTTTTTCCCCCAGAGAGTATCTTGAGCAAGTACTGCGCTCACCTGGAATACATATTCCCCGGGGATGCCTGTTTCCGGAACATCTACAGGAACCACCCCTGTCTGTCCCGGCCCTATCACAGCCTGCAGTTCTGTCTGATACAAGCATCGCCCTTCCCTCATCAGACGGCACACAAACCGGTATCCGGAAGTATCCAGGAACAGATTCCGATTCTGAATCTCTACCCCATCCTCCCCAGGCCGGATCCTCAGAGGAGCATAGAGCGCCTTCACTTCCTGGACCTTTGGGGAAATCGTCCGATCTGCAAACAAAATCCCATTTCCACAGAACTCATAATCCGACGGCCGGTCATCGAAGTCTCCCCCGTAAGAGAGCACCTCCTCTCCCTGGTCATTGCTCCGATACAAGGCCTGATCTATGTAATCCCAGATGAATCCTCCCTGGTACTTGGCATACCGGTCCTCCAAATTCGTATACAGACAGAGTCCGCCCGTAGAATTGCCCATGGAATGCATATACTCACAGCTGATATAGGGCTTGTCCGGATCAGATTCAAGATATTCCTCGATCTCCTCCGGCTTTGCGTACATTCTGCTTTCCATGTCGCTGATATGGCGGTACTTTGGATTCCAGACCACTCCTTCGTAATGGACCAGACGAGTATCATCCTGTTTATGCAGATAATCGGACATAGCTTCCAGATTCTTCCCCGCATAAGATTCATTCCCACAAGACCAGATCAGGATGGAAGAATGGTTTTTGTCCCGATGGAACATGGCGGCCGCCCGATCCAGTACCGCCTCCCTCCACTGAGGCAGATCTCCCGGTACATTCCATGAGGGATCACAGACCCCCATTCTCTGCCAGGAGCCATGGCTCTCCAGATTCGCCTCATCGATCAGATAAATCCCATACTCATCGCACAGGTCATACCATAAGCTTTGATCAGGGTAATGGGAAGTCCGTACCGCATTGATATTATGGCGCTTCAGAAACCGGATATCCCAGAGCATATCTTCCCTGGTGATTGCCCGTCCCCGCCGCGCATTGAATTCATGTCGGTTGACTCCCCGAAAGACGATCCGTTTCCCATTCAGACACATCAAGCCATCTTTCATCTCAAACCGGCGAAAGCCAATCCGTTGGCATGCCGCCTCGATGACCCTGCCGTCTTCATCCACGATCTCCAGAAACAAGTCATACAGACAGGGGATTTCTGCGCTCCAGGGCTGCACCTTCTCCACCTCTGCCTGAAATTCGAGCCGCTCTTCTGCTTTTTTTCTGCTCTCAAGAATTTGTCTCCCTTCTCTGTCCCGCACCAGCAGCCTGACACTGCAGCCCAAGACCCCCTCCAGACGCGCATTAGCCGACAGGAGCCCGGTCCGCGCATCTTCCTTTAACCCTGCCTTGACAAAAAGATCCCAGACATGGGCGCGGGGGATCGCGTACAAAAACACCTCCCGAAAGATTCCGGAAAACCGGAAGAAGTCCTGGTCTTCAATCCAGCTTGCGCTGCTTCTCTGATGTACCTCGACCGCCAGCTTGTTCACGCCTTCCATCAACTCTTCCGTCACTTCAAATTCCGCCGGCGCAAAGCTGTCCTCGCTGTAACCGATGAAATTTCCATTGATCCACACAAAGAAGGCCGTTTCAACCCCTTGGAAGGACAGGAACACCCTTTTCCCCCTCAAGTTCTTCTGAAGAGTAAAATATCGTACATAACTCCCCACAGTATGATCCTTCTCCGGTACCTCTGGCGGGTGGATCTCTTCTATCCCATCCCAGGGATACATAGAATTTACATACTGGTTCCGTCCAAATCCCTGCGTCTCTATATGGCCCGGCACCTGGATCCTGGAGAAGCCGCTGTTGTCAAACTGCATGCTATAAAAATCTTTCTGCCGCTTTCCTGGATCTGGAGCCCAGTCAAACTGCCATTCTCCGTTCAAACTCTGCTTGAGAGGCATATCGCCGCCTTTTTCCGCTTCTTCTGGTTTTTCATAAAATCTGTGGTCTGAATGGTGCGGAATCCGGTTTACCGCAAACACTTTCGGATCCTCCAACCAAGCAGGATCTGCTCTGTCGGCTCTCATCTTTCTCCTCCCTTGCCATAGGAAAACGGGACTCCGGACAAGTGCCCCTCCTCAGGCTGATCCAACTGTCCCTTCGGTCCCGTTTCTGATCGTGATCTTTGATTTATTCCTCAATACTGTAATTTGGCGCCTCTTTCGTAATGTGGATGTCATGAGGGTGGCTTTCCTTGAGGGACGCTGATGATATCTTCACAAACTGTCCCTTCGTCTTTAGATTTTCGATCGTGGACGCTCCACAGTACCCCATACCAGAACGCAACCCCCCCATCAGCTGGAAGACTGTGTCTTCCACACTGCCTTTGTAGGCCACCCGGCCCTCTACCCCCTCCGGCACCAGTTTCTTGGCGTCCGTCTGGAAATACCGGTCTTTGCTTCCATTCTCCATAGCGGCGATGGAACCCATGCCCCGATAGACCTTATACTTTCTCCCCTGGTACAGCTCGAAGGTTCCAGGGCTCTCGTCACAGCCAGCAAACATACTCCCCATCATGCACACATTGGCCCCCGCCGCGATGGCTTTCGTCATGTCCCCGGAATACTTGATCCCGCCGTCGGCAATGATCGGAATCCCATGCTTATCCGCCGCCTCATAACAGTCCATGACCGCTGTGATCTGAGGAACACCGATTCCTGCGATCACCCGGGTGGTACAGATGGAGCCCGGTCCGATGCCTACTTTGACCGCATCTGCCCCAGCTTTGATGAGCGCCTCTGTTCCCGCTCCCGTAGCCACATTTCCCGCGATCACCTGAAGATCCGGGAACTTGGACTTCACCATGTCCACCGTGCGCAGTACATTGGCGGAATGTCCGTGAGCGGAATCCATGACCACCACATCCACCTTAGCTTCCACCAAGGCCGCCGCCCGCTCCAGGCAGTTGGCGGTAATGCCAAGAGCCGCTCCGCACAGCAGCCGTCCCTGGGCATCCTTAGCGGAGAGGGGATACTTGATCTGTTTCTCGATATCCTTGATGGTGATCAGTCCTTTTAAGTTAAAGTCTTTATCCACGATCGGAAGTTTCTCTTTCCTTGCTTTGGCCAGGATCTTCTTGGCCTCCTCCAGGGTGATCCCTTCCAGAGCTGTGATGAGCCCCTCAGAAGTCATGGATTCCTTGATCTTCTTGGAGAAATCCTCCTCAAACATCAGATCCCGATTGGTGATGATCCCCACCAGCTTCTTTCCTTCTGTGATCGGCACCCCAGAAATCCTGAATTTTGCCATCAGACGATTAGCGTCCTCCAGGGTATGCTCCGGAGACAGGTAAAAGGGATCCGTGATGACCCCGTTCTCTGATCGCTTTACTTTGTCTACTTCTTCCGCCTGGGCCTCGATGGACATGTTTTTATGAATGATTCCGATCCCTCCCTGGCGGGCCATAGCAATAGCCATTCTATGTTCTGTCACCGTATCCATTCCGGCGCTCATCATTGGAATATGAAGCCTGATCGTTTTTGTCAGATTCGTGGACAGATCCACCTGATTCGGAATCACCTCTGAATAGGCTGGGACCAGCAGCACATCATCAAACGTGATCCCCTCTCCGATAATCTTTCCCATGTTATTTCCTCTCTTTCTCTGTTGGTACTATAAATGCTATGATAACGAATTCCCTCTCTGTCTGTCAACCTCTTCTTTACCGGCGCACCACTTTCCGAGGTGTCAGGAGATAGAAACCTTCAATGATCGTTTCATTTGGCTCAAAAAGAATCTTCTTTGTCTGTCCCCGCTCAGCCACTACCAGCGCGTACACCTTTCCCTGTCCAGAACAGGAGGTATAGTCATAGGTTTTGGCTCTCTGGTACTGACGCAGCTCCACCGCGTCCACAGGAGCCAGAAGCTCCAGGTCATTCACGCTCATGGAGAAAAGCCTCTTTCTTTTAGCCTTGTGCATGATCTTATCAATATCCAGGTCTCCATTTACATAAAGATACTCATACTCCACGTCCAGCCGCCGGAAGAAGATCACAGCCGCCACGATCACCGCCACCGGAAGAATGATCCCAAGAGGGAACAAAAAGACGATCAGGACTGACACGACCGCCGCCAGGATCAGAAGGATCTTCACACAGATATCCTTCATGGTTGTCTGCTTTTTGATCAGTTGCTCTGTATAATAATCACTCATCTTATTTCCTCCAAAACACAATATTGATTGAAACCATTGTATCATATTTTGGCACAAAAAGAAAACTCCCCCGAAGGAGAGTTTTCTAAAATCCATTTTCATCCCGGAACAGATTACATCATACCCATTCCAGCCCCGCCGCCAGCCGGCATTGCGGGAGTCTCTTCCTTGATGTTGGCCACAACAGATTCGGTGGTCAGCAGCGTGGAAGCAACACTAGTGGCGTTCTGGAGCGCGCTTCTTGTCACCTTGGCCGGATCCAGGATGCCCTGTTTTACCATATCCACATATTGCTCTGTCAGAACATCAAATCCTGTGCCAGCCTCTGAATCTGCCACTTTGCTGATGATCACCGGCCCTTCCAGACCCGCGTTAGCCGCAATGTGGAACAGAGGAGCTTCCAGCGCTTTCAGCACCACGTTCGCGCCGGTCTTCTCATCGCCTTCCAGAGTATCGGCCAGCTTCGCCACCTCTTTCGCGGCGTGGATATACGCGGAACCGCCTCCTGCGATGATGCCTTCCTCTACTGCCGCTCTCGTCGCCGCCAGAGCGTCTTCCATACGCAGTTTGGCTTCTTTCATCTCCGTCTCGGTAGCGGCTCCCACACGGATCACAGCCACACCGCCTGCAAGCTTCGCAAGTCTTTCCTGCAGTTTCTCTCTGTCGAAATCAGAAGTAGTCTCCTCAATCTGGGCTTTGATCTGAGCGATCCGGTCAGAGATGGCTTTCTTATCGCCAAGTCCGTCTACGATTACGGTGTTTTCTTTCTGAACCTTTACAGATTTCGCTTTTCCAAGCTGATCCATGGTGGTCTCTTTCAGGTCCATGCCAAGTTCATCGGAAATCACCTGGCCGCCGGTCAATGTTGCGATATCTTTGAGCATCTCTTTTCTCCTGTCGCCATAGCCCGGAGCCTTTACAGCCACTACATTGAAGGTTCCACGCAGTTTATTGACGATCAGGGTGGTCAGAGCCTCTCCCTCGATATCCTCAGCGATGATCAGAAGTCTTGCGCCAGACTGTACGATCTGCTCCAGCAGTGGAAGGATATCCTGGATATTGGAAATCTTCTTGTCTGTGATCAGGATATAGGGATCTTCCAGGTTTGCTTCCATCTTATCCATATCAGTTGCCATATACGCGGAAACATAGCCGCGGTCAAACTGCATACCTTCTACCAGATCCAGTTCTGTCTTCATGGTCTTGGATTCCTCAATGGTGATGACACCGTCATTGGAGACCTTCTCCATGGCGTCTGCTACCATCTCGCCGACTTCCTCGTCTCCCGCGGAGATCGCCGCTACTCTCGCGATCTGATCTTTACCGGTGACCTTGCTGGACATCTTGGCGATCGCGTCCACCGCGCTGTCTGTCGCTTTCTTCATTCCTTTTCTCAGGATGATCGGATTCGCTCCCGCCGCCAGGTTCTTGATTCCTTCGTGTACCATTGCCTGAGCCAGGACCGTCGCTGTGGTTGTACCGTCACCTGCCACATCGTTGGTCTTGGATGCGACTTCCTTGATCAGCTGCGCCCCCATATTCTCAAACGGATCTTCCAGCTCGATCTCTTTTGCGATGGTCACACCGTCATTGGTGATCAGCGGAGCGCCAAAGGATTTGTCCAGAACTACGTTCCTTCCCTTTGGTCCCAGGGTCACTCTTACGGTATCTGCCAGTTTATTTACTCCTACTTCCAGCGCCGCTCTTGAATCAGCGCCATATTTGATTTCCTTTGCCATAGCTGCATGCCTCCTAAACTATTTTGATTTTTTATTCAACCACTGCCAGGATATCATCCTGTTTTACAATGATATATTCTTCTTCGTCGATCTCCACCGTTGTTCCGGCGTACTTAGAGTAGATCACCGTCTGTCCGGCTGTGATGTTCATCTTGACTTCTTTCCCGTCGATCACTCCGCCAGGTCCAACGGCTACCACTTCCGCCTGCTGTGGTTTTTCTTTGGACTGTCCCGGGATCACGATCCCCGACTTCGTTGTCTCTTCCGCGACAAGCTGCTTCAATACGACTCTGTCTCCCAATGGTACTAATTTCATAATTTATGCCTCCTTAAACATCTATCTTCAGGGTTGTTAGCACTCATAAAAAGAGAGTGCTAAAAGACTCTAGATATAAAATAGCACTCTCTGGTTCGTTTGTCAACATCCTTTATTCACTTTACAAGATTTTTATAAAATCCGTTCTGGATATGGAACACGATCACCCTTCCCAGCTTATTCCAGTAACGTTCCCGGATCTGGCCCTCGCATCGAACCGTTTCCTCCTCGCCCTCAAGGACACAAGTGTACAGCGCATCCAGAGAAAAAACAGGCAGCTCCGTTTTCCCTGTCAGCAGATAGATCTTCTCCTTCTCCGGAATGTATGTGATCACCTTGCAGTGGTGGACCGTCTCATCGAAGAAACCGTCTTTTAAGATCATGCGTTCCATTTTTAATTTAGCGGAACAATCTTCATACATGATTCTTCTCCTCAGCTGTTTCTTTCCTTCTTGATCTGTTCCAGTTCTGTGAACACATAATCATTGACCACTTTGATGTAGGTCCCCTTCATACCGGAGGACCGGGACTCGATCACCCCGGCGCTCTCGAATTTCCGCAGGGCATTGACGATCACCGAGCGGGTAATCCCCACTCTGTCCGCGATCTTGCTGGCCACCAGAATCCCCTCTGTCCCATCCAGTTCGTCAAAGATATGAATGATCGCCTCCAGCTCGGAATAGGACAGGGTACTGATCGCCGACTGCACAATATGTTCTTTTCTCGTTTCCTCTGCGCTCTCTTCATTGACGGACCGGAGCATCTCCAGCCCTACCACCGTAGTTCCATATTCACTTAAGATGATGTCGTCAATCTCGTACATCTCGCCCAGTTTATAGATGAACAGTGTGCCCAGACGCTCTCCCGCGATCTCGATCGGCGTGATGATCGCCTGATAGCCCCGCACCGCTTCTTCTGAAAAGCCCAGCGTCTCCAGATTGACATTTTCTTTTGTGGAAAGAATGCTCAAAAGGCGCTCGTTCAACATTTCATCGATATGTTTTCCGACATCCTTTTCGATCAGTTCCTCGATATATGGAACTGTGTCGTATTTGCTTCCCCCGAGAATCTTTCCTTTTTTGCTTACTACAAATACATTTGAGTTCAATATTTCTGCCAAAACCGCACAGATGTCATTAAACACTACCTTACTCGAATTATTATTATGCAGTAATTTGTTGATTTTTCTGGTTTTATCCAATAATTGTACGCTCATTTGCATTCCTCCATCCTTTGAATGTAATGTTATCATACATTTTAGAAACATTCAACGGATTTATCAATTATTTCTCTTCTTTTTCGGAATTTTCTTTATTTTCCACAAACCCGCACTGTTCATTACCGCAGCAAAGCTTATTTCCCTTCTCCACCATGTAGGATCCGCACTTCGGACAATGTTCTTCGGAAGGTTTCTGCCAGGACATGAACTCACACTCCGGGTTCCCCTCGCAGCCATAGTATTTCCGGCCCTTTTTCGTCTTGCGCAGCACCACTTCTTTCCCGCAGAGCGGACATTTGACACCGATCTTCTCAAGATAGGGCTTGGTATTGCGGCATTCCGGGAATCCCGGACAGGCCAGGAACTTTCCATGGGGTCCGTATTTGACTACCATATTCCGCCCACACTGATCGCAGATCACATCCGTGACTTCATCTTCAATCTTGACTGCCTGGAGTTCTTTTTCCGCTTTCTCCACGGCGGTCTCCAGGTCCGGATAGAAGTTCTCGATGATCGTCTTCCAATAGACTTTTCCTTCCGCCACGCCGTCCAAGAGCCCCTCCATATTGGCCGTGAAATTCACATCTACGATACTGGGGAAGGACTGCTTCATGATGTGATTCACAACCTCACCCAGTTCGGTCAGATAGAGATTCCTGTTCTCCTTTGCCACATACCGCCTGGCGATGATGGTGGATATCGTCGGCGCGTAGGTGCTTGGCCGTCCGATCCCCAGTTCCTCCAGAGTCTTTACCAGGGCCGCCTCGGTGTAATGGGCTGGAGGCTGAGTGAAATGCTGTTTCGCCTCGAAGTCTTCCCGGGTAAGCTCCATGCCTTTCTCCAGGCCTTTGAGCAGGACATTCTTCTCTTCCTTTTCTTCTCCTGCCTCTGTATATACCGTCCGGAACCCCTCAAACACGATCCTGGACGCCGCCACTGTAAACCGATAGTCTCCCGCCGCGATCCGCACGGAGGTAGTCTCATATCTGGCCGGCTGCATCCGGCTTGCCACAAATCGTTTCCAGATCAGCTGATAGAGGCGGAACTGATCCCTGGTCAAAGAGTCCTTTATCTGAGCCGGTGTACGGGTCACGTCCGTGGGGCGGATGGCCTCGTGGGCATCCTGGATCTTTTTGCCGTTCCCCGCGTTTCCGCCTCCCGGAGCGACAAATTCTCTGCCGTAATTTTCCCCGATATAGTTTCTCACACTGGCATCCGCTTCCTCGGAGATCCGGGTGGAGTCGGTACGCAGATAGGTGATCACGCCCACCGTCCCATTTCCTTTGATGTCCACTCCTTCATAGAGCTGCTGGGCGATCCGCATGGTCTTTGCCGTGGCGAAATTCAGTGCCTTGGATGCTTCCTGCTGCAAAGTGCTGGTGGTAAAGGGCACCGGTGTCTTTTTGATCCGTTCTCCTTTTCTTACATCCTCCACATAATAGGAGACATCCTGAATCTCTTCCAGGATCTGGTCCAGTTCCTCTTTTGAGGAAATGGTCATCTTCTTGTCCGCGGTGCCGTAGAATTTGGCAGTCACGCTCCTGCGCTCGCCGGGCGCTTTCAGCTGGGCGTCCAGGGTCCAGTATTCTTCCGGGATGAAGGCGCTGATCTCCTCTTCCCGGTCCGCGATGATCCGCAGAGCTACTGACTGGACACGACCGGCGCTCAGTCCCCGCTTTACCTTGGCCCACAAAAGGGGGCTGATCTTATATCCCACGATCCGGTCCAGCACCCGGCGGGCCTGCTGGGCATCCACCAGATCCATATCGATATCCCTTGCGTTTTTCAGCGATTCTTTGACCGCGTTCTTAGTAATCTCATTAAAACTGATCCGATAGGTCTTCTTATCCTCCAGATTCAGCGCTTTGCTCAAGTGCCAGGAGATGGCCTCTCCTTCCCGGTCCGGGTCGGTAGCCAGATACACCTTATCTGCTTTCTTCACTTCTTTGCGCAGTCCAGCCAGCAGCTCGCCCTTTCCCCGGATCGTAATATATTTCGGCTCAAAATCATGTTCCACATCAACTCCCATCTGGCTTTTGGGAAGATCCCGCACATGACCGTTGGATGCGGTGACGACATAGTTTTTCCCCAAAAATTTCTTTATGGTCTTGACCTTAGCCGGTGACTCCACGATTACAAGATAACGCGCCATAAAACCTGTATCCTCCATCCAGGACCCACCGCCTTTAGATCAATGGATCCTTACATAATAATTCTTGGAAACCTCCCGAATATAGCCTTTCAGTTCCAACGCCATCAAAAGCCCCAGGAGTTCTCCAGGGGCGAAAGTCGTCTCAGCCAGAAGCTGGTCTATACTCTTTGGGAAGAAATCGAGACAACTATACAACATATTTTCGGGACTTTCAAGTATTTTTTTATTTTTGTCAGATTTTTGTCCGTTTCTTTCCACTAATCTTCCGATTTCATCCAGGAAATCCGCAGGGGACAGTAAGAGTCCCGCCCCCTGCTGGATCAACAGATGACAGCCCCGGCTTAAAGAGCTGGAAACAGGCCCTGGGAGGGCATATACATCTCTGCCCTGTTCCAGCGCCTGGTCTGCCGTGATCAAAGATCCGCTTTTCTCTCTGGCCTCCATGACCAGTATTTGATCCGCCAGTCCGCTGATGATGCGGTTGCGAACCGGGAAATGTGCCGGAAGAGGCGGGCTTCCCACGCTCAGTTCTGAGAGCAGGCCGCCGGTTCTCCAAAGATCTGTGTACAGACCGATGTGTTCTCTTGGGTAACAGATATCCACCCCGCATCCAAGTACCGCAAACACCTCTCCTCCCCCATTCAGCGCTCCCCGCTGGGCGGAGCCGTCGATGCCTCTGGCCAGCCCGCTGATCACCTGGACTCCTGCCCGGGCCAGTTCAAAACCAAACTCCATGGCCATCTGCTCCCCGTAAGGCGTACAGTTTCTGGCTCCCACGATCGCTGTCGAGGGCTGGTCGTCTCTGGGAATTTTCCCCTTCACATACAGAGCGTAGGGGGGAGAGGGAATCTCCCTTAGCCGCTTCGGATAGGATTCCAGGAAGTAAGGAACAAATCGGATTCCCGCCGCCTGCGCCTTTTGATAGCTTTCTTCCAGATTTCTGTCTTTTTTTGCCAGGATCAGGGCAGCCTGTTCTTTCTCATTTAATATCTCATTCTGTCCCAGTCTCTTTTCTTCTATATAATATATGTTCTTTCCGTTTCCGTAGTATTCTCTTAAACTGCGTTTTTTTGCTCCGGAAATCTCCCGGATGCCTGCAAGCCAATATTCGTAGATCATAGACTACCTCCCCCAATACTTCTTGTCCATCGTCCGGTATCCGATGGCTTCCATCAAGTGCCCTTCCCTGATCTTCTCTTCCCCTTCCAGGTCCGCGATGGTCCTGGCTACTTTCAAGATCTTGTGACAGGTCCTGGCGGTCAGCTGCATACGATCAAAAACCTTCTGCAGCAGCTCTTCCTCTTTGGACTCAAGAGGGCAGTACCGCTCCAGCTCCCGGGCTGTCTGCATCGCGTTGGTCCTTGCGCCGTCCCCCTGGTATCTCTCTTTCTGGATCTGGCGGGCCGCCAGGATCCGCCTGCGGATTTCCGCCGAGCTTTCTGCTTTCCTTGTCTCTCTCAGCGTCCGGTAGGGAAGACGGCTGGTCTCCGCGCAGATATCGATCCGATCCAGCAGCGGCTGACTGATCCGCCCCAGATACTGCCGCACCTTGGCCGGCGTACAGGTACATTTCTCCAGATCCGGGTAATTTCCGCAGGGACAGGGATTCATGGCCGCCACCAGGATACAGTTGGCCGGGAACACATAATTTCCGTGACTTCTGGTGATCCGGATCTGGCCTTCTTCCAGGGGCTGCCGCAGCGTTTCCAGGACATTCCCCTGGAATTCCGCCAGCTCGTCCAGAAACAGGACCCCTCCATGGGCCAGGCTGATCTCCCCCGGCAGCGGGATGCCTCCCCCTCCTGCCAGGGCGCTCCTGGTAATGGTATGATGTACGCTCCGGAAGGGGCGCCCCGTGATCAGCGGCC